>PNKL01000023.1 GCA_013822425.1 Gemmatimonas sp.
GCGATCATCCTCACCTACGCGCTGCTTGGCTTCGCGAACTTCTCGTCCATCGCCATCCAGATCGGCGGCATCGGCGGGCTGGCCCCGGAGCGGCGCAAGGACATCGCCGCGCTCGGACTGCGCGCCATGATCGCCGGCAACCTGGCGGCGTTCATCTCGGCATCCATCGCCGGCATGCTCGCGTAGCGTCGACTGCCCCGGCAGAACGAAGCCCCGGCCATGGTGGCCGGGGCTTCGTTCTGCCGGCGTCCGCACCGCTGCCCGTTGCCGCGCGCCTACGGCGTGCCCGTCCGGCTACGCAATTCCCGCAGGACGGCACCGAGCTGCTCGATCTCACGCCCGTACTCGGCCCAGTTGCCGGCGCGCTGGGCGGCGATGGCCCGGTCGTAGTGCTGCTGCGAACGCTGCAGCAGCGCGTCGATGGACGCGCCGGGCGCCGGTGCGGCGGCCGCTGGCAGCTCCGCAGCGGCCGGAGTCGTGCGCGGTCCGCCGGAACCAAACACCATCTGCAGTCCCTCGTCGAGCGTCGTCGCCATCACGACCTGGTTGCCGTAGGCCACGACGACGCGCTTCAGCTCGGGAATCGACGTCTCCCCCTGCGCCTTCAGGTAGATCGGCTGCACGTAGATCAGCGACTCCTCGATGGGGATCACGAGCAGCTCGCCGCGGATGGCCTGCGACCCGCGCTGGTCCCACAGCGAGAGCTGCCTCGAGATCTCCGTGTCCTGCTCGATGCGGTTCATGATCTGCCGCGGGCCGTACACGAGGCTCTGCTTGGGGAAGCGGTAGACGAGCAGCTTGCCGTACTCGGCGCCGTCCATGCGCGCCACGAGCCAGGCGGCGAGGTTGTCCTTGCCGCGGGGCGTGAACGGCGTCATGTAGATGAACTCGGCGTCCTTCTCCCCCGGTAGCCGCATGATCATGTGGCGCATGTAGGGGCTGACGGCGCGGTCACGCTGCGCCCCCTCCGGAATCTGCCACTGGTCCTCCCGGTGATAGAACGCGTCGGGCTCTTTCATATGGTAGGTGCCCAGCAGCGTCGCCTGGATGCGGAAGATGCCGTTCGGATATCGCAGGTGACGCTGCAAGTCGGGCGGCATTTCGGCGAGCGGTCGGAACGCACTCGGGAAGATCCGGGCATACGCCCGGGCGAGCGGATCGGTGGAGTCGGCGAGGAAGGCCGTGACCGCGCCGTCGTACGCGTCTATTGTGACCTTGACGCTGTTGCGCATGTAGTTCACGCCGCCGGTGGTGCGGGCCGCGTATGGATAGGACGTACTGCTGGTGTACGCGTCGAGAATCCAGACCAGCCGACCTGCTTCGGTGACCACGAGGTAGGCCTCGGGGTCGAAGGCGAGGAAGGGCAGTGCCCGCTTGGCGCGTTCGTGGATGTTCCGGCGCATGAGGACGCGCGCCGAGTCGCCGATGTCGCTGGAAAAGAGCACCTTCAGCGAGCCGAGCTGCCAGGCAAAGAGCGCGCGGCGGGCCAGGGAGCCCACGCCGATGCCGCCGCTCCCTGCGTACCTGGAGTAGATGTTGGCGTCGCCCGCCGGATAGTTGAACTCGCGCTGCGCCGTCTTGACGAAGACGTACGAGTTGGTGAGCTCGCCGAAGTACACCTCGGAGCGCGTGAGCGTGATGTTGGTGGTGGAGACCGGTGGCAGGTCCTTCACGAAGAGCACGGGGAGTCCCTCGGCCGTGACCTCGTTCACCGGGGCCATGGCGAGGCCCATGCCGTGGGTGAACGTCAGCCGCTCATTGATGAAGCCGCGCGTCGGCAGCGACGCGGAGTTCAGCTCGCGGGCCGAGAGATGCACCTGTCGGTACTGGCCGTTGATCACGTAGCGGTCGTCGCTGACCGAGACGAAGTCATAGTAGGTGCGGATCTCCTGCAGCTGTCCGAGCGTCTGCGCGAGGAGGTCGCGATCCCAGAGCCGGACGTTGCCGATGGTCGCGGCGTTGGCGCGGATATTGGCCATGGTGAGCGGCGCGTCGCCCGCGATGTCGCGCACGGCCACGCTGTCGATGCGCCAGGCGCGGCGCGTGGCGTCGATATGGCGCGCGAGGTACGGCATCTCGCGCACGAGTTCGTTGGGGGCGACCAGCAGCCGCTGCATCACCAGGGGCACGAGGCCGCGCCCCACGATCCCGATAGCTGCGTACGCGATGACCGAGAAGACGAGATGGCGCAGCAGCGTGCCGCGCGCGGCGCCGTAGAGCGTTGCGACCGCCGCAGCCAGCGCCGCGACCGCTGACACGACGATGGCCGGCAGGTTGGCGTGCACGTCGGTGTAGCTGGCACCGACCAACGGGCCCGTGGTGGAGAATGCGAGGTTGGCCCGCGTGACCACCCACAGCCGGACGGCCAGAAGGACGAAGACGAGGGCGGCGAGTACGCCCACGTGCCAGTTTGCGCGCGTCGTGGACTTGCCGGGGCCGGGCATCAGGGCCAGTTCACCCTTCAGCAGGTAGAGCAGGGCCACGCCGACCGCGGTCAGCGTCGCGACGAACATCGCGGTCGCGAGCAGGTTCGACCAGGCGGACAGCCGGAAGAGGTAGAACCCGATGTCGTTGCCGAAGAGCGGTTCGGTGGCGCCGGTGTCGCCGCCGAACACGGCGAGCACGTAGCTCGCCCACCGGCTGGAGGCGGTCATCCCGACGGCATACGAGAGGAACGCGGTCCCGATGAGAAGCGCCATCGGCATCGTCAATCTCAACGCCGCGGGCTCGGCGCCAAGTCGCTGGGCAAAGAGCGTGACGTCGTGCGTGGACCGGGGGAGCGCGCGCGACAAGTTCAGGTACATGAAAAGGAAGGCCAGACCGCCGGGCACCAGCAGCAAGCCCGCCCGCCAGCCGAACGACGCCAGGAAGACCTGCTCGTACTGCACCTCGCGCGCCCAGAGCCAGTCGACAGCGAAACGGCCGAGCCACGGGATGACGAGCAGGAGGATGATGGCCGGAATGAACACGTTGCGTGCGAAGCGCACGAGACGGATCACGGCGGCGGGATCGATGCGGATGCTAGCGCTGCCGGGGCTGCCGGGGCTGCCGAACGGATTAGTCATGGTGATTCAAGATGAACTGGCGGCGCGGACAGCGAAAGTAGGGCGGGGACCGCCGGCGCGGGTCAGTCGTTCGCTCTGCCCGGATGCCCGTACTCGCCGGACTCGATGTTCTGGATGCGCTCCATGTACTCGCGGTCCGTGATCGCGTTGTCCCAGGTCCCCGTGGCGCGCGCGCCGACGTAGCCCGCAAGGAACAACCCGACGACCGCGGCGGCGTAGGCCAGCGGCGTCACCGTCCGGCGGCCGACATGCACGGCCAGCGCGTCCTTCACGGGGCAGACGGCCACGCAGTTGAGGCAGCCCGTGCAATCCACGCTCGAGATGGAGGCGCGCGACGACACCGGCAGGCGCGCCATGCACGCCTTGTCGCACATCCCGCACGACACGCAGGCGTCGGCCTTCCGACGGACGCGCGTCGGCGAGGCCCATGAAAAAAGACCAAGCAGGGCCCCGTATGGACACAGGTAGCGGCACCACAGGCCATGAATGAAGACCGAGCCGATGACGAGCGTCGCCATGACGCCCAGCCCGACCGCGTTCATCTGCGTGAAGAAGAGCCCCATCTTCACGTCCGCGACCTTGTTGTACGGTGACGTCAGGAACTCCGTCAGCGCCGCGCGGCCCATGCCGATGATCGAGAGCACGAAGAATCCCATCAGGACGTACTTCAGGCTCCGCAGGGGGATGTCGAGCCACTTCCACGGGCGGTAGTTCCGGCCGAAGGCGACCCGGCCGAGGCGTGCCAGCAGTTCAGAGAGAAAGCCCACCGGGCAGATCCACGAGCAGAAGGCCTTCCGGACGAGCAGCGCGATGGCGATCGCCACCAGGACGAGCACGGTGGCCGCAGGATGGATCACGTTCAGGCTGCCCTGATAGCCCCAGTCGAGCAGTCCCATCAGGCCGCTGATCGGCAGGAAGGCTTCGACGCCCGTCCGCCGGCGGTCGCGGCGCCCGTGCGCTTCGCGATGCGGATCGAAAGTGGCATAGAAGATGACTCTTTCGTCATGCGCGGAAATTACGCGCCTGGCCGCCGCGCGAAGTCGGGGCAACTCACCGCGTTTCGCGAGGGTTGTCCGTACGTAGTACCCGCAACGGCGGTTGGTCCCCCTCCGCGCCCAGCGTACCTTTATCGCCAGTCGAAATCCGTCATCGCGATCCTGAAGCACCATCCGGATTCCATATCCTCAATCGTCTCCGATGCCGCTCTTCAAGCCCAAGCGCAGTCTCTGGCAGCGCCTCAAGGACGTCGCCCTCCTCGACGTCGGCGTGCTCGCGCGCGGCGGGGTTGATGCGGACTCCATCGCGCAGCTCGAAACGCTGTTGCTCGAAGCCGACTTCGGCGTGCCGGTGACCATGCGCCTCATCGGCGACCTCGAGCGGCAGGCCAAGCGCGGAGCCTTGAAGACCGAGGCGGAGCTGCTTGGCGCGCTGCGCGACGGGATCGTGGGCGCGCTGAGCGCCGGCAATGGCGACCCGGCCTTCGTGCTCCCGGCGGACAAGCCGGCTGTGGTGCTCGTGCTTGGCGTGAACGGTGCGGGCAAGACGACATTCATTGGAAAGCTCGCCACGCGACTTCGCGGCGACGGAAAGCGCGTCATGGTGGCGGCGGGCGATACCTTTCGCGCCGGCGCCATTGACCAGCTTCGTGTCTGGGCCGAACGCAGCGGGGCGGACTTCATTGGCGCGCAGTCGGGCGGCGATCCGGCCGCCGTCGCCTATAGCGCCATTGATGCCGCTGTCACGCGTGGCGTGGACGTGGTGATCATCGACACCGCCGGCCGCCTGCATACGAGCGAAGGGCTGATGGACGAACTGCGCAAGGTCGCGCGCGTCATCGCCAAGCGCTTGCCGGGCGCTCCGCATGAATCACTGCTCGTCCTGGACGGCACGATCGGCCAGAACGCGGTGCAGCAGGCCAGGACCTTCGCCGGCGCCGTGCCGGTCACAGGACTGGTGATCACCAAGCTCGACGGCACCGCGCGCGGCGGCGTCGTGGTGGCCGTGCACGAGGCCATCAACGTGCCGGTGAAGTTCGTCGGCGTTGGCGAACAGGTGGACGACTTGCGGTTGTTTGACGTCGAAGCCTTCGTCAGCGACTTGCTGGAGGGATAGGGCGTATCGCGAGCAAGCCTGCGCGACGCACGCCGCCTTCCTACGGCGCCTCCGCTGCCTCGTCCGAACGGCCGCACACCTCGTCAAAGAACGCCGCCAGGTCGATGTGGCACTCCGTGTCCGTCGCCGAGTCCACCCACGTCAGGTCGTTGTGGAGCACTTGAGGCCGGGCGTCGTCCGGACGCCAACGCTCCACCAGACGGCTTTCCAGGTCGACGATCCAGTACTCGGCGATGCGGGCACGCTGATAGAACCGACGCTTGATTCCGCGGTCGCGCTTGGCCGTGCTCGGGCTCAGCACCTCCACCAGTACGGCAACGCCAGCTGTGTCGTCGAGCTTCGTTCGACGGGACATCGGGTCACGAAAGACCATCAGGTCCGGTTCGACGACAGCGTTGGGCTCGGGGCGCAAACCCAGAACGCCGTAGAAGACCCGCTTGGGCGATCCAATCGCCGCCGTCAGCGCGAGCGCCAGGCACTGCAGCGCGTGGCCGTGGTCGAAGCGCGGCGCCGGTGTCACCAGCAGTTCCCCGTCGATGCATTCGTACTTGCAGCCGTCGCCCTCGGGGAACTGCTCGAGGTCGGCCGGCACCCAATAGCGGTCCGTGGTGGCAGGCATGCCCATAGCGTACGCTCGGCGGAGGGGGAAACGCAACTCGGCATGGGGCACAGTGGGGGCCGTGCACTTGCGCTGCGTCACCCGCGGATTGCACTCGGCGTCGTTCCCACGCCGAATCGCAGCAGCACACGGGAGTCGGAACGCAATCGGAGCGAGCGGAGCGCGTCGCCGATGTTGCACCGTCGGTACCGCGATGGGCACAGACGTCCCGGCCACTGGTGTCGGCGGCACGGACACCGCAGTACGATGGGGAACTGAACAGGGGATGGAGTCGCCTGCCTGAGCCGTCTGTAGATTCCACCACGCCCGCCGGCCCACGACCACTCCAAGGACCGCCATCGTGCCTCTGGCCATTCTGAATCGATGACGCCCACCAGCCACCCGCCCGCCCGGGTACTCGACACCCCGATCACCTTCCTCAAGGGGGTGGGGGAGCGGCGTGCCGAGGCCTTCCGCCGGCTCGGCGTGCTGAGCGCGCGCGACCTGCTCTTCCACATCCCGCACCGGTACGAAGACGCGTCCACCGTGCGGCGCATCGTCACCCTGCGCGTCGGCGAGGACGCCTCGGTTATCGGCACCGTGGTCAGCAAGGGCGTGCTGCCCACGCGAAAGGGGCTGCGCATCTTCCAGGCCGTGGTGCAGGACGAGAGCGGGCTCATCGAGGCCTCATGGCCGGGGCAGCCGTTCCTCGATCGTTCCATCAACAAGGGCGATATGCTGCTCCTCAGCGGCACCGTGCGGTTCTACCACGGCCGCCAGCTGATGCCG
Organism: Gemmatimonas sp.; assembly: GCA_013822425.1. Taxonomy (GTDB): domain Bacteria; phylum Gemmatimonadota; class Gemmatimonadetes; order Gemmatimonadales; family Gemmatimonadaceae; genus PNKL01. Next base: position 6,565 of record PNKL01000023.1, read on the forward strand.
CGCGAATGGGTGAACCTCGGCGCCGATGATTCGGGGACGGCCGAGGGGCGTGTCCTCGCGGTCTATCCGGCCACCGAAGGGCTGTCCTTCAAGCAGATCCGCGCCGTCATCGACAAGCACCTCGACGCGCTGGTGCCGGCGCTCGACGAGTACCTGCCGGCGGAACTGCTGCGCGAGACGGGACTCCCCGGCATCCAGGTCGCGCTGCGGCGCGTGCACCGGCCCACCAGCGTGGCCGAAGCCCACGGTGGACGCCACCGGCTGGCGTACGACGAACTGCTGTTCGTGCATCTGCTGCAACGCCGGGCCAATGCGATCGCGCGCCAGGCGAGGCAGGGCATCACCTTCGAGAACCGGCGCGACCTGACCTCGAAGCTGAAGGCCGCGCTGCCGTGGGAGCTGACCGGCGCACAGGTGCGCGCCACGCGCGAGATCGTCGCCGACATGACGAGCCCGCTGCGCATGCACCGCCTGCTGCAGGGCGACGTGGGGAGCGGCAAGACGATCGTGGCGCTCTTTGCTTGCTGCCTCGCGCTCGAGAACGGCTACCAGGCGGCCGTGATGGCGCCTACCGAACTGCTCGCCGAGCAGCACTTCCGGACCTTTAGCGCGCTGCTCGCACCGTTGGGCATGGAGCCCGTGCTCGTGGTCGGTTCGATGGGCGCCAAGGCGCGGCGGGCCGCGGCCGCGCGGCTGGCCGAGGCCGGCCCGGTGCTCGTGGTCGGCACGCACGCGCTGGTGCAGGAGGGTACGCAGTTCGCCCGGCTGGGCCTCGCCATCATTGACGAGCAGCACCGCTTCGGGGTGGAGCAGCGCGCCACGCTCGGCGAAAAGGGAGCCGCGCCCGACATCCTGCTGATGTCGGCCACGCCCATTCCGCGCTCGCTCGCGCTCACGCTCTACGGCGACCTGGACGTGAGCGTGCTCGACGAGCGGCCCCCCGGCCGCCAGCCGGTGACCACCGCGCTGCGCGCGGAGAGGGCGCGCGATCGCGTGATGGAGTTCGTCGAGACCCAGCTGGCAGCGGGGCGCCAGGCGTACCTCGTGTATCCGATCATCGAGGAGTCCGACAAGGTCGCGCTCAAGGCAGCGACCACGGCGTTCGAGGCGCTCGCCGCCGGGCCGTTTGCGCACCGGCGCGTGGCATTGCTGCACGGGCGGCTGGCGACCGAGGAGAAGGACGCCATCATGCGGTCGTTCCGCGACGGAGGCATCGACCTGCTGGTGAGCACGACCGTCATCGAGGTGGGCATTGACGTCCCCAACGCGACGGTGATGGTGATCGAGCACCCCGAGCGATTCGGTCTGTCGCAGCTGCACCAGCTGCGCGGCCGCGTGGGACGCGGGGCCGAGGAGTCGTTCTGCATCCTGCTCGGCGACGTGGGGCCCGAGTCGCGCGAACGGCTGCGCCACGTCATCGAGACCGAGGACGGCTTCGAGATCGCGCGCGCCGACCTCCGCCTGCGCGGCATGGGCGACCTGTTCGGCAAGCAGCAGAGCGGCCTGCCGGTGTTCAAGATTGCCGACCCCGTGCGCGACGAGGAGCTGAGCGAACTGGCGCGCGCGGCGGCCGAGCGCCTGCTGCACGCCGATCCCACGCTGAGCACGCCGTCCAACCGGGCGCTGCAGCGGATGCTGACGGCGAGGTACGGACGGGCGTTGGAGCTTTTCAGAGTCGGATAGCCGAACGGAACGAGGAGGGGGTAGAGGCGTAGCGAGGCGGGACGAGGTGTGGAACGGCGAGGAGATCGCGCGCCCATGACCTCCCTCCTCGTGCCGCCTCTCGTCCCCCGTTCCTTCGCCTCTACCTCCTCCTCGTTCCGTTGCTTTTGTGCCGTTCCAACTTCCCCCAACACCGGAGACTCCATTACCTTACACAGTTGCCTCGGATTATTCGGACTTCCGCTCAACCAGTGGGCCCTCCACGGCCCCGTCTGAACCCCACCTGCGGTTGAACCCTCGTTGGAGAGAACTGATGCGTAGATGGCTCGCACCGGGCTTGATTGGGCGCGTGTTGACCGCCCGTCGGATCCGCGCGCTGGCGGCTCTTGCCGCCGTTTTCCTGCTCGTCCTGCCGCAGATGGCGGACGCCACCGTCAGCGCCCCGCAGGGCGCTCCAGAAGTGGCCGCTGCGACGACCCCGGCCGTTGCGCCGATGGCCGCCCCCGTGGACGCTCAGGGGCAGGCGCCCGTGGCGGAGCACAAGCCCGGCGGCGAGGCCAACCTCGTCCTGCCCGACATGTCGAGCGTCACCTTCCTCGGCGGCATCACCGGCTACACCCTGCTCGCCCTCGGCCTGCTCTTCTGCGCGGCCGGCCTGCTCTTCGGTCTGATGATCTATACGCAGCTGAAGAACCTGCCCGTACACCGGGCGATGAAGGAGATCTCCGAGCTCATCTACGAGACCTGCAAGACGTACCTCGTCACGCAGGGCAAGTTCATCCTGGTGCTCGAGGCGTTCATCGCCGTCGTCATCATCCTCTACTTCGGCCTGCTGCTGGAGTTCGAGGCGTTCAAGGTGGCGATCATCCTCGCCTTCAGCCTCGTCGGCATCGCCGGCAGCTACGGCGTCGCCTGGTTCGGCATCCGCGTCAACACGTTTGCCAACTCGCGCACCGCATTCGCGGCGCTGCGCGGCAAGCCGTACCTGCTCTACTCGATCCCGCTCCGCGCCGGCATGAGCATCGGCATGCTGCTCATCAGCGTCGAGCTGCTGATCATGCTCTGCATCCTGCTCTTCATCCCGCGCGAGTACGCGGGCGCCTGCTTCATCGGCTTCGCCATCGGCGAGTCGCTTGGCGCCGCGGCGCTGCGAATCGCCGGCGGCATCTTCACCAAGATTGCCGACATCGGCTCCGACCTCATGAAGATCGTCTTCAAGATCAAGGAAGACGACGCCCGCAACCCCGGCGTGATCGCCGACTGCGTGGGCGACAACGCCGGCGACTCGGTGGGCCCGAGCGCCGACGGCTTCGAGACCTACGGCGTGACCGGCGTTGCGCTGATCACGTTCATCCTGCTCGCCGTGCATGACCCGGTGGTGCAGGTGCAGCTGCTCGTCTGGATCTTCGTGATGCGCATCATGATGCTCGTCTCGAGCGCGGGCTCGTACTTCATCAATGAGGCCTTCGCCAAGGCGCGCTACGGCAACGCCGACAACATGAACTTCGAGGCGCCGCTCACGACGCTCGTCTGGCTCACCTCGATCGTGTCGATCGCGCTGACGTTCATCGTCTCGAAGGCCATCATTCCCGACCTCGCCGGCAACACGGCGCTCTGGTGGCAGCTGTCGGTCATCATCTCGTGCGGCACGCTGGCCGGCGCCGTCATCCCCGAACTGGTGAAGGTCTTCACGTCGGTGGATTCGCGGCACGTGCGCGAGGTCGTGACGTCGTCCGATGAAGGCGGTGCCTCGCTCAACATCCTCTCCGGCCTCGTGGCGGGCAACTTCTCCGCCTACTGGCTCGGCATCAGCATCGTCGCGCTCATGGCCGCCGCGTTCGGGGTCAGCACCATGGGCCTCGGCGCCACCATGCTGGCGCCGGCGGTCTTCGCGTTCGGTCTCGTCGCCTTCGGCTTCCTGGGCATGGGGCCCGTGACGATCGCCGTCGACTCGTACGGCCCGGTGACGGACAACGCCCAGTCGGTGTATGAGCTGTCGCTCATCGAGCAGGTGCCCAACCTGCACGCCGATCTCAAGAAGGAATACGGCTTCGACGTCGTCTTCGACCGTGCCAAGCACCTGCTGGAAGAGAACGACGGCGCGGGGAACACGTTCAAGGCGACCGCCAAGCCGGTGCTCATCGGCACCGCCGTGGTGGGCGCCACCACCATGATCTTCTCGATCATGATGGCGCTCACGAGCGGCCTGACGGTCAACACCGAGAAGCTGTCGCTTTTGCACGCGCCGTTCGTGCTCGGCCTCGTCACCGGCGGCGCCATGATCTACTGGTTCACCGGCGCCTCCATGCAGGCCGTGACCACCGGCGCGCACCGCGCCGTCGAGTTCATCAAGAAGAATATCAAGCTCGAGGGCGTCACGAAGGCGTCGGTCGAGGACAGCAAGACCGTCGTGCGCATCTGCACCGAGTACGCGCAGAAGGGCATGTTCAACATCTTCCTCACGGTCTTCTTCGCCACGCTCGCCTTTGCCTTCATCGAGCCGTTCTTCTTCATCGGCTACCTGATGTCGATCGCGATCTTCGGCCTGTACCAGGCGATCTTCATGGCCAACGCCGGCGGCGCCTGGGACAACGCCAAGAAGGTCGTCGAGACCGAGCTCAAGGCAAAGGGCACGCCGCTGCACGACGCCACCGTCGTGGGCGACACGGTCGGCGATCCGTTCAAGGACACGTCGTCGGTCGCGCTCAACCCGGTCATCAAGTTCACGACCCTCTTCGGCCTCCTCGCCGTCGAGCTGGCCGTGATGCTCACCGCCGAACGCGGGGCGGGCCTCACCACCGGCCTTGCCTTGGTCTTCTTCGCGGTGTCGGTCTTCTTCGTGCACCGGTCGTTCTACGGCATGCGCATCGGCCAGTCCGAGGCCTGATCGTCCGCACCGCACCTGCAGGCACAGGAAGGCCCGCCAGTCGGCGGGCCTTCCCGTTTCGCGTGCAGTGCGCCTTCGGTTAGCTTCCACGCAAATGGCGACCACCGCGTGCCACCAAGGCCGACGGCTGGGAAGTCGGCAGGTGCCCTTCGCTGCTTGGGTGCGGGAGGCGGTATCGCGTTGACGGAGAGACGACGGTCGGACTCCGTGGAGGAGGGGGGCGACGCTGGGCACGCGCCAGCCGCGGGTGCGGAGGTCCCGCCGCGCGCCGATGCCGCGCCGCGCTGGCACGCGTTGCGCCGCCCCTGGCTTGTCGCGCTGATCGCATTCGTGCTGACGTCCCTGCTGGGGTTTGCCATCGACCGGTCCAACGCGCGCGAGCAGCTGCGCGAAGAGCGGGAGCACGCACGCTCCGCCCTACGCCCGCACGCCGACAACCTCGTCGCGGCCACGGGACGTCGCGTGGCGCAAATTTCCGGGTTGCGCGCTTTCGTGCAGTCGCGCCGCGACTACGGCGCGCTCGTGCGCGAGTTCAATGCCTTTTCCGCGGGATTGCTGGGCAGCGGCAGCCTGCGCGCCGTCCAACTCGTGCGCGACGGCCGGATCGTCCTGATCCACCCGCTGGTGGGCAACGAGGCTGCGCTCGCGCTCGACTTGCGCAACGATTCACGCGAGGACGTGCGACGCGACTTCCTGCGGGCGTCCGCCACCGACAGCGTCATCCTGAGCGGGCCGTTCGGGCTGATTCAGGGCGACTCCGGTCTCGTCGTGCGTCAGCGCGTGCGCACGGCATTCTCGGCGACCGAGCACCAGGTCGCCCTGGTGCTCGACCTGCGCGGGCTGCTCGCCGAGGTCGGGTTGTCCGAGGCGCTGCCGGGCTTCGGAATGGCGCTCTACGACCGGGCCGGGCGGCGTGTAGCGGCGACGGCGAATCCCGTGCCGCGAGACCCGGAACGCATTGCCGTGCATCTGACGGACGGCGATTGGGAGCTGAGAGGCGGGCCGTCCGCTGGCTGGACCGCGGCACACTGGACGCACGTGTGGCCGTTGCGACTGGCGATCGTGCTGATCACGCTTCTCGTGACGCTGGTGGCCGCGGTTGTCACCGGACGCGAGGCGCGGCTGTCTCGGGCGGTGGAGCTGCGCACCGTGTCGCTTCGCGAACTGCTCGAGGAGCACCGTGAGACCATTGAGGCCCAGCGGCTCGCGGAGCGCGCCGTGGCCTCGAGCGAAGAACGCCTGCGGTTGGCGCTTGCGGCGTCGCGTTCGGTCACGTTCGCCATCGAGCTGCCGGGCGGCCAGATGACCTGGATGGAGGGCGGTCCGTCGCTGCTCGGGCTGCGCGAGGCGGGCGAGACGCCCGACACGGTGGAGCAGGCGTTGCGCGTCGTCGATCCGCGCGACCAGGCCATGGTCCACGCCGCCTTCAGCGAGGCACGTCGGGCGCCAGGGCAGGGCGCCTTCGAGGTGCGCACGATGGGTGTCGATGGAGCGCGACGCTGGCTGGCGGTCACGTGGCTCTCGCAGGCCGCCGCGGACGGCGTGGTCTGCCGCCTCGTCGGCACGTTCACCGACATCACCGCGCGCAAGGAACTCGAGGAGCAGTTTCTCCACGCGCAGAAGATGCAGGCCCTTGGCGCACTCGCCGGCGGCGTCGCGCACGACTTCAATAACCTGCTCACCGTCATCCTCGGCGCTGGGCACCTTGCCCGCTTGGGCGTTCAGAAGGGTGCGGCGCCCGACGAGATCTCGGGTGACCTGGATGCGGTCATCACGTCCGGCGAGCGCGCGTCGGTGCTCACGGCGCAGTTGCTCGCCTTCAGCCGCCGTCAGGTGGTCCAGCGGCGCTATTTCGACGCGAGCGGCCTCGTCGGTGGCATGGGCAGCATGCTGCGACGCCTCGTCGGCGAGGGCATCCGCGTCGAGACGGCCCTGCCGGTCGATGCCGTGCCCCTTTTCGCCGATCCTGGGCAGATCACGCAGGTGGTGATGAACCTGGCGGTCAACGCCCGCGACGCGATGCCGGACGGCGGTGTCCTTCGCATCGGGCTCAGGGTGGCTGGACGCCCCGATGGCGCACCGCTTCCCAACGAGTCGCTCCACGCGGAGCGGTTCGCGGTGCTGTCCGTCGGTGACACCGGGTGCGGCATTGATCCAGCGATCCGCCCCCGGGTCTTCGACCCGTTCTTCACGACGAAGCCCGTGGGCCAAGGGACGGGGCTCGGACTCTCGACCGTCTACGGAATCGTGATGCAGCTCGAAGGTACCCTGCGGTTGTCATCGGAGGTTGGCGTGGGCACGACGGTCGATGTGTACCTGCCGCTGGCGACGGACGCGACCGTCAGTGCGACCCCGGCAACGGCAGCGCCCGCGGTCGTCGAGACGACCGGTCAGACGGTGCTGCTCGCTGAGGATGAATTGGGACTCCGACAGGTCGTCGAGCGGGTGCTGAGCCGGGCCGGTTACCGCGTGATTGGCGCGGCCGACGGCGTGGCCGCGCTCGCGGTCGCCAACGCGCACGACGGGCCCATCGACCTGCTGGTCACCGACGTCGTCATGCCGCGCCTTGGCGGGCTGGAACTCACCTCGGCGCTCCTCGCAAAGCGACCGTTCCTCCGCGTGCTGTTCATGTCGGGATACCCGCAGGGGGCCGGGCAGGGCACCCCCGTCACGCTGAGCGACGCGCAGTTCATCGCGAAGCCATTCACGCCTGCCAACTTGCTGGCGGCTGTCCGTCGCGCGCTCGCCGCGGACTGACGCGGTGGCGCGGTGGTAGCTGCTCCTTCGATGCTCAACGGCAGAGCCAGGCCGCGCCCTCGACGCGCTGGCGCGCCTTCCGGTTTGTCGTCGAGTCGGTGATGGTCACGAAGACGGGGCGCGCCGCGTCTTCCTGCACCGGAGTGGAGCATTCAAGGTCGTCCTTCTTGAACGCGATCTTGCCGTCCTTGTCGGCCACGATGCGCCCGAGGTCGAGCTCGGTCGCCGTCCCGGGGAGCGACGTCGTCGTGATGAACACCGGTCCTTCAGGGGTGAACTTCTTCCCCGTGATCGTGACCTTCACGCGGTTGCGTCCCAGCTGCTCGGCCTCGACGCCGATGGAGAGCTTGTCCTGGCGCGGGACGACGCGCGCGGCGGAATCGGAGTGGGCGACGGCGACGCCGGCCAGGGCGGTCACGGCGAGGGTCGCGAGTCGGGCTGCCATGGGATGCTTCATGACGGGGTGCTCCGGCAAGAATGGATGATCTCGGTCCTGCGCCGCTCATACTATATTGATTGCGTCGAGGGGCAAGGGTGACCTGCCAGCCATGCCCCGTCCATGTACCCCAGCTTCTGACCCCCGGTCCAGACGCCGTGCCTGAAACGCGCCCCTCCGTCATGCTTCGCCTCGCCCTCTGGGCATCTGCCCTCGCGGCAGCACCCACGCTTTCGGCGCAGGCCACCGCGCCCGCCTGCGACGCGGGCCTTGCCGTGCCGCCCGGCTTCTGCGCCCAAGTTGTGGCCGACCGGATTGGCGCCGCACGCCACGTCGTCGTGGCCCCCAACGGCGACGTCCTCATCAATGCAAACCCGTCGCGCGGCGGAGCCGAGAGTGGCACCGGCACGGGACCCGGCGGCGGACTGATCTTCCTGCGCGACACCAACGGTGACGGCCGGGCGGACCTCGTGCGCAGGCTCGGGGGCCGCGGGGGCACGGGCATCGCGATCGGCGACGGCTACCTCTGGGCCACGGACCGCAACAGCGTCGTGCGCTACCGGTTCGCCGTCGGCGACACGGTGCTTGGCGCGGTGGACACCATCGTTCGCAACCTGCCGACAGGCGGTCACGCGGCGTACAACTTCGTCGTGCGCGGTCGCGTGCTGTACCTCAACGTCGGATCGCGGACCAACTCGTGCCAGGCGGCGGACCGGCAGAGTAGATCCATGGGTGTGGATCCGTGCGTCGAACTCGAGGGACGGGCCGGCATCTGGAGGTTTGACGCCAACCGGCCGGGCCAGACGATGGCTGACGGACGCCGCTTTGCGACCGGCATTCGCAACGCCGTGGCGCTCGCCTGGAATGATCCCGACGGAGAGCTCTGGGCAATGGTGCATGGCCGCGACCAGCTTGCCATGAACTGGGGCTTCAGCGACGCGTACAACGCCGAGAATCCCGGCGAGGAACTGCTGCGGATCAATGAAGGCGACGCCTTCGGCTGGCCGTACTGCTACCATTCGATGGAAGAGAAGAAGCTCGTGCTGGCGCCGGAATACGGTGGCGACGGCAAGCAGGTGGGGCGGTGCGCCGGCAAGAAGGCCGCCGTCTACGCCTTCCCGGGGCATTGGGCGCCGAACGCGCTGCTCTTCTATACCGGCAAGTCCTTTCCGGCGGCGTATCGCAGCGGCGCCTTCGTCGTCTTCCACGGGTCGTGGAATCGTGCGCCGCTGGTGCAGGACGGCTTCAGGGTGTCGTTCGTTCCGCTGCGGCGCGGCCGGGTGGCCGGCGAGGCCAGCACGTTCGCGGACGGCTTCGCGTCCGAGGCGTTCAAGGGCAACCGCGCGGCCGGGCCGCCACCCGCCGGAGTGCGCAATCACCGGCCCACGGGCATCGCCCAGGCCCCAGACGGGTCCCTCTACATCACCGACGACCTGAGCGGCACCGTGTACCGCATCAGCTACCAGGGGAAGTAATCGCGTGAGCCAGACGTATTCGCGAATCGACGAACTCTCGCAGTACGCCGGCCAGACCGTGACCGTGCGCGGGTGGGTCACCCACCTGCGTTCGTCTGGCAAGGTCGCCTTCATCGTGATGCGCGACGGCAGCGGCATCCTGCAGTGCGTCCTCGTCAAGAAGCAGCTGGCCGAGGAGGACTGGGCGCGCTTTGCCGAACTGACGCTCGAGGCGAGCGTCGCGGTCACGGGCGAGGTGCGCGCCGACGACCGCGCGCCGGGCGGCTTCGAACTGGGCGTCACGGCGCTCGCGATCGTCGGGACGAGTCCGCTCGACTATCCGATTCAGCCCAAGGAGCACGGGATCGACTTCCTGCTCGACAACCGGCACCTGTGGCTGCGCTCGCCCAAGCAGTTGGCCATTGCCCGCGTCCGCCACGAGGTGGAACAGGCGATCCACGACTTCTTCTACGAGCGCGGCTTCCTGCACGTGGACACGCCCATCCTCACCGCGGCGCAGGGTGAGCGGTCGGGGATGTTTTCCACGGAGTACTTCGACGAAGGGAACGCCTTCCTCGCGCAGACCGGCCAGCTGTACGGCGAGGCTGCGGCGGCGGCGTTCGGGCGCATCTATACCTTCGGCCCGACGTTTCGCGCCGAGAAGTCCAAGACGCGCCGGCACCTCACCGAGTTCTGGATGATCGAGCCGGAGATGGCGTGGTACGACCAGGCGATGAACCAGGACCTCCAGGAGGAATTCGTCTGCTACATCGTCGAACGCTGCCTCACGCGGCGCGCGGCGGAGCTCAAGGACCTCGAACGCGACACGACGCGGCTCGAATCGGTGAAGGCGCCGTTCCCGCGCATCCCGTACACGGAAGCCGTCGAGATCCTCCAGAAGAAGGGGAGCGCCATCACGTGGGGCGACGACCTCGGCGCGGAAGACGAGGCGCTGCTCGTCGCCGACTACGACCGCCCGGTCTTCGTGTGCAACTACCCCAAGGAGGCGAAGGCCTTCTACATGAAAGAGAACCCCGACGATCCGCGCACGGTGCTCTGCGCCGACCTGCTGGCGCACGACGGCTATGGCGAGATGATCGGCGGGTCGCAGCGCGAGGACGATCACGACAAGCTCGTGGCGCGCATCCAGCACGAAGGCCTGCCGATGGAGCCCTACGGCTGGTATCTGGACCTGCGCAAGTACGGCACGTTCGTGCACTCCGGCTTCGGGCTCGGGCTCGAACGTACGGTCGCGTGGATCTGCGGCGTTCCGCACATTCGCGAGTGCATCGCATTCCCACGGATGATGCACCGGCTGCACCCATGATCAGGCACCGCATGCAGCGTGGCACGGTGAGGGCACCGCGATGAGCGCGCGCCTCCGGAATCCCGGTGAGCCACTCGATCTGGATCGGGTGCGCGCCATCCGCGTCAACAAGAGCGCCGCAGAGCGCCGCGCGGCGACCATCGGCACGCGCCGCACGGTGAAGAAGCAGTGGCAGGCGGCGTGGCTGCTGCGTGCCCTCACGGTGATCGACCTCACGACGCTCAGCGGTGACGACACGCCGGGCAACGTGCGACGGCTCTGCGCCAAGGCGCGCCACCCGCTGCGCCCCGATCTCGAGGACGCACTTGGCGTCACGTCGCTGCACCCGACGGTGGCCGCCGTCTGCGTCTACCACGCCATGGTCCCGACGGCGGTGGCGGCCCTCGAGGGGAGCGGCATTCCGGTGGCGGCCGTCTCCACGGGATTCCCGGCCGGACTCTCGCCGTTCCAGCAGCGCGTCGAGGAAATCGGCGCGTCGGTGCAGGCCGGGGCGCGCGAGATCGACGTCGTGATCACGCGCGCTCACGTGCTCACCGGGCAGTGGGAGAAGCTCTACGACGAGGTGCGCGCCTTCCGCGCGGCCTGCGGCGAGGCGCACCTCAAGGTGATCCTCGCCACCGGCGAACTCGCCACGCTCACGAACGTGGCACGGGCCAGCTGGGTGGCCATGCAGGCGGGCGCCGATTTCATCAAGACCTCCACGGGCAAGGAAAGCGTGAACGCCACGCTCCCCGTGTCGCTGGCCATGGTGCGGCAGATCCGCGAGTACAAGGCGCGCACCGGCTTCTCCGTCGGCTACAAGCCGGCCGGCGGCATCCGCACGGCCAAGCAGGCGCTCGAGTTCCTGATGCTCATGAACGAGGAGCTCGGCCGCGAATGGCTCGAGCCCACGTTGTTCCGCTTCGGCGCCAGCAGTCTCCTCACCGACCTCGAGCGCCAGCTCGAGATGTTCGTGACGGGGCGCTATGCCGCCGCGCACCACCACCCGATGCCCTGACGACCATGGCGACCGTAGTCGAACTGTTCCAGACGATGGAGTACGGCCCCGCTCCCGAGGCCGACGCGCCGGCGCGCGCCTGGCTCGCCGCGCACGGCGGCGCGTTCGGGCATTTCATCGGCGGGACCTGGACGAAGGTGGGGAAGACCTTCGAGACGTTTGATCCCTCCACGGGCAAGTCGTTGGCGCGTGTGACGCAGGGCACGGCGAAGGACGTGGAGGCGGCGGTGGCAGCGGCCCGCAAGGCGTACCCGGCGTGGAGCCGGCTGGCGCCGCATGCACGCGCCCGGCACCTGTACGCGCTCGCCCGCATGGTGCAGAAGCACTCGCGCCTCTTCGCCGTGCTCGAGACGCTCGACAACGGAAAGCCGATCCGCGAGACGCGCGACGTGGACGTCCCGCTCGTCGCTCGACACTTCTATCACCACGCCGGCTGGGCGCAACTCGCCGACGCGGAATTCGCGGGTTACGGCCCGGTAGGCGTAGTCGGGCAGATCATCCCGTGGAACTTCCCGCTGCTGATGCTGTCGTGGAAGGTGGCGCCGGCGCTCGCGGCCGGGAACACCGTGGTGCTCAAGCCCGCCGAGTTCACGTCGCTCACCGCACTGCTGTTCGCGGAGTTCGCGCACCAGGCCGGCCTGCCGGCGGGCGTGCTGAACATCATCACCGGCGACGGCGAAACGGGTGCGGCGCTCGTGAACCATCCGAAGGTGGACAAGATCGCCTTCACCGGATCCACCGAGGTGGGCAAGATCATCCGCAAGGCGACGGCGGGAAGCGGCAAGAAGCTCTCGCTCGAGCTGGGCGGCAAGAGCCCGTTCATCGTCTTCGAGGACGCCGACCTCGACGGTGTCGTCGAGGGCGTCGTGGATGCCATCTGGTTCAACCAGGGGCAGGTCTGCTGCGCGGGGTCGCGCCTGCTCGTGCAGGAAGGGATCGCCGAGACGCTGTACGCCAAGCTGCGCGCGCGGATGGAGAAGCTCCGGCTCGGTCCGCCGCTCGACAAGGCCGTGGACATGGGCGCCATCGTCGCGCCCGTGCAGCTCGAACGGATCCGCTCGCTGGTAGAGCAGGGGCGCGCCGAGGGGGCGCAGGTCTGGCAACCGTCGTGGCCCGTGCCCAAGACTGGCTCGTACTATCCGCCGACGCTGTGCACCGACGTCTTCCCGTCGAGCACCATCGCGCAGGTGGAGATCTTCGGGCCCGTGCTCGTCTCCATGACCTTCCGCACGCCCGAGGAAGCGGTGGCGCTGGCCAACAACACGCCCTTCGGCCTCGCCGCGTCGGTCTGGTCGGAGAACATCAACCTCGCGCTCGACATCGCCCCGAAGATCAAGGCGGGCGTCGTCTGGGTGAACGCGAGCAACCTGTTCGACGCGGCGAGCGGCTTCGGCGGCTACCGCGAGAGCGGGTTCGGGCGGGAGGGTGGGCGGGAGGGGATGTGGGAGTATGTGACCAGACGGCAGACGGCTGACGGCAGACGGCAGACCGCACGCGCTGGTTCCGCTGTCCGCCGTCCGCCGTCCGCCGTCTCGCAGGCGCCAGCCGGCGCCAGCGCCATCGACCGCACTTCCAAGCTCTTCATCGGCGGCAAGCAGGCGCGTCCCGACGGCGGCTACACCCGCGCCGTCGTGTCGCCGAAGGGCAGGCTCCTCGGCGAGGTCGGCGACGGCAATCGCAAGGACATTCGAAACGCGGTGGAGGCGGCGCACGCCGCCGCCAAGGGGTGGGCGTCGAGCACCGGTCACCTGCGCGCGCAGATTCTCTATTACATCGCGGAGAATCTCGATGCGCGGCGTGACGAGTTCGCGGCGCGCATCGCCGCCATGACGAGTAGCACCGCCGCGGCAGGGCGGCGCGAGGTCGACGCGGCCGTGCGCCGGCTCTTCACCTATGCCGCGTGGGCCGACAAGTGGGACGGCGCCGTGCACGGCGTGCCGCTGCGCGGCGTCGCCCTGGCCATGCACGAGCCGATCGGCGTCGTGGGTGTCGCCGCGCCGGCAGACGCACCGTTGCTGGGCTTCATCTCGGTCGTCGCGCCGCTGATTGCCACAGGGAATACCGTCGTCGCCATTCCGAGCGAGCCGCATCCGCTGGCGGCCACCGACCTCTACCAGGTCTTCGAGACGTCCGACCTGCCGGCGGGCGTGGTCAATATCGTCACGGGCGAACGCGACGCGCTCGCCACGGTGCTGGCCGGCCACGAGGATGTGGACGCGGTGTGGTACTGCGGGTCGGCCGAGGGGGTGAAGGCGGTCGAGGTCGCATCGGCGGCGAACATGAAGCGCACCTGGTGCACCAGCGACGAGATCGACTGGCTCGATGCCGCGCACGGGGAGGGGCGTGGCTTCCTGCGCGAGGCGGTGCAGGTGAAGAACATCTGGATACCGTATGGGGAATAGAGAAACAACAGAGAAACAACAGAGAGACAACAGAGAAACAACAGAGAGACAACAGGGCATCCACCAATGGGCGGCGCTGACGAGAATTCCGTGGTACACGAGTTGTTGGCGATGCTCGATCTCGAGCCGCTCGAGGTGAACATCTACCGCGGGCGCAACCGGGACATCGGGTCTGGCCGCGTCTTCGGCGGGCAGGTGTTTGCGCAATCGCTGGTGGCGGCGCAGCGCACCGTGGACGCCGGCCGGCACGCGCACTCTGTGCACGGCTACTTCTTGCGCGCCGGCGACCTGCAGACGCCGATCATCTTCTTCGTGGACCGGCCGCGCGACGGTGGCAGCTTCACGAGCCGCCGCGTCACGGCCATCCAGCACGGCGAGGCGATCTTCCACCTCTCGGCGTCGTTTCACGTGGATGAGCCCGGACTTGAGCACCAGCTCGACATGCCGGATGTGCCCGCGCCGGAGTTGCTCGCGCCGGAACTCGACCTGATTCGCGAGATGGCCGACCGCATTCCGGAGCCGCTGCGGAGCGTGCTCACGCAGGACCGGCCCATCGACTTCCGGCCCGTGGCGCCGGTCGATCCGTTTGTGGCGGAGAAGCGCGCGCCCGTGCGGCAGGTCTGGTTCCGCGCGGTCTCGCGGCTGCCGGACGAGCGCATCATCCACCAGGCGGTGCTCGCGTATGCGTCCGACTACGGCCTGCTCCCCACGGCGCTGAATCCGCACGGCGTCTCGATGCGCGACCGCCGCCTGCAGATCGCGTCGCTCGACCATTCCCTCTGGCTGCACCGGCCCTTCCGCGCCGACGACTGGCTGCTCTACAGCATGGACAGTCCGGCAGCGGCGGGAGCGCGCGGCTTCACGCGCGGCACGGTCTTCAACCGCGCCGGCGAACTCGTGGCGTCGGTCGCGCAGGAAGGGCTGATTCGGATGCGCAGCGACGCGAAGTAGCGCACGTCCGTGCGATTCCGGCGACCGGCTCCTTCTTGACACTTTCGCGTCGCGGCACATACCGTTTCTCCGTCCCCAAGATTGAGGAAACTCATGCAGACGAAGCGGTTTTCACTCCGGTGGCTGGCTGTGGCGGTCGCAGTCGCCGCGACGACGGGCTGCGCCGCGAAGGCCCCCGTGCGTGTGGCGGCCATCGCATCGCTCCCCGCCGAGATCGTGGTGCGCGAGTGGCCCTACTGGGTCGACATCCCCATCCAAACCACGAACGCGGACCGCGTCTGGCGCACGGTCATCGACGTCGTCGGCGAAAAGTCGGCGATCCGCATCATGGACAAGGAAGGCGGATACTTGCAGACGGAATGGCGCTCCAGCGACGTCCGGTTCGGGCAGTACCTGACGGAAGAGCGGATGACCATCCGCATCAAGACGTCCGAAGGGCGCATCCGCATGGGCATCGAGTCGCGGTATCGCGGCACGACCAACCTGACCGCGACACTCGTCAACACGGCCGAGGCGGGCTGGACGGCCGTCTATCGTGAACTGCAGCAGCGGCTGGAGAGTGGATCATGATTCGCCGAATCGCGCGACTCGTCTTTCTCGCGTCGGCGACCGCCGGGGCGCAGGTGGCCGTCGGCGGACGCACCGCCGGGATGCCGCAGCCCGACTTCAACGGACGCCCGACGTCATGAACGAGCGGCGCGCCCCATCGGGACGCGCCGCTCTGCCGTTCGGTCGGGGGCGGGGTCCCTCGGCGGCTATTCGCCCCGCTTGACCTCGTCCCACATCGCGTCGAGCGCCGCGAGCCCCGCCGTGCGGACGTCAACGCCGCGCTCGGCGGCCAGCCGCTCAATCGACTCGAACCGCTGCTGGAACTTGCCGTTCGCCTTGTCCAGCGCGAGCGCGGGGTGCACGCCGCACTTGCGGCACAGGTTGACCACCGCGAAGAGCAGGTCGCCCAGTTCCCCCTCCAGCGCCTCGTGGCGCGGGTCGCCGCTCGGCACGCCGTGCGTCGGGAAGTCGTGGCCGTCCCTCGCGATGAGCTCGGCAACCTCCGCCAGTTCCTCGCGCACCTTGTCCGACGGTCCCTGCGCGTCGGGCCAGTCGAACCCGACCCCCGCGGCCCGCTCCTGCAGCCGGTGTGCGCGATGCAGGCTCGGCAGCCCCTGCGGCAGCCCGTCAGCGAGCGACCTCCTCCCCCGCGACTTCATCTGCTCCCACGGCTCGCGTTGCGAGTCGTCCGCAACCCCGCTCCCAGGGGTACTGTTGTCTCTCTGTTGCCTCTCTGTTGTCTCTCTGTTGTCTCTCTGCTCGTAGAGCCATGGATGTCTCCTGGTCATCTTCGCCACCAACGATCCAGAAACGTCGCTGATATCGAACGCGCCTCGATCTTCCGCGATGATCGAATGGAAGAGCACCTGGAGCAGGACATCGCCGAGTTCGCTGCACATCGCCGCGTCGTCGCCAGCCAGCAGCGCGTCATCGAGCTCGTGCATTTCCTCGTTCAGGTACGGCCGCAGCGACGCGTGCGTCTGCGCCCGGTCCCACGCGTCGCGCGTGCGCAGGTCGCGCATGATGGCCAGCGCCTCATCCAGCGTTTTCTTTTCTTGCATCGCCCCCCTCACGGCCGCTAACTTAATAGGCTGCAATGACCACGAAATCTACAGCGACGGAAGCGACGCGCGCCTGGGTTGATGTGGACCTCGGCGCGCTGGTGCGCAATGGGGCCGCGCTGCAGCGGTACGCCGGCGTGCCGCTGGTCCCCATGGTGAAGGCCGATGCCTACGGGCTCGGTGCCGTGGCGTGCGCGCGCGCCCTCGAGCGGCTCAACCCGCACGGCTTTGGCGTCGCGACGGTGCGTGAGGTGGAGGAACTGCGCGCCGCCGGCATCGAGCGGCGCATCTACGTCTTCTCTCCGCTCCTGCCGGGCGATTTCGCGGCCGCCCGCGCTGCCCGCGCCATTCCCACGTTCGGCGATCCGGCCGCCATCGCCGCCTGGGTGCAGAGTGGCGGCGGTACGTGGCATCTCGCCATCGAGACGGGCATGCACCGCGCCGGACTCCGTTGGGACGCCATCGGCGAGGTCGCCGACCTCGTGCGCGCGCATCCCCCGGAAGGAGCATTCACGCACTTCTATTCGGCGGAGCGTAACGACGGCTCCTGGGAGGCGCAGGAAGCGCGGTTCCGGGAGGCGCTGTCGGCGCTTCCGGCCAGGCCGCCGCTCCTCCACACCCAGAACAGCGGCGGCATTGTGCGGCGGACGCCGTCGCCGTGGAGCTTCGTTCGTCCCGGGGTTTTCCTGTACGGCGTCGGCTCGGGCGAACGAGCCGCGCTGACGCCGGAACCGGTGGTGCACGTGCGCGCCCGCGTGCTCGAGCTCCACGACCTCAACGACGGCGACACCGTGAGCTACCTGGCCACTTGGCGCTCCGTCGGCCCGCGTCGCGTGGCGACGCTCGGCATCGGCTATGCCGACGGATACCGGCGCGCGCTCGGCAACCGCGGTCCGGCCCTGCTGCATGGAACGCGCACCACGGTGGCCGGCGTCGTCACGATGGACATGACCATGCTCGACGTGACGGACGTGCCCTGCCGGGTGAATGACGTCGTCACCCTGATCGGCCGCGACGGGGCCGGGCTGATCACCGTGGAGGACGTGGCCATCATCGCCGACTTCATGTCGCCCTACGAGGTGCTCACCGGCCTGCGGCAGCGCCTCCCGCGGCTGCACCGGGAGTCGGTAGGATGAGCCGTCGCGCCTGCATAATCGTGCTCGACGGCGTCGGGATCGGCGAGGCCGCCGATGCCGATGAGTACGGCGACCAGGGATCGCACACGCTCGCCAACACGGCGCGCGCCGTGGGCGGCTACGAACTCCCCCACCTTCAGCGGGCGGGGCTCGGCAACCTGGCGTCCATCGCCGGCCTAACCGCCGAGGCGAGCCCGACCGCGGCCCACGGCGTGCTGTGCCCGAAGTCCAAGGGGAAGGATAGCACCACCGGCCACTGGGAGCTCGCCGGCGTGCACCTCGCGAAGCCGTTTCCGACCTACCCCGATGGGTTTCCACGCCAGGTGATTGACGAGTTCACGCGTCGCACTGGTCGCGCCTGCATCGGGAACGTGGTGGGAAGCGGAACGGGTGTGCTCGACCAGTTCGGCGCGGAGCATGTGCGCACGGGGGCGTGGATCATCTACACGTCCGCCGACTCGGTCTTTCAGGTGGCGGCGCACGAAGACGTGGTCCCCCTCGCCGAGCTCCACGCCGCGTGCCAGACGGCGCGCGAGATGCTGCTCCCGCCGCACAACGTGTCGCGAGTGATCGCGCGTCCATTCGAGGGCGTGGAGGGCGCCTGGGAGCGCACCAAGAACCGGCGCGATTTCTCGGTCGAGTCGCCCGACGAGACCCTCCTCGACGCACTGGCGGCCGCAGGCATTGCGCGGACCGGGGTGGGGAAGGTGGACGACCTCTTCGCCCGCCGCGGCCTGGAGGGGGGGCACACCGGGTCCAACGCGGAGGGAATTCGCCGAATTGCGGATTGGATTGCCCGGGGTGATGGGTTCTGCTTCGCCAACCTTGTAGATTTCGACCAGGCTTTCGGGCACCGAAACGATGCTGCGGGGTTCTATGGGGCGCTGCGCGAGTTCGACGCGGCCCTGCCAGACCTGTTGCACCACTTACGCGAGGATGACCTGCTGTTTGTGACCGCTGACCATGGCAACGATCCGACGACGCCCTCCACCGACCACGCCCGGGAGAATGTTCCCGTGCTGGTGTTCGGCCGGCGGGTGCGTCCGGTCGCGATCGGCCGGCGGCCCACCTTCTCCGACTTGGGCGCAACGGTCGCCGAGTGGATGGGGCTCGCGTTCCGCGGGCAGGGCACCTCGTTTCTTCCGTTGATAGTCTCCTGATGGCCGACGCCTCGACGCTGGCCGCGCTGCGCGCGGCCGCCTTTGCTGCAATGGACAACGCGTACGCGCCCTACTCGAGATTCCGGGTGGGGGCGGCGCTGCTGACACCTGACGGTCAGATCGTTGCCGGGTGCAACGTCGAGAACTCGGCGTACCCGGCGGGTTCGTGCGCCGAGCGGGTGGCGGTGGGCGCGGCCGTGGCGCGCGGCCTGCAGTCGTTCACGCACGTGGTGGTGGCCACGGCGGCCGAAACGCCTACGCCGCCATGTGGCATCTGTCGCCAGGTGCTGCAGGAGTTCGCGCCCGGCTGCCGCGTTATCAGCGTGACCCGCGGTGGCGCGGAAGCCCAGTGGGATCTCGCCGAGCTGCTGCCAAGTCCCTTCATGCCTTCGTCACTGCGACGCGAATGATGAAATTCCCCCTTCGTCGCGCGTGGCGCATGGGCCTCGTGGCAGCCGCCGCGGCGTCCCTCGGCGCGTGCAAAGAGCAGCTCGACGCCGGCAGCGCCTGCCCGTCGCTCTGCCCCGGACTGTCGGTGCCGATCAAGGACACCGTGCTCTCGCCGGTGCTCGAGTTTGACACGACGCTCGTCGGTTATCCGTCCATCGGCACGGAGCAAGGCATTCCGCTGGCGTCGCGCGGGGACACCCTCGATGTGCGGGGGGTCATTCGGTTCGACTCGCTCCAGCGCCGCTTCGCACCCCCGGGTGATACGCTGCGGCCCGTGACGCGGGTGGACAGCGCCTTCGTGCGGATGCGCCTCAACCTCACGCAGAGCCGGCTCCCCGCCTCGGTCACGTTCGAGCTCTACGACGTGGATACGATCGCCGACGACGGCAACACCGCGGCCGTGCTTGCGCTGTTCCGGCCGGGGCGGCTGATCACGTCGCGCACGCTCGCGCGTGCGGAGATCACCGACTCGCTGCGTTTCCCGTTGTCCACGGCGTGGCTGCTGCAGAAGATTCAGTCGGGCGCCAACCTGCGCGTCGGCCTGCGGCTCGCCGGGACCGGACCGGTTTCGCTGCGGGTCCACTCGGTAGAGACCGGGCTCGCGGCCGAGGTGCGCTACCACGTGTCGCCCGACACCGCGGTGCGTCAGGTTGTGGTGTCGCCGTATTCGAAGACGCCGGTCGAGCCGCCGGCGCTGGCCAACGACTTCCGCGACTATGCAGTGGTGGCGCGCAATGCGCTGCCGCAGGCCGGTGCGCTGGCGTTCTCAACGGGCGGCGTCCCCGCGCGCCGGGCGTACCTGCGCTTCAACGTGCCCCAGTGGCTGCTGGATTCCACGACGATCGTGCGGGCCACGCTGCTGCTCACGCAGGCGCCGCAGCGCGGCTTCGACGAGGCTGACTCCGTGACGGTTGTCGGTCAGGCCGTCGCGGCCACGAAGCTGATTCGCGACCTGTACCGGTCGTCCCAGATCCTGATTCCGGCGGGGTTGTTCATCGCCGACTCGATTCGCGTGGCGCCGGCCGACAGCGGGGTGCGCTTGCTCGAGATGAACGGCTTGCTGCGCGTCTGGAAGTCGTCCACCGCCGTCACGGAGGCGCCGCAGCGCGCGATTGTGCTGCTGCAGAAGGAGGAGGGACTGCACGGCGCCGAGGTGCGGTTCTTCAACGCGCGATCGCCGGCGTCCGTTCGGCCGAGGCTGCGCGTGAGCTATATCCCCCGCGTCAACTTCGGAGTGCCCTGATGCGTCGCTTCTTCGGCTCGGTCCTCCTGGCCGCCGCGTCCGCCGCGCCGCTCGCGGCGCAGGGCGCGCTCAGCCTTCAGGGCTTCGGATACCCGACAGGGCAGTACAGCACGCGCGCGTCGGGGGCGGGCGGTGCGCTCGGGGAGACGGATCCCGGTTCGCCCATCAATCCCGGCGCGCTGCCGGGGGCTGGGCGGTCACTCTTCAGCTTCCAGATGGATCCCGAGTTCCGCCAAGTAACGGTGAATGGCCGGGCCGTGAACACGACGACGGCGCGCTTTCCCGTGATCAGCGTCGGCACGCGGGCGGGCACGCGCGGCTTCCTCGGCGTCTCCTTCGCCACCCTGCTCGACCGGACCTGGGACGCCGCCTACTCGGACAGCGTGACGGTGGGCGGCGATCGCGTCGCCTCGAGAGTGGCGACGACGGTGCGCGGCGCCATCAGTGATGCGCGGATCGCGTATGCGTGGCAGTTCCACGAGCGCCTGCAGGCAGGCGTCGCATTCCACGCCCTCACCGGCGCCAATCGCATGCGCCTGTCGCGCACCTTTACGGACAGCGTCAAGTTCGGCTCGCTCTCGCAGGAGACGACGCTGTCGTACGCTGGGTCGGCCGTGTCGGCCGGCCTCGTCTCGCGCGCGCTGCCACACCTGTATGTCGCCGCGTCGGCGCGCCTGGGCGGAGTCATGCGCACGCGCTATGACGATTCGCTGGCCACCCGAGGCAACGCGCCCAACCGCTACGGTGCCTCGCTGACGTACGACGGCATCCCCGGCTCGACGCTCCTGCTGCGCCTCAACCACGAGCAGTGGTCGCGCATGCGCTCGCTCGGCCAGGCCGCGCTCGAGGTGCGCGATGCCACCGAACTCGCGTTCGGCGCGGAGATCGCGGGGCCGAAGCTGCAGGGGACGCCGTCGCAGTTTCGCCTGGGCGCGCGGACGCGCGGACTGCCGTTCGGATGGAACGGCTACGCGGTCACCGAGCAGGTCCTGGCCATCGGCGGCGGCGCGACGTTCGCGCGCGGCTGGGCCGGAATCGACGTCAGCCTCCAGCGCGCGCTGCGCAAGGGCGGCGGCCTGAGCGAGAAGGGGACGATTCTCAGCGTCGGGCTCACCGTCCGGCCGTAGCGTCATGCCGCCGGCCGGTGCGGAGCTTCCCCCGCTCGTCCTCGTCGCCGACGACGTCGATGCCAACGCCGAACTGCTCGCCGACCAGCTGACGGCGCTGGGCGTCCGCACCGCCCGGGCGCACGACGGCCCGAGCGCGCTGGCGGCCTGTTTCGAGGAGCACCCCGACCTCTGCATCCTCGACGTGTCCATGCCGGCCGGCGACCTCGCGGTGGACGACCGCGACACCGGCTTCGAGGTCTGCCGTCGGCTCAAGCGCGACCCGCGCACGGCACGCATTCCCGTCATCTTCGTCACCGCGCTCAACGACACCGCCGACCGGGTGAAGGCCATCGAGGCCGGCGGCGACGACTTCCTGCTCAAGCCGCACAATCGCCTCGTGCTTGGCGCGCGGGTGCGCTCGCTGCTGAAGCTCAAGAGCGCCACGGACGCGCTCGAGCAGAGCTATCGCACCCTGCGCGAACTCACCAAGGTGCGCGACGACCTGATGAAGATGATCGTGCACGACCTCAAGACGCCGCTCACCAGCGTGCTCGCCACGCTCGAGATGCTGCGCGAGGGCGACTACGGCCCCATGGCGGAGAAGCAGTACAAGGCGGTTTCCGAGGCGGAGGGGAAGGCCGAGGACCTGCTGGGCCTCATCCAGGACCTGCTGGAGGTGGCGCGGGTGGAGGAGACGCGCATCGCGATTTCGCCCGAACCCATCGCGCCGGCCGCGTTCCTGTCGGAGCTCGTCATTGACTGGACCCCGCGCTTCAGCGCCGAGGGGGCGACGATGGCCTACGAGGCGTCGGACGAGGCGCCGGTGTTCAGCGCCGACAAGGCGCTCCTGCGCCGCGTCTTCGCCAACCTGGTCCAGAACGCACTGTCGCATTCGGCCACGGCGGTGCACGTGGAGCTGGTGGCGATGAAGGATCCGCAGGGCATCCTCTTCACCGTGACCGACAACGGCCCGGGGATCCCCGCCGAGTTCCAGGAAGTGATCTTCCGCAAGTTCGAACAGGTGCGCGCGCCCAACGCGCCGAAGACGCGCAGTTCGGGGCTTGGCCTCGCGTTCTGCCGCCTCGCGGTGGAAGCGCACGGCGGCCGCATCTGGGTGCGCAGCAAGGAGGCGGAAGGGAGCACGTTCTATATTCAGTTGCCGGTGGAGCCGAAAAGTACGGATTAAGGACGGGGACTCAGGATTCCGATCACGGATTTCGATCGCGGATTGCGATTGCGATTCGCCGGTGGATCGGCGCGCACAGCGCCATCGCCAGTCGAACTCCTGAGTCGCAATCCTCAATCGCTATCCTGAGTCCAAATCCCCAATCGTCGTAGAATGCCAACGGTCTTCATCGAGACATACGGATGCCAGATGAATGTCAGCGACTCCGAGCTCATGCTCGGCAAGCTGGCGGCCGAGGGCTATGCGGCGGTGGACAGTCCTGAGGCAGCGGACGTCGTGCTCCTCAACACGTGCGCCATCCGCGAGCATGCGGAAACGCGCGTTATCGGGCGGCTGGGGGAACTGCGGCGATTCCTCAAGAAGGACGCGGTGCTCGGCGTCACCGGGTGCATGGCCCAGCGCCTCGGACCGCGCCTGCTCGAGACCGACTCGCGGGTCTCGCTCGTCATCGGACCCGACGGCTATCGCGCGCTCCCCGCGCTCATCGAGGGGGCGCGCAAGGGCGAGCGGATGATCGCCACCGAGTTCGACCTCGAAGAGCACTACGAGGACGTCGCCGCGAGTCGCTTCGACGGCGTGAAGGCATGGATCCCGGTGCAGCGTGGCTGCGATTATCGGTGCACGTACTGCATCGTGCCGTATACGCGCGGCAACGAGCGCAGCCGCCAGCTCGAGGACGTCGTGCGCGAGACCGGGTCGGTGGTGGCGCAGGGGCTCACCGAAGTGGTGTTGCTCGGGCAGACGGTGAACTCGTACCACGATGGCGCGCGCGACTTCGCCGACCTGCTGCGTGCGGTCGGTGCCGTGCCGGGCCTGCGTCGCCTGCGCTTCACCAGCCCGCATCCCAACGACTTCAGCGACGGCGTGATCGCGGCGATGGCCGAGGTGAAGGCGGTGTGCGAGCACGTGCACCTGCCCATGCAGAGCGGGAGCAGTCGCACGCTCAAGCGCATGCTGCGGCGCTATACGCGCGAGGAGTACCTCGACTGCGTGGCGCGCCTGCGCGCGGCGATCCCCGGGCTGGGGCTCACCACCGATATCATCGTCGGCTTTCCCGGCGAGACGGACGAGGATTTCGCCGAGACGTTGAGCGCCGTGCGAGAGGTTGGGTTCGACGATGCTTTCATGTTCAAGTTCTCGGCGCGCGAAGGGACGCCGGCCACGCGCCTGCCGGCGGAAATGACCGTGCCGGACGATGTGATGGACGCGCGGTTCAACGAGCTGCTGGCCACCGTGCGCGGCATCAGCCGCGACCGCAACTTCCGCCGGGTGGGCGAGCGGTGCGAGGTGCTCGTCGAGAAGGAGGCCCGCAAGGGGGAACTGCTGCAGGCGCGGTCGCGCGACTTCAAGACCGTGCTCATGCCCGGCGACAAGTCGATGATCGGGCAGTATTTCCACGTGGAACTGACCGGGACAACCGGGTCGACGTTCACGGGGCAGGTGGTGCGCGAGCGTGCGCCGCTGCCGATGTCGGGGTAGCGGCAGCGGACGAATCCGTGCGACTTTCATTGTCGCCGCTCGTCTACTCCTTGTACGACCACCTCCACGTCATTCCGCGGAGACCACTGAGTGCCGACGCCCGTGCCGAGCCTGCAGGCCGTCATTGCGCGCTACGGCGCCGAGGTGAAGCGTAAGCTGGCGAATCCAGCGGCGGCCGGGTCTCCCGAGGACCAACTGCGAGCGCCGCTCGAGCATCTGCTCGCGGACTTCGCCGGGCTTTGCCGAATTCCAGCAGGGCAGGTGGTGGCGGTGGGGGAGTCATCGCTCGCCGAACTCAAGACGCGCCCTGATTACGCGGTCACGGTCCGGAACGCCCTCGTGGGCTTCATCGAAGTCAAGGCACCGGGCAAGGGCGCTGATCCACGGCGATTCCGCGACGCCCACGACAAGGCGCAGTGGGAGCGCCTCAAGTCGCTGCCGAACATCATCTACACTGATGGCGGTAGTTTCTCGCTATGGCACAGTGGCGCACTCGACGGCGCGGTCGTCCACCTCGAAGGAGAACTGGAACGCGCCGGGACGTCATTGACGGCGCCGCCGGCGTTGCAGGCTAAGCACGCGCGCGCGCCGACACGACCCGCACCAGACGTCGCTGCTTGATTAGGCGGCGAAGGCCGCGTCGCTCGGGGCCTGGGGTTGCGGGGCAATTCTGGCCATATTATTATGGCTATAGCTGTCTTTGTATGGCTACTGGACCAGTGGAGAGCCTATGCCGCGCCAGCCATCGCATCCCGCCCGCCGCGTCCGCGAGACGGTGCTCGCCGCCCCTGAGGTCGTGCAGGTGAAGGCGAGTACGTTCAAGGACACCTGCCTCCAACTCCTCGACGATGTCCGCGATCGTCGCATCGAGATCGTCGTCACCAAGCACGGCAAGCCGGTGGCGCGCGTCGTACCAGCCGATGTCGAAGCGCCGAGTTCACGTGGCTTCATGCGCGGCACCGTAATCGCATACGGTGACATTGTGTCGCCAGACTTCGAGTCGTGGGGAGATCTCGGATGAAGCGTCGCGTGCGGGAGCGGCCGGCTCCGACCGTGTGGAGCGCCACGAGTTACCAGGACACCGGCGGCCCCCTCCTGCTCGATACCCACGTCTGGATCTGGCGCGTCGCCGACCACGATGCGCGCGTCGCGCCGGCTGCCACAGGCCTGCTTGATCGCGTCGGAGCGGACGGGAACCTCATCGTCTCGGACATCTCGTACTGGGAAGTGGCGGTGAAGGCGGCCAAGGGCAAGCTCGGGCTGACGGCTGCGCCCGCGGACTGGCTGCAGCGCGCGGAACAAGCACCTGGCATTCGCTTCCAGCCGATCACGCGGCAGATCCTCCTGCGTTCCGCGCTCCTCGCCGGAGCAGCGCACAACGACCCCGCCGATCGGATACTCATGGCAACCGCGCAACTGGTTGGCCTTCCGCTGGTCACGGCCGATCGGCAGATCATCTCGTATGCCAGAACCCACGCTGGGCTGCAGGTGATAGACGTGCGGCGCTGAGCGCGGCGCGTCCGTCGCGACCTGTCCGAGTGCAATGAAGGAGCGTCGTCCGCGTTCATTCGATGACGCGGCCCGCAGTCGGCGGTGGCAGAGTGTGTGCCACCCTTCGGAGCCGCCCCCGTTCCCCTCATCGCCTGGGCCGCCGCGGCGCACGCCGTCGGACTGATCGTAGGTCTCTCCGTCGACACGGTCGCCGCCGCCGCCTCGCTCGGCGGCAGCCTCGCGCTTGCCGCGCTCGTCCTGCTGGGCCTGCGGCACACCACGTGGGCCGCCGTGCTGCTCATCGCCTCGATCGGCGTGGGCATCGGCGGCAACGCGGCCCGCGTCGACCGCGAGTGCATGGCGCGCGAGCGGCTGCCCTTCCGCTGTCGCACGCGGTACGAGCCGCCGCGCGCGCTCGCCCCGTGGCGCGATCGCGCGGGTGTCGCCATCGATCGCCACTTCGGGGACGACGCCGGCCTCGTCCGCGCCCTGCTCATCGCCGACACCAAGGACCTCGACCCGCAGCTGCGCGACCGATACGCCGACGCGGGCATCGTGCACATGCTCTCCATCTCCGGACTGCACGTCGCCATCGTCTCGGGCGCCATGCTCCTGCTGCTGCAGGCTGCGCGCCTGCCGGCGGCGGCGGCGCGATGGGCGGGCTTCTCGCTGGTCCTGCTCTACGTCTTGATGATCGGCGCGCCGCCACCCGCGGTGCGCAGCGCCGTGATGATCGGCGCCCAGACGGTGTCGTTCGCTCTCCAGCGCAACACCTCGCCCTGGGCGGCGCTCGCGTGGGGCGGCGCCATTCCGCTCCTGTACCAGCCGCGCACCGCGGTGGACCTCGGCTGGCAGCTGAGCGTGAGCGGTTTCGCGGCTCTCATCGCCGGGCGCGCCGTCGCGGAACGACTGCTCCCGGCGACACTCGATGGCTGGCGGCGGAAGATCGCCGCCGAGTTGGTGGTCAGCGTGGTCGCGTCGTTCGCCACGGCCCCGCTGGTCGCCTGGCATTTCGGGCGGGTAAGCCTGGTGGCGCCGTTCTCGAACCTCGCCGCCGGGCCGGTCATCGCGCTGATGCAGCCGACGCTCTTTCTCGGTCTCGCCCTCGCGTGGTGGCCGGCTGCGGCCTCGCTGGTCGCGGCGGCCTCGGTGCCGATGGTGCGCGCATTCGATCTCGTCGCGCACCTCGGCGCCTCCCTGCCGGGGGCCACCCTGCACGCCGCGCCGTCGCTGCTGACGGCCGTGGCGCTCGGCGTGGCCTGCGTGGCCGTGCTCGCGGCGTGCGTTCGGCACTATTGGGCGCCGCCGGCGCTGTTGGCGCTCGCCGCGGTGGCGACGGCCGCGTTCGCCCCAGTTCCTGCGAGCGGCGTGCTGGAAGTGCACATGATCGACGTGGGGCAGGGCGATGCCGTGGCCGTGCGCACGCCCCGCGGTCGCTGGTTGCTGTTCGATGCGGGGCGGGGCGACGCCAAGCGCGACGCGGGCAAGATGACCATCGTGCCGTACCTGCGCGCGCGCGGCGGGCCGCTGGCGCTCTTCGTGCTCTCGCATCCGCATGCGGATCACGCGGGTGGGGCTGCGACCGTGTTGAACGCCATGCGCCCCGCCGCCTACCTCGACGCTGCCTTCGCCGGCGGCAGCTCGCCGTACCGCGCCTCCCTCGATGCGGCGCAGCGACTCAATGTGACCTGGCGCCGCGCGCGCGCTGGCGAGGTCATCGCAATGGATGGCGTGCTCCTGCGCGTCCTCGCGCCGGACTCTGCATGGACGGCCGGGTTGACCGACCCGAACCTGGCCAGCGTGGTCGTGCGGCTTGAATATGGAACTTCCACCATGCTCTTCACCGGCGACGCCGAAGCCCCCGAAGAACGCTGGTTGCTCGACCGATCCCCGGAACTGCTGCCCGCGGACCTGCTCAAGGTGGCCCACCACGGAAGCGGGACGAGCACCACGGAAGCATGGCTCGATGTCGTGCGGCCGCGTGCTGCCCTGGTGTCGGTGGCCGCGCGCAACTTCTACGGCCACCCCCATCCCGCCGTCATGCGCCGCCTGACTGAGCACGGTGCCACGGTGCTGCGCACCGACCAGCTCGGCTCCGTGGTGGCCAGCACCGACGGCACCGGCTGGACAATGCAAGCCGCCGGCATCCGCTGGCGCCTGCGATGAGCACACGCGAGCTTACATCAATTCGCCGTCGCTCTGCCGTTCTCTGCCGTTCTCTGCCGTTCTCTGCGGTTCTCTGCCGGATTCTGTCGTACTCCGTCGCTCTCTGGGTCACCATGATCAACCACACCGATACCTCGATCGTCACGATCGACCGGTTCATCATCGAGCAGGAGGCCCTGTTCCCCGAGGCCACCGGTGAACTCTCGAGCATCCTGTACGAGCTCGCCGTCGCCGCCAAGATGATCAGCAGCAAGGTGCGCCGCGCCGGCCTGATCGACATCCTCGGTGCCGCCGGGTCCGAGAACGTCCAGGGCGAGCACCAGCAGAAGCTCGACGTGATCGCCAATGCCATCATCACGAAGGCGATGGACCACGGCGGCAAGCTGTGCGCCATGGCGTCGGAGGAGGAGGAGGGGATCATCGAGATCCCGCCGCAGTTCAAGTGTGGCAAGTACGTGCTCCTGTTCGATCCGCTCGACGGCTCCTCGAATATCGATGTCAACGTCCCCGTGGGGACCATCTTTTCGGTGCTGCGCCGCGTGACACCCGGCCCGGGCCGAGGGGCGATCGAGGACATGCTGCAGCCGGGGCTGAAGCAGGTGGCGGCAGGCTACGTGATCTACGGGTCAAGCACGATGATGGTCTACACCACGGGGCATGGCGCGCACGGCTTCACGCTCGATCCCTCGATCGGCGAGTTCCTGCTGTCGCACCCGCATATTCGCACGCCGGAGGTTGGCAAGTACCTCTCGGTGAACGACTCGTACGAGCAGTACTGGAGCGAGCCGGTGCGGGCGCTCATGCGCCGCTACCGCGGGCTCGACATGCAGCGCGAGGCGATGAACGTGCGCTATGTGGGGTCGCTCGTTGCGGACTTCCATCGCAATCTGCTGGGCGGCGGCGTTTTCGTGTACCCGGCCAACCAGAGGAGCCCCAGCGGAAAGCTCCGCCTGCTGTATGAATGCAATCCGCTCGCCTTCATCTGCGAGCAGGCGGGCGGCGCCGCCACCGATGGCATGCGGCGTTTGCTGGAGGTCGTGCCCACCGAGCTGCACCAGCGCTCGCCGCTGTTCATCGGCAGCAAGCAGGACGTCGCCATCGCGACCCGGATGCTCGAGGATGAACGCTAGATGGCCGGAGATGTCGTCTCCCCGTCGGGCATTCCCATCGCCCCCGTCTATGGACCGGCGAA
>PNKL01000024.1 GCA_013822425.1 Gemmatimonas sp.
CTTCCATGAAGCCGATTGCCGAGATCTTCACGAAGACCCCCACCTCTCGACTCGCCGGATGCACAGAAGGCCGCCCGGATCACCGGACGGCCCTTTGAATCCCGCGCGCGGTTCAGCCCTTGTCGGGCAGTTTCGCGAGAATCTGCGCCGGTACGCTTGCCGGCGTCACCATCCGGCGGCGTGCGTTCGTCTCGGCCTCGACCTTCTTCCAGAAGGCCACTTCACGCGGCGCTGCGTCGAGCGCCGCTTCAGCCACCGGTTCGCCGTCCAGCCAGGCGTGCACCGCGTCGGAGATGCGCCCGGTCGGCGCAAGCTCCTGGTCGGCCATCGGCGCTTCCTTGGGCGTGCGGGGCGCTCCCGGTTCGAGACCGTCGCGCGGATCAAGATCTTTGTGCATCACTGGTATCGCTCCTCCAGCAGCGCCTGAAGCGCCTCGCGTGCACGGTGCACGCGCATCTTCAGGGCTCCCACGGTCGTGTCGAGCAGTTCGGCCATCTCTTCGTACGACCGACCCTCGACGTGCTTCATCACGAACGCTTCCCGCAACGACGCAGGGAGCGCGGACAACGCGCGGTCCAGGTCGGATCGCAACTCCCCCCGGTCGAGTTCTTCCTCCGGGGTCTCGTATCCAGACGCCTGATCGTCCTCTTCGTAACTCAGGTGGGTCCGGCGGATGTTCTTCAGCCAGTCCTTGCACCCGTTGGCCACGATGCGGAAGACCCAGGCATCGAAGCGCCCGCGCACCTCGCCGAGGTGGTTGTACGCCTTGATGAACGAGACCTGCAGGATGTCCTCGGCGACATCCGGACTCCCCGTCATTCCCACCGCGTGGCGATACAGCGGGTCGCTGTAGCGCTGGATGAGAGCTCCGAAAGCGTTCCGGTCCCCGGCGAGCACGCGGTCAATTACGGCCTGGTCCGCGTCGGCTTGCTCTTGCTGCGGCGAGGGCTGGGTCAGTTTCACGACGCTAGTGTAATGCCACACGCGCGCCGAGGACAGGCCCACCCCCACCGTCTGGCCCACCCCCACCGTCGCCCGGTCAGGCCACGCTGGGGTGTCGCGCAATTGAGACGAACCGACCGGCAACCGGTAACGCGGCGTCTACCGCGGCCGCGGGGGAATGGGGATCGCCCAGCCGTGCTTGTCGTTGAGTGCGGCGGCAATGCGGTCGGCAATCAGCTCGTGCCCGAAGGCCGACGGCCGGATGCCGTCCAGCGAGGTGGCCATGCCGAACGGCGCGTCGCTGCCGAGCATCCCGGCCGCGGTGAATGCCGGCGCCGCGAAGGGAATTTCACTCGAGAAGAGCGGCACGTCCACGTACGGAATCTGCCGCGTGTCGGCCGACGCCTTGATGGCGGCGTTGATGGCGGCGATGGTCTGCGCAATCAGCGCGGCGTCGGCCGACGTGAGTACGTCGTCGGCCTCGCCCACCCGGTCGGCGCATGAGAGCGTCTGCGCCACGCCCGCGGTACGCGCGGCGGCGACAAGCGGTGGGAGGACCGCAACGGTGTTGATGAGGTTGGCGCTCCCCTGGCAGTCCGACGCAACGGCGAGCCCGTACGAGGCGAGCCCGGCACGCTGCTGCCAGAGCATCTCGCCCGTGCGCCACGCCGGCAGGGACATCAGCTGCGGCACGCCGATGAACACCGCCGGCGCCCCTGTGGCCTTCACGCTGTCGGCGATCGAGTCGAAAACAGGAGCAAAGACCGCCGCCGGCATCAGCGTCCACGCCGCCTTCTGCGTGTAACTCGTCCCGACGACGACCAGCCCCGAGGTGGCGGCGCGCATCACTTCGCCCGCGCCAAGCTCGACCGCCACGAGCGTCGGGCGCTGCTGCTGCATCGCCTGCAGTTGCGTCTGCACCGGCGGCAGGACGAACGGATACCGTGTCTGATCGAGCGACGCTGCCTGCGTGACGAAGGATCGCGGCGACGTATGCAGCGCATCCCAGGCGGTGGCTCCCGCCATCGCCACGTTATTGGCCGGCAGCGTGTCACTTCCGAGGCGGCCATTGCAGCTGGTCGCGCCGGCAACCACCGGACCGGCAAGCGTGCGGTTGAGCGAGAGCGGCGCCACGAGCGGCGGTGAGCACCCCGGCGCCTTGAGCGCCGGCACCCGGAACGACGCGTCCATGCGCGCGGCGAGACGCGCCGGCCACGACGTGATCTGCGATTCGTAGACGACGCCGCCGGACTGCTCGCCCATCGTGAGGCCCGTGCCGACCGCGACAAACCGCCGGAATGCCGAGGCACCTTCCGGCGCGGTCAGCCGGGCATCGCTACCGCAGGCGGTGACGACGATCAGGGCGAGGAGCAGCAAGGGTCGCATCGCCCGAAATATGGCGAATTGCCGCGCCAAGATCGAAGTGGCATGCAAACTGGGCGGAGTCACGCCGTGAACGCCGCCCATCCATGGGCGCGCACCAGCGCCCCGTGTTCGTCGAGCAGCGGCGGCGGCCGCCGTACCGCGCCGGGCGTCATTGGCGCCACGCCCGTGAGCGGTGAGGCCTCCACCGTGCGCAGCGCCTCGAGGACGGGCTTCACGACGCCGCATGGCACCCCCGCCGCATCGAGCGCGGACAGCCAGACTTCGGCGGCCTGCGTGCGTACGCGCTCCCGAATCGCGCCCACCACGGCGTCGCGATGCGCCAGGCGTCCGGCGTTGGTGCGATAGCGGTCATCCGACGCGAGGGCCTCCAGCCCGAGTGCCCGCACACAGGCGTTGTATTGCGCGTCACTGCCGACGGCGATCACGATGGGCCGGTCGAGCGCGTCGAAGAGCTGGTACGGCACGAGATTCGGGTGCGCGTTGCCCCAACGCGAGGCTTCGTGACCCGAGACCAGTGCGTTCTGCGCGACGTTCACGAGCGCCGAGACTGCGCTGTGCGCCAGGGACAGCACGAGGTGGCGCGAACCGGCGTCCGGCCCGCGGTGCCGCGCCGCAAGTGTCGCGAGAATGGCGATCGCCGCATCCTTGCCCGCAATGACGTCGGCCAGCGCGACGCCCACCTTCATCGGCTCACCACGCGGCTCCCCCGTGATCGCCATCCACCCCGACTCGGCCTGCACCACGAAGTCGTAGCCCGGCCGGTCGCTCGCGGCGCCGAACCCGGTGATGGTGCACCAGATGAGCTGCGCGTGTTCCTGGAGCAGTCGCGACGGCGAGATGCCCAGCCGCTCGAGACTGCCGCGCGGAAAGTTGTCGACCACGATGTCGGCGTCGGCAGCCAGCCCTCGGACACGCGACGCACCCTCGTCGGTGCTGAGATCGATAGCCACGGACATCTTGTTCCGGTTGACCGACAAGAAGTACGCGCTTCGGCCCGCTTCGTCGAACGGCGGGCCCCACCCGCGGGTGTCGTCTCCGGTGCCCGGGCGCTCGACCTTTATGACGTCAGCACCAAGATCTCCGAGAATCATCGTGCAGAGTGGTCCGGCAAGCACTCGACTCAAGTCGAGGATTTTGATACCTGAAAGCGGATATGTAGTCATAATAGCGCGATACTGTTCTTATTATGGCGTTGAAATATGGGAAATACCTAGATTTTTTTCGATAGAAGCGGAATCCCAGACGATCATTTCGGTCACCTTGATTATCTCTACGAAAATCATATACTTGGCGCCGATCAATGGGCGAGCGCTCCGATGTGCTGTTTGCGGGCGCCCCCTTCCCCCACCGCGCACTGCTCGATGCGATGGGGTCTGACGCCGGCGCAAGCGGCCGGCGGCTCGAGCAAGGAGCACCGACGAAATGACCGATAAGACCCCGGCCAAGCCAGAAGGTACCGGCACCGTGTTGCCGCGCCGGCATCCCGGCCATCGCGGCCAGGATGTGCGCGACGCCGTCGCCGAAATGGCCGCCAAGGCCGCCGAGATCTCGATGGAGGCTGGCAGCAAGATGGCGGCGGCGATGAAGGAAGTCATCAACGCCGCCGCCGGACTCACCGGGTTCGCCATCGAAAGCGCCCGCGACGTGGTGCAGTTCATGGTGCGTCGCGGCCAGATGACGCAGGACGAGGCCGACAAGCTGTTGCATGGCGTCGAGGAGGCCTGGAGCAAGAAGCACAAGGGAGCCAAGCCGCCGTTGAAGGCAGAGGCGCCCGCGCCCAAGGCGGCCGTCGCCGCCAAGGCAGCGCACGCCCCGGCACCCAAGCCGGTACCGCATACTGCACACAAGCCGGTCGCGAAGAAGGCCCCAGCCAAGAAGGCCGCCTCCGCAAAGAAGGCCCCGGCCAAGAAAGCGCCGGCCAAGAAGGCGCCGACCAAGAAGGCGCCGACCAAGAAGGCGCCGGCCAAGAAAGCCCCCGTCAAGAAAGCCCCCGTCAAGAAACCAGCGCCCAAGAAGTAGCGCCGGCGGCTTCCACGCGAGGCGACGGGCGCGCACCTTCTTGGGTGCGCGCCCGTTCTCTCTTTCCCTGTTCCCCGTGCCATCCACTCCGCCGCCCCGCGGCGACGCCGTCGCCCTGACCAGCGCGCTCGTCGCGGTGGACTCCCGCAACCCACTCCTCGTGCCCGGCGCACCAGGCGAGGGCCATTGCGCCCGCACGCTTGCCGAGACGCTCGACGCGTGGGGCTTTCGGGTGGCGCTCGTGGACAGTGCGTCGAACCGTCCGAATGTCGTAGCTCGCATTGGTCGCCCCGGTGGCCGGACGCTGATGTTCAACGGCCACCTCGACACG
This sequence comes from Gemmatimonas sp., assembly GCA_013822425.1. GTDB lineage: Bacteria > Gemmatimonadota > Gemmatimonadetes > Gemmatimonadales > Gemmatimonadaceae > PNKL01. The sequence continues at coordinate 4,679 of PNKL01000024.1, forward strand.
GTGGGCGTCGAGGGAATGACGCACGCGCCGTTCGAGCCGGTGGTCGCGGACGGCAAGCTCTTCGGCCGCGGCAGTTGCGACATGAAGGGCGGGGTCGCGGCGATGTGCGCCGCGGCGGTGCATGCGGCGGACGCGGGTCTCGACGGCGAGATCGTCATTGCCGCCGTCACCGACGAGGAGTGGCAGTCGGCGGGGACGGCCGCGTTGATCGCGCACGGTGTTCGGGCCGACGCCGCCATCGTCACTGAACCCACACGCCTCGCCATTGGCCCGGCGCATCGTGGCTTCGCCTGGGCGGTGGTGAACGTCCACGGTGTGGCCGCGCATGGATCCCGCTACGACGTCGGCCTGGACGCCAACACGATGGCGGGCCTGCTCCTCGCCGAACTCGATGCGTACCAGCAGGCCGTTCTGCCACGGCATACACACCCACTGCTCGGCCGCGGGTCGTTTCACGCGGCGCGCATCAGCGGCGGGCTCGGCCTTTCGACCTATGCCGATGTATGCCGAGTGGAGTTCGAACGTCGGACGCTGCCGGGGGATTCCGGCGAGAGCTTTGCCGCGGAGCTGCGGGACGGGTGCGCGCGCGTTGCCGCCCGTGACCCCCGCTTCCGCGCCGACGTCGAGGTGACGTTCGTGCAGGCGCCGAACGACGTCGCCGTGGATGCGCCCATCGTGCAGTCGCTCGCGCGCGCCATCGAGACGATTGAGGGTGCCGTGCCCGCCATCGAGGGCCTGTCGTACTGGACCGACGCCGCGCTCCTCTCCGCCGCCCGCATTCCCGCGATCTGCTACGGACCGGGCGACATTCGGCTCGCGCACAGCGCCACGGAGTGGGTGCCGGTGACCGAAGTGCGGCGTGCCACGGCCGTGCTCGCGCAGACGGCTATCGACTGGTTGGGGGCGCCCTAGGTGCAGCTCACCGTAAAGCAATACGACGCCCTCGAGCATGCCATCTCGCGCGGCCACCGCATCTCCGTCTTTCGCCGCGGCACGGAGTTCCTCGTGATTCCCGAGCGGCTCGTCCTTCGGGGCCGGCGGGAATGCATCGAGGTGCGGCATCCCACGACCGGTGATCACCTGACGCTCTGGATCGACGAGGCCGACGCGGTGGAGATCGTACGATGAGCGCTGAGCTGGTGGCAGTGTATGCCGACGAGTCCTGCCTCGGCAATGGTCAAGCCGGGGACAATCCGGGCGCGGCCGGCGTGCTCATCGAATACCAGCGACCCAGTGGCGTTGTGGTGCGGCGCGACCTCTGGGTCAGCGAACCGGCAACGACGAACAACCGCATGGCCCTGCGCTCCGTCATTGAAGCCATGCGCGCCATCGGCGCCAAGGGCGGGCGCTTCCGTGTCTGCTTCACCACCGACTCGCGCTACATCGTGGACGGCATGACGAAGTGGGTGCACCCTTGGGCGCGAAATGACTGGAAGCGAAAGACCGGCGCCATCGAGAACCTCGAGCTCTGGCACGCAGCGATCCGCGCCTGCGACGGGCATGCGATCGCCTGGCGCTGGGTGCGCGGGCATGTGGGACACGCGCAGAACGAGTACGCCAACCACCTCGCGACGCGCGCTGCGGCCGACCAGACGGTGAGCCGCGGGCTGGTCGAGTCGGCGTTCGACGCCTGGCTCGCCGCGTATCGCGCGCGCGGCGGGCGGGCCGGTGAACCGGCCGCCTTCCCTGATGGCGCGACTTTCGTGCCGAACGCATCTTTGCCTCGGATCAGGTGAGACGCGACGCCGGAGGAATGGAATGGGAACCTCGTGGGACTCTTGCGATGAAGGCGGCACCCTGAATGGCTGACGAACTCGAGCGCCTGTTCCGTATTCTCGTTCGCCGCGTCCGTGACGTGCGGCCGGAGAACCTGTCACGCCCGTTTGAGGTGGCGGAGATCCTGCGCACCTTCGTGCCGTACCGTGCGCACCGCGCCGAGGTGGGCGTGGAGACGGCGGAAGACTACGAGGTCCTCCTGCTCCGCCTGCTCTCCGGCGAGCGCGGTTTCGTCTTCGCCGACGACGCCATGCAGGAGGACCTGCGCCGCGAACTGGATTCGGGCAATCCGGACCTGCGCGCGCTGCACGCCTACGGCACCGCACGCGTCACGCTCGCGCAGCATGCGATGCGCCAGGTGCTGGAATCGTTGCCGCCAACTTCCGCCGCGAGTGCGGAGGTGAGCCCCGCGCTCGACGCCCTGCAGCGGCGACTCCCGCCCACGCTGGCCGAGCTGGACGACGTGCTCAGCGTGAGTGGGGATCCCAAGCCGCGCACGCCATTCCAGGCCCGCGGGCCGGGCATTCCGGATCCGACGGCGGAGGCGGCGGTTCGCACGCCGCGTCCGGGATGCCGTTTCTGCGGTCAGATGCTCCCTGAGGGTCGCGCCGTGACGTTCTGCCCCCACTGCGGCCAGAACCTCAAGGTGCGACGGTGTCCGGGCTGCAGCGCGGAGGTCGACCCCGCCTGGAAGTTCTGCGTTACCTGCGGTCGCGCCTCGGTGACGACCCCCTGAGCGCGCGCGGGCAGGAACTCTGGCACGCCCTCAGTCGTAGGGAAAACGAGCGAGCCGCAGCCGCAGTTGGCTTACCGACCGTGTCACACCTTGGCCCGCGCGCATTCGCGCGGGCGCCGCACCTGCCATGACGAATCCAACCACCCCCCCGTCGGACGACCGTTCGCTGAATCGCGCCGCACTGGAACGCGTGCTGGCGCGTGCGATGGAGCTGCACGTGCATGGCGAAGACTCCGACACGGCGCGCAGCGACCAGTTGAGCGAGTCGCGCGTGCTCGACATCGCGCGCGAAGTGGGCATCGCGCCAGAGGCGGTGCGGCAGGCCATCGCCGAGGAGCGGGCGCGCTCGCCGCTCGCGGCGACGCAGCGCGAAAGCGACGCGATGCTGGCCGACCCGACGATTTCGGCGGCACGCGTGCTCATCGGCTCGCCGCCGGAGTTGCTGGGCCGGCTTGAGGCGATCCTGATGCGGGACGAGTCGCTGGGGGTCATCCGGCGGTATGCAGATCGGCTGGTGCTCGAGCCCCGGCGGGGCTTGATGGACCAGCTCGCCCGCTCGTTCGACTTCGGCGGCAAGGGGTACTACCTGTCGCGCGCCAGCGAGGTGGTGGTGAGCGCCGGCGCGGTGGATGCGCGGCGCGTCCATGTGGCGCTCGCGGCCGACCTCGGGTCCGCGCGCAGCAAGCAGCTCGCAACCCCTGTCTGGCTGGTCGTGATCGGGGTGCTCGCCGGCGCGCCGCTGGCGGTGCTGACCGTGTATCCGTGGCTCGGCGCTCTCCCGCCGCTCGTGCTCGGCTGGCTCGGCTGGAAGTTGGCGCGCAGCGCCTGGCGGGCACTGCGCCGGCAAGCCCTCGTGTCGATGGAGCGGGTGCTCGACAAGCTGGAGTATCCGGACAAGCCGTCGCCCGCGCAGCAACTGCTCGATGGGCTGACGCGCGGCTTGCTGCCGCCGAAATAGGGCGGCACGCGTCGCGCTGTGCTGCGGCGGCGAGTGCCTGCGTGGGCTCCAGACCGCGCGAGCAGCGATCGCAGGGGAGGTCCCGCCAACTGCCTTGCCACGGATTGCGCGGAGGGGGCGGATGCACACGGATACTGCTTCAGGGGGTTCTCCCAATAGCTGTATCCGTGTGCATCCGCCAACTTCCGTGAAATCCGTGGCAAGGTAGTTCGCACTTCTCCTCTCTCATGCTTCGCGGCGTCATGGCGAACCAGTGTGCGGTGGCAACAGCACCTGCGAACCCGGTAGATTCTCGCACATGCCCACCGCCGACTCTCCCGCGCGCGTCCGCGAAGCCGAGCGTTTCGGCCGAGAGATTCTGCCGGCGGTGTCGCGCACGTTTGCGTTGTCGGTCCAGCTGCTGCACGGCGAGTTAGGCCGCTCCGTGCTCTGCGCCTACCTGCTGTGCCGCATCGCCGACACCATCGAGGATGACGGGCATGCCGCTCCCGAGGTCAAGGCGCGGCTACTCGGCGAGTTTGCCCAGTGCCTCAACGACTCGGCCACCGCCGAGGCATTCCCCGCGCGCGCAGCCAGCATTCAGGGCGATGCGGCGCACGTGACGCTGCTGCGCCGCACCGATCTCGTGTGCGTCCTGTTCCGGTCGTTGCCGCCGCGATCGCAGGAACGCGTGGGGCACTGGGTGCGCGAGATGGCGCGGGGCATGGCCGAATTCACCCTGCGGCATCCCGGCGGGCTCCGCATCCAGACGGTGGAGGAGTATCGCGAATACTGTTACTACGTGGCCGGCACGGTGGGGTGCATGCTCACCGAACTCTGGCGTGAGGATGGCCAGGTGCCCCCGGCGCGTTACGACGCGCTGTGGGCGCGCTGCACGAACTTCGGCGAGGCGCTGCAGACGGTGAACATCCTCAAGGACATCGCCACGGACGCGGAGCGGGAGAACGCGATCTATGTCCCCGAGCGCACGCTGCAGGCGCATGGCGGTTCGCACGCGTCGTTGCTGGACCCGTTGCGCCTCGCGCAGAACCGCGCCGCCGTCGGCGAGTTCATCACGCTGGCCTGGACCGACCTCGACCAGGCCTTCGAGTACCTGCTGCTGCTGCCCCGCCGCGCGGTGTCCATTCGCGCCTTCTGCGTACTGCCGCTGCTCTACGCGTATGCCACGCTGCGCGAGCTCACACGCACGGACGCCATGCTGCGGCCGGGTGGCACGGTGAAGATCTCGCGTGACGAGGTGAAGTCACTGATGGTCGCGGGACTGGCCGCCCTCTGCAGCAATGCGCTGCTGCGCCGCCTCGTCGCCTCGGTGCGGGAGCGTCCGTTTGCGCCGCTGGCCAGGCTGGCGGGCTGATCGCATGACGACCACCACGGCATGGGATGACAGCGCGCTGCGTGCGCCTGACGGCTTCCGGGGCATCTTTCGAACGGATGATCACGTGCGCGCGATGTACAGCGAGAGCGCGGGAATCGCACAGATCGTGCCGGATGCCGTCGCCGTTCCCGCCGACGCCGACGATGTGGTAACGCTCGTGCGATGGGCCGCCACGCTGGGCGTGCCGATCGTGCCGCGCGGATCCGCTACGTCCATGGCCAACGGCGCGCTTGGGCGCGGTGTGGCGCTCGACCTCTCCCGGCTCGACTGGATCGGTGCGGTCGATGCGAAGGGCGCGTTGGTGACGTGCGGCCCGGGCGCGCTACGCGACACGGTGGATACGGCGGCCCGCGGGCACGGGCTGCGCGTCGCGGTGGATCCGTCCTCGGGCGCGTTTTGCACGATTGGCGGCATGGTTGCGACGAACGCCGCCGGCGCACGGAGCGTGAAACTGGGCGCGATGCGCCCCTGGGTGCGCGGCCTCGACTGCGTCTTCGCCGACGGATCGCGCGCCTGGGTGCGCCGCGGCGAACCGCGACCCAGAGTCGAGGCGTTGCGCACATTTCACCATGACGTCGCGCGCGACGTGCGTGACCGCGGTGCGTCGCTTGCCCGCCCCGGCGTCCGCAAGGAATCGAGCGGGTACGCGCTCGCCGACTACGCACGCAGCGGAGACGTGGTGGACCTGCTCGTCGGGAGCGAGGGCACGCTCGCCATCTTCGTGGGCATCGAACTCGCGCTGGCGCCGGTTCCGGCGGCGCGCACCGCACTGCTGGCATCGTTCCGCTCGCTCGAGGAAGCCGTACAGGCCGCGGGCCACGCCACGGCGCTCGGCGCGAGTGCGGTGGAACTGCTCGACCGCACCTTCCTCGACGTGGTGCGCGCCGAGGCGTCGGCGCTGTCCATTCCGGCCGGCGCGGATGCGGTGCTCTTGATCGAGGCGGAAGGGGAGACACCAGCCGATGCCGACACGCTCACCCTTCGGCTGGCCGACACCTGCCGGCAGGCGCGGGCTTCGCACGTGGTGTCGGCACCGGACGAACAGACGGCGGCTCGCATCTGGCGCATCCGGCACGCGGCGAGCCCCATCCTCAACGCGCTCGACCCGAACCTCGCGTCCATGCAGCTCATCGAGGATGGTGCCGTGCCGCCGGAGCGCTTTCCCGACTACGTGCGGGGCGTGCGCGCCGCGCTCGAGCGGCATGGGGTGCGGGGCGTGATCTTCGGCCATGCGGGCGATGCCCACGCCCACGTGAATGCGATGGTGGACGTTCGGGACCCGGTCTGGCGCGCGCGGGCGCGCGCGCTGATGGATGACGTGACCGGGCTCGTGGCGCTTCTCGGCGGCACGCTCGCCGCCGAGCACGGTGACGGCCGGCTGCGCACGCCGCTGATGTTCCGCGTGTGGGACGCACGGGCCATGGCGCTGTTCGCGCGCGTCAAGCAGGCCTTCGATCCCGTTGGCGTCCTGAATCCGGGCGTGAAGGTCCCGCGGGCGGACGATGACCCGCTGGCATCGGTGAAATACGACCCGGCGTTGCCGCCCCTGCCGGCGGAGGCGCGCGCGGCGCTCGACAGAATTGTCCGCGAGCGAGACTGGGCGGCGTTTCGACTGGGCCAACTTCCCCACGCGTAGGCGTCCGACCCTCACGCGCGGGCACCACCCGCAATAAATTCCCCGACTGCCACCCCCTCACCACGCCTCCGATGCCGCAGCTCTACACCGAGCCCAGGGTCACCGTCCTCGCCCGCCCCGTCTTTACCGAGCCCGCGCACCTGCCGGTGCAGTGGCAGGGCGAGAGCACGGACGGCGAGCGGCTCGCGGAATTTGCCGGCCGGCTCTGCTACATGAGCCAGAAGAACCCGGCCGGCCGGCCGACGCGCGATTACCTGGAGAACATCAAGAAGCAGGGGCACGGCTCGGTGCTCGAGCACGCGAATTACTCGCTGCTGCTCGAGGGCATCAGCCGGTCGCTGACGCACGAACTGGTGCGCCACCGCGCCGGCTTCGCCTATTCCCAGCTGAGTCAGCGCTACGTGGATGAAAGCGATGCCGCATTCGTCGTTCCGCCGGCCATCATCGGGGACGATGCGCTCGTGGCGCAGTGGAAGGCGCAGGTGGAAGGTGCACAGTCCACGTACGTGGCGCTCGTCGAGAAGCTCATGGAGCGTTACGCCTGGGTGGCCGACAAGGTGCACCGCCGCAAGATGGCGCGCGAGGCGGCGCGCGGCGTGCTGCCGAACTCCACGGAAACGAAGATCGTGGTAACCGCCAATGCGCGTGCGTGGCGTACGATGCTCGAGTTGCGCACCGGCGAGGGGGCCGAGCAGGAGATCCGCCGGCTCGCCGTGCTGGTGCTGCGCACGCTGCAGGCGGAAGCGCCGGGGTTCTTTGCGGACTTCGAGGTGTACACGGCCGCCGACCGCGTGGAGTCGGCGCGGATCTCGTACCACAAGGTGTAGGCCCAACCAGCGTCCGAATGGAGGTGGGCTATTCCTCCGCCTCTTCCTTCTTCTCCTTCTCCGCCTCCGCGATCACCTTGGCCGCGGCTTCGTGCGGCATCAGTTCGTACGTGTGGAACTTGTGCGTGAAGGTGCCGCGGCCCTGCGTCATGGACTGCAGCTTGGTGGCGTAGAGGTACAGTTCGGCCTGCGGCACGATGGCCTTTACCTTCGTCCCGAGTCCCTCGAGATTCTCGGACCCGAGAATCTGACCGCGGCGGCCCGAGATGTCGCCCATCACGTCGCCCAGATAGCCGTCTGGCGTCAGGATCTCGACCTCGTGCAGCGGCTCGAGCAGCACCGGCCGACACTTGGGCGCGATGTTCTTGAAGGCAAGGATGCCCGCCATCTTGAACGAGGCTTCGTTCGAGTCCACCGAGTGCGAGGAACCGTCGAAGCACTCGCAGATGAAGTCCACCACCGGGTAGCCGGCGAGAATGCCGCGCTCGGCCGCTTCCTGGACGCCCTTGTCCACCGCCGGAATGTACTGGCGCGGAATCACGCCACCCTTGATGGCGTCCACGTACTGGTAGCCCGAGCCGCGCGGCGCCGGGCGCAGCTTCACCCAGCAGTCGCCAAACTGGCCGCGGCCGCCGGACTGCTTCTTGTGCCGTCCCTGCCCCTCGGCCGCCGCCGTCAGCGTCTCGCGATAGGCAATGCGCGGCGTCTTGAGTGCGGCGGAGACATTGAGCAGCCGCTTGAGCTTGGCCATCGCCACTTCGACGTGACGCTCGCCCATGCCGCTGAGAATCGTCTCGTGTGTCTCGGAGTCGTAGTGCGTTTCAAACGTGGGGTCTTCGTCGTGGATCCGATGCATCCCGACCTGCAGCTTCTCTTCGTCCGCGTGCACGGTGGCGCGCACGGCATAGGTCACCAGCGGCGGCGGGAACTCGATCTGCGGCATGCGGACCGGATGTTCCCTGGTCGACAGGGTGTCGTTGGTGTGGGTGTTCTTCAACTTGGCCACGCAGCCAATGTCGCCGGGAAAGAGCCGCGGCACCTCGATGCGCTCGCGTCCCTGCGGGATCGACAGGTGCATGAGTTTCTCGCTCAGGTCACGCGTGGCATTGTAGACTTCCTGCCCGTTGGCCACCGTGCCGCTGAAGGTGCGGAAGTACGTCACCTCGCCCACGTGCGGCTCGGTCATGGTCTTGAAGCAGAGCGCGGTGAACGGCGCGTCGTCATTGGGATGGATGTCGACCGTCCTGGCCCCTTCGGCACCCTTGAACGCCTTCTGCTCCTCCATCTCGTACGCCGACGGCATGAGCTGGACGAGAAAGTCGAGCACCGTGCGCACGCCCCATGTGAGCTGGGCCGAGCAACAGAGGAGCGGAAAGAGCTCCTGACGCTTCATGGCCTGCTTCATGGCGGCCATCTCTTCGTCGCCCGGGATCTCCTCGCCGCTGAAGAACCGCTCGAGGAGCGCGTCGTCAGTGGCGGCGACCGCCTCGACCATCTCCTGATGGTACTTCTCGAAGCGGGCTCTTTCGGATTCGGGGATGTCCGTCTCGGTGTACTCGCCCGACTTGGTGCCGGGGGTGAAGATGTGCGCCCGCTTCGTAAAGAGGTTGATGATCCCCTTGAAGCCGAGGCCAGCGCCAATCGGGATTTCGACCGGAACGACCTTGGAGGTGAGACGTTCCTTGATGGCCTCGTACGCCGCATCGAAGTTGGCGTGTTCCTTGTCCATCAGCGTCACGGCAAAGAGCACCGGGTCGCGGCGGGCGATGGCCTCGCGGAACATCCGCTCGGTGCCGACTTCCACTCCGGCTGCGGCGGCCACGGTGATGAGCGCGCCATCCGCGGCGGTGAGGCCGGCAATCGCGTCGCCCTGAAAGTCGAGGAATCCTGGCGTGTCGATCATGTTGATCTTGGTGTCACGCCACTCGGCGAATGCACAGCCAATAGCGATGGAAAAACCGCGTTCGACTTCCTCGGGAGAGGTCACCGTCAACGCGGTTCCGTCCTTCACCTGGCCATGTCGCTTGCTGCTGCCGGACACGAAGGCGAGGGCGTCTACCAGTGTGGTCTTGCCACTCGTCCCGTGTCCCACTACAGCGACATTTCTGATTGCCTCACTCCGGTACTCTTTCATCCAGTCCTCCGCCGGTCATTTCGGCGAGCGTTATAGGTACGGGAGCATCCAATTAGTTCACGCGAACGTCAAGGGTCGGCGACCCTGACGCGGGTGTAGGGGAAGGAGGAGGGGAGCGGAACGAGGAGGGGGTGGAGGCGTAGGAACGAGGGACGAGGTATGGAACGAGGAGGGAGGTCTCGATCGCGCCAAGGATCGCCCTCCTCGTTCCACCTCTCCTTGTCCCTCGCTAAGCCTCTACCTCCTCCACGTTCCGAAAAACGACCACGGGCCCGCGACAAGCGGGCCCGTGTGAGGCTTGCGTTAACGCAATCGGGCTAGTTCTCGTCCGACTCCTGATCGAACGTCAGCCCTTCGGCCTCGCGCAGCACCGCGAGCACGGCCTCCGAATTCGCCGCGTGCGTGGCAAAGGCCGGCATGGGCGTGAAGGAGAACGAGACCGCGCGGCGCGTTCCCTCGGGCCACTCGCTCATCAGCAGGCCGCCGACGAGCCGCCGGATCACCTGGCCGCACTCGCCCAGCAGCGCCTGGGCAGTCTCGGCCAGCACGGCCAGCGGAATCTGCAGGTCGCGGGTCACCATCTGCCCCGTCATTTCGTCGCGCCAGGCCGCATCGCCAACCGCCCCGCGCTCCGGCCAGACGCCGACGTGCCGCACCGTGTCCACGCGATCATCGGCCGAGCGCCGCGATTCGAGCGCCGCGGCCAGCGCGAGCGCCAGCGACTCCGGGCTGGGAATGCCGTAGAGCGTCACCACGTCTCGTGACGGGCGTTCCATCGTCAGCGGCGAGGGCACGGAACTGACGTGCGCGAGCACGCTCGAGTGTTCGGGCGGCTGCTCCTCCACCATCACGAGAACATCCATGACACCTCCAGGGGGCGATCCCTCATCCTGAACTACCTGCAAGGACCGCGCCGCGTCACGACGGGCCTGTCCCGAACGCGCCACGACCGTCCTCCATTGCGCTCGTCGCCTCTCACGCCTCCCACACCACGGACCGACCGAATCGCGGCAAGGTCACATGCCGCGATACCGACATGCCCTTCATGCACCGAGGCACACTGCCATGCTCCGCGCACAACGCGCGAGTCGGCCGGCACGCGTCGATGACACGGGCGATTGCCTCGTCCGACGCTACAAAACGCATGACGCACACGGGTAGATTCCCGCATCATGAGCTGCATTCGTCTTCTCGCGCTGGGGGCGCTGCTCACGGCGTGCCCCGCACTGTCGCAGGCACCAAACCCCAGCCTGCCCTTCAAGATCCCGATCCTCCAGTATCACCTCATCGGTGACACGGACAGCCGCTGGAAGCGCTCGCGCGACGGTTTTCGCCGCGACCTGCAGCTCCTGTTCGACCGTGGCTATCGCCCGATTACCGTCGCGCAGCTCGTGGACCGGCAGTTCGACATCCCGCCGGGTACGTCCCCGGTGGTCATCACCTTCGACGACGCGTCTCCGGGACAGTTCTCGTACATCGAGCGGAACGGGACACTCGAGATTGACCCGAACAGCGCGGTCGGCATCTGGCTCGACTTCAGCCGCACGCACAAGGACTGGAAACAGCGGGCGACGTTCTGCCTGCTGCCGGCGGCTGCGGAGGGGCACGCGTTCTTCGGCGACACCGGGGTCGCCGGCCAGAAGTCCGAGTGGCGCTTTCCGAAACTGCGCTTCCTCGTGCAACAGGGCTTCGAACTGTGCAACCACACGCTGTGGCACGGCCGGCTCGACCGGCGGAGCGACGCGGCGGTGCAGGAGCAGATTGCGCGTGGGGTGCTGGCGGTAGACTCGGCGGTCGCCGGATATCGCGTACGCACGTTCGCATTGCCCCTGGGCCTGTGGCCGAAGAACCGCGCGCTCGCACAGGCCGGACGCTGGACCGATCCGAAGGGCGCGCGCACGGTGGCCTATCGCTTCGAGGCAATCCTCGAGGTGACGGGCGCAGTGGCCGGCACGCCGTACGGACCGGGCTTCAATCCGTTGTCTATCCCCCGCACCCAGGTGATCGGCGACAATCTGGCGAAGCTGCTCGATCAGATCGAGCGGGTGCGCTTCAGGCCGAAGTCGGCGCTCCGCCCGAGCACGTGATCAGCGGCGGGACCGCAGCGCTTCGATGGCCTGGTCGAGTGCGGCGCGCTGGGCGGGGTGAGGCGCCGTCTTCCGAAGCTGGGAGAACGTGTCGAGGGCGAGCCTGAGGGCCACCGGATCGTCCTCGGACGAACCGACCGATGCAGCGTTGTCCGCGAGGTTCGCGCGCGCGAGGTCGTCGTCGGGAAAGCGTGCGGTCACCTGCAACCAGCGCGTCATGCGCGCGCGCGGATCGGTCTCCGTGAGCGCCCACAGATGCCACGCGCCGCGGTGCGACGGGTCGGCGGTGATGGCGCGTGACGCAAGTTCGCCAACCACTTCAGGGCCGCGTCCGCTCAGCCAATAGGCGTTGGCCAGGCGCACGAGGGCGCGTGCGTGGCCCGGCTCGCGCTCGACCACGACTTCCATCAGGGGGCCGAGCACTTCGGGCATCGCCGCGTGTGCGTCGGCCGCCTCGAACAGCTCGTCGGTGGGCGACTGGTCGGCCAGCGCGGCAAGGTCGTCGAGCAGGCGCGGCACGTTCCCGGTTCCCCGATACGCTTCGACAATCGAGGTGAGTCGCGCTAGCGTGAGACCGCGTGGTGTATTCATTGTTGCCAATTTATGCGGTTGGCCGGAGTGGTAGTGGGGCCAGAGGGTGGGGTCAGAGGGGTGGGGCCAGAGGGTTGCGCGAACGCCTCGCTCCCGCCATACTCAACTCCAATCGGTACTGCGCACTGCGCACGCCGGTGAATACGCCCCTCCGCCTCTGCCGCTTGTTCGCGGCATGCGACTCCGGTGCTGAGCGCCGCGAGTGACGGTGTGTCCGTTCGACCCTGCCGGGCTCCGTGACGTTCCGTGGCCTGGGATGCCTAGGCGCCTTGAGCGCCCTGTCTCGTCCGATTTCAGCAAGCGTTTTCCATTTGGCGCGCCACGGGTGCGCGCAGTCCGTGGAAGTCACGGACCCTTGTCCCAAGAGGAAGCAGTTGGAGTGCCCACTCCCAGCCAGGCCGGACCGCGTGCTCGCGGTTCAGGTCCCTATCGTTCTCGAATCAACACCACATACTGACGCATGAGCGAGAATCGTCGTCCTCGCCGTCGCGGCCGCCCAGCGCGTTCGCGCGGGCAGACCGCTCCCGAGTCCACCTCGGCCGAGCCCGATCCGTACCTCGACTCCGCCGCCCCTGAGGCACCGGCGGCAACCGAGGTTCCTCCCACAGCCGAATCAGCGCCGGACGATGCCTCGGCACCGCCGGCACCGGTCATCGAGGTCGCACCGCAGGCCACGCCCATCGAGATGGGATCGGCTGACGGAAACGGCTCGGGGCGTCCCCAACCCGACGGGCGGCGCGACGGACGCGACGGACGAGAGGGTCGAGAAGGACGGGAAGGACGGTTCGGCCGGCGCGGCCGCCGGCATCGTGGTCGCAATCGCGGCGGCGAGCCGAACCAGCAGCAGGGCGGAGGGGGCGGGGGCGGGGGCGGGGCGCCACCGCAGCCAATCGTCGCCGATGGCGACACGATTGGCTGGTACGACCCGTCGCGCGACGCCGGATTCATCCGGCGACCCAACGCGAGTTACCTGGAGGACCAGGGCGACGCGTACATGCCGGCATACCTGGCCCGGCAGTACGGACTCCGCAAGTCAGACGAAGTGCGCGCCACGACGGGGCGCGACCACCGCGGGCGTTCCACCTGCGTGGACATCCTCTCGATCAACGGGCATGATCCGGCCGAGGCGGCACGCCGCCCCGACTTCGCGTCGCTGACGGCGAGTTACCCCGATCGGCGCCTGACACTCGAAACCGGCCGGTCGGCAAAGGTGGGACCAGAACTGACGCGGCGCTGCATTGACCTCATTGCCCCCATCGGCTACGGCCAGCGCGCGCTGATTGTCGCGCCGGCCCGCGCCGGCAAGACCATGCTCCTGCAGGCCATCACCGAGGGCGTGGCGCTCAAGCATGCCGACGCGACCCTGCTCATCCTGCTCGTGGACGAGCGCCCCGAGGAAGTGAGCGAGGCCATTTCGTGGGGCGTCGGCGAAGTCATTGCCTCCTCGTTCGACCAGCCGGCGCGCCGGCATGTCGAAGTCACGGAGATGGTACTCGAGCGGGCGCGCCGCCTGGTGGAACTGGGCAAGGACGTGGTGATCGTGCTCGACTCGCTCACGCGCATGGCGCGCGCGCACAACACGGCGGAGCGCGGCACCGGACGCACCATGTCCGGCGGCCTCGACACGTCGGCGATGGCCAAACCGAAGGCGTTCTTCGGCTCGGCACGCAACATCGCGCCGGAGCACGGCGGCGGGTCGCTGACGATCATCGCCACCGCGCTCGTTGAGACCGGGTCGCGCATGGACGACGTGATCTTCGAGGAGTTCAAGGGCACGGGCAACTGCGAGATCAAGCTGGACCGCGGGCTCGCCGAGAAGCGCATCTTCCCCGCCTTCGACATCGCGAGCTCCGGCACGCGCCGCGAGGAGAAGCTGTACAAGCCGGGCCAGCTCGACGCGATCTACAGCCTGCGCCGCGGCCTGCAGCAGATGCCGCCGCAGGCAGGCATGGAGTGGTTGGTCAAGCGCATCGGCAGCACGCCGGACAACGACACGCTGCTCGCCGGGCTGTTGTAGGTTCGGATGGGCGCGCGACGGCCTGGAAGCGTCGGCGCGCATCGACGGCGCGCCGCACGCGAATACCGTTCGGCGAAACCGTTCCCATTTTGTAGAGTCGAGCATGTACGAATCCTACGAGAGTACTCGCTTCACCTACGATCATCGACGGGCAGCCGTTTGGCGCGAGATTGTTGGGTGGCTCGAAGCGCGATTCGGCGTCCCGGAAAGCCTGCTGGAACTTGGAGCCGGTTACTGCGACGCAAGCAACGCCAGCAGGGCGCCGGTGCGCCTGGCGGTGGACATCCGCGCTGAGTTCGTACGACATGCGGCCCCCGGTGTCCAGACTCACGTGGGTCCGTGCACGGACCTGCAAGGCGTCGAGCCAGCCAGCGTGGGCCAGGTCCTCGCGTCCAACCTGTTCGAGCACCTCACGCGGGCTGAACTCACGCAGACCATCGCAGCTATCCGGCGCTCCCTTGTGCCTGAGGGCTTGCTCGTTGTCATCCAGCCGAATTTCGCCCTGGTGCCCCGCTCGTACTTCGACGACCATACCCACCTGGCAGAGGGCATCTTCACGGACATGAGTATGTCAGATTTCCTGTCGAGCCAAGGAATGACGATCATCCACCGGCAGGCCCGATTCCTTCCATTCACCCTAAGGCAGCGCATGCCCGCGCATCCGTGGCTCGTGCACGCCTACCTGCGCTCTCCGTGGAAACCTCTCGCCGGCCAGATGCTCGTCGTGGCGCGTCGGGACTCATGACGTGACTGCTCCCGAAAGCAACTGGGCAGCTATCTTCGGAGCGTCGCTGGAGCGTCCGCTCCGGATATCCGTCGTGATGCCAGCGTACAACGAGGCAGAGGGCATCGGCGACGTGGTGCGCGGGTTCTTGGCGCATCCCATGGTCGCAGAAGTGCTCGTCGCTGACAACGGCTCAACCGACGGCACCCCGGATCTCGCGGAACGGGCGGGCGCCCGGGTCGTGCATGAAACGAATCGCGGTTACGGGTTCGCTTCTCGTCGGGCATTGCTCGAGGCGAGGGAACCGTGGGTGATCATCACGGAGTCGGACAAGACCTTCGACCCCCAAGATGTCACCAAGTTCGCCGCATATCACGGACAGTTCGACGTGGTCTTTGGCACCCGCACGTCGAAATCGCTGATCTGGAGCGGCGCGAACATGGGGTGGTTTCTCCGCTATGGGAACTGGGCGGTGGCGAAGTACCTCGAGTACCTGCACAACGGCCCGTGCCTGACCGACGTCGGCTGCACCTATCGCATGCTCAGTCGGGAGGTCATTCGCGATCTCGCGCAATTCTGGCGGGTCGGCGACAGTAGTTTCTCGCCGGAGCTGATGGTGCTCGCAATTCGACGTGGATGGCGCTGTGTCGAGATCCCGGTCAACTACGGGAGCCGCGTGGGAACCTCGAAGATTACCGGTTCGAGAGCCCGTGCGTTCAAGCTCGGCTGCCGGATGATCTGGCTGGTCCTGCGCCTCCGTTTTCGGCGAGTGCCAAAGGCGAGCGCTGCGTGAAACCACCCGCGCTCACGGCGGCGGTCGCTTGGAAGCTGGCGCTTGTCTTCGTGCTGGCGGCTGCGCTCTTCGCGGGATTCCGGGCCGCGACCCGGCCACTGATCTTCGATGAAGCAGAGTTTCGGCTCGTCGCGAACGGGATCGCCCGGCACGGCATTCCCGTCGCCATGTCCGGTGAGGACGCTTTCCTGCGCGGGCTCGCGACAGAGAACCGCCACCTGGGGCTGTGGCATCCGCCGCTCTACACCTATCTCGTCGCCACGGCGTACGCGCTGGCCGGGCATGCGAGTGACGCCGCAACCCGCTCGGTGGGCGCATTGCTGAACGTGGCCCTCGTGCTGCTCGTGGCGTGGCTGGCGCGCCGTGCGCTGCGGTCAGGGGGCGGGACCTCCGAAGCGGCGCGTGTCGCCCCGTGGCTCGCTGCGCTGCTGCTGGCCGGTAATCCGTTCTTCGTGCAGGGGGCGCTGTTCGCCGACATCGACACGGCCGCGCTGCCGCTGCTGACGACAGCGTGGTGCGGCGTCTTCTGGCTCGCCGACCTGCGAAGCCCCCCGACCCTTCGCGCCTGGGTGGGAGTCATCGCCGTGAGCGTGCTCTCGTTCTGGGCGAAGCTGACCACGCCGCCGCTGTGTTTCATCGCGCTCGGAGCGTGGTTCGCGGCGAGCCGTGAGTGGGACGCGCTGCGTCGGCTGGTAGTGGTAGGCGTCGCCGCGACGGTGCTGTTCGCCCTCACCTGGTTGCTCTATGCGTGGGCGGCGAACGTGCCGGCGGACGTCTTCGTGCGCTACACGTTCATCAATAAGACGCATGTGTACGGTGCGCATCTGAATGTCACGCGCATGACGTTGTCCACGGCGCGCCTGATCCTGTGGCTCACGCCTGCGCTGGTCGTCCTGTCCCTGGCCAGCATACCGGTCGCATGGAGGCATCGCCGCGAACAGGGCCTCCAGCTCGCGGCGATGGCCGCATGCCTCGCGGCGGCCATTGGCGGGGCATACAGCCTCTGGATCGGCGCGGAAGTGACGAAGTACGTCGTGCCGGTGGTCCCGCTGGTCGTCATGGCGACCAGCATCGCGTTGGCGCCAGAAGCTGCAACGTGGTCGCCGCGCACGCTGGGGGCCATCGCTGTCGCAGCCATCGCGACCGCGGTCTGGCACGGCGTGGTCGCCGGGGACCTCTTCCTCGTACCACCGACGGCAGATCGCACGCTGGCGTCACGCGACTTCATGCAGCTGCTTCTCGATCCGCGGCTTCGCACATGGGCGACGGTTCCCTTGCCCGTCGTGCTGGTGCCAATGCTCTGGCGCCTTGTCGGCCAGCAGCGGTGGCACGACGCGCTCGTGCGGGGGGCCTTTGCCGTGATACTGGGCGGAGGGATGGCCCAGCACCTGATGTCGGCATCCACGCCGTATTCCCCACTCACCTTCAGGCCGCAACCGGATCTTGCCGCTGCCGCGGACACGCTGTCCGCGCGTTGTGACGGCGCATATGCCGTGGCACAGAAGGAGATCATCGTGCGCCTGAGCCCTGCCCGGTGCATGGCGATTGCCACCGACGGCGGCCCCGGCGCGATCCTTCACGAAGACAGTCTCGCGGCGCGCATCGACACCGATCCACGGATCCGCTGGGTTCTGTCCGCACGGTCGTACCCCCTGTTCGCGCACGATGGACCGGTCAGCGGGGTCCTGGCACGCCGGTTCGCGCTGGCCGTCGAGGTCGGGGACTACGTGTTGTTGGAGCGTCGGGTGCCCTAGTGTCGCGTCCCGGAAACAGCTTTACATAATCTCTCGATCTTCTGGAGAATCGAATCGGCCGTCGCAGTCCACACGAAGGGATGGGCGGACGGGTTGTACCTCTTTTCGAATCGGGTAATCGCGTCGACGAGTTCCTTGACCGAACGGAAGGAGCCGCGCCGAATGGCTTTTTGGGTGACGATGTTGAACCAGATCTCGACCTGATTGAGCCATGAGGCGTACGTCGGCGTGAAGTGAATCTGGTAGCGCGGCCGGGCCGCGAGCCAGCGCTTGACCTTCGCGTGCTTGTGCGTGGCGTAGTTGTCGACGATCAGGTGGATGTCGAGGTGGGGCGGCACATTGGCGTCGAGATGATTGAGAAACTGGAGGAACTCCTGATGCCGATGTCTGGGTTTGCACTGGGTCAGCACGGTACCGCTGGCGATGTTCAACGCGGCGAAGAGCGTGGTGGTACCATGCCGGATGTAGTTGTGCGTCACGCCTTCGACGTAGCCCAACCCCATGGGCAAGAGCGGTTGCGTGCGTTCGAGGGCTTGCGTTTGACTCTTTTCATCGACACAGAGCACCAACGCATGGGCCGGCGGCCGGAGATACAATCCGACAATGTCGCGGACCTTCTCGACGAAGAACGGATCGGTCGAGAGCTTGAACTGCTTCTGGCGATGCGGCTGCAGGCCGAAGGCCGACCACACGCGCTGCACGGTCGATTTCGACAGCTTCGTTTCGGTCGCCATCGTGCGGCAACTCCACTGGGTGCTGCCATCCGTGGGACGCGTCTTGAGCGTCTTGCGAATGAGGCGCGTGATGCGTTCGTCTTCGATGGTGCGCGGCCGTCCGGGACGCCGTTCATCGTACAACCCCATCAGGCCCTGCCGTCGGAAGCGCTCGCGCCACACGCCCACCGTGGGACGCGTCACGCCCAACTCATCGGCGACGGTCGTGTTCGGCACGTCGTCGGCACAGCGCAGGACAATCTGCGCCCGCCGCACGAGATCGTGCCCCAGGGTGCGCGAGTGGGCCAGCGACAGCAGTTCCACCCGCACGTCCGGACTGAGGACCAAGGGTTGCCGCGGTCGTCCACGTGCCATGATAGGCTCCCGGTCAGTGAAGACGGGAGACAAGGTACCAGGGAAAGTGTATTTAGGCAAGGTATTTCAGGGACACTACACTGATATGACTGGGCTGGGGTCAAGGGGTGGTGCTACGAGAGCGCATCGGCGAGACCTCTGAGGCACGTGGCGTTGGATGATGCAGTGGCGGTGAGCGGGAGAGCGGAGGCCCCTGGGGCGGCTTCGACGATTGATCCTACTGATATACGCCGATTACGCGGTTGCCCGCGCAGCGCGGCAAGAATTGGATTCGTCCGGAGCTGGCTCATTCTAGCTGACACGGATTCCGTCACGGTCTCGACGTACCGTATAGTGTCCCCGAGCATGCTCCTCATCGTGCCACAGGCGGCCGTCCGGTCCTCCACGTCACAGGGGTGAAGTCGACCCGTGGTGCTTACGCGGCCGTACGGACGGGCGCCGTCGCCCGCGGCGGCAGCTCGCGCATCACGGCCCAGAGAAAGCCGACGAGTTCCCGCGCGACGGCGACGACCGCGACCTGCGGGTGTTTCCGGTACGCGAGGTGTTGATACAGTTTATGCAAGCGATGCTGCGCCTTCCACGCGTGCGCAATGATCGACGGCGGTTGGCCGGCTTGACGGCCCTTGAGGTGCGGGTTCACCTGCGGCTGGTGGCGATAGCTCCAGGCCACCTGGATCAGCACATGGCGACACTGCGCGTTGCCGGCTTTCGTGATCGACCCTTTGCGCTCGCGCTCCCCGCTCGAGTCTTCGCGCGAAACGAGCCCCACGTAGGCCATGAGCTGTGTCGGCCGTTCAAACCGTCGCCAATCCACGAGCTCGGTCGCGAGCACCATGGCGGCCTGGACCTGGATGCCGCGGAAACATTGTAACCAGCCGACCGCCGTCGCCCAGGTCGGGGAGCACGCCAGTAAGGCAATCTGCCGGTCGAGTTCGTCCCGACGGGTGAGCTTGTATTCCAAGAGCGCGAAATATTCCCGGAAGACCATCGCGTCCTCCCCGGCCAGCGGCGACTGGACCGCGGCCAACGTCCGCAGCCAGACCAGATGCTTGGCTCCCCAGTTCTTTCCGGCGCGGTAGACGAAGCCGCGCCGCGCCAGGAACTTGAGAATGTAGTGGCGCGATTTGAGAATCTCGCGCTGGAAGGTCTCGCGGCAGCGGACGACGTCGCGCACGCGTTCCTCGGCGACAGCGGGGATGCGCACGGGCGTCAGTTCGCCGGCGCGGTAGAGCCGCGCCAGTGGCACGGCGTCGTACTTGTCATGTTTCCGCTGGACCCCCGGCTGGATGGGGATGAGCGACGGGGCGATCACGTCGCAGGCGTACCCCCACTCCCGCAGCAGGCGGTACACGACGTAGCCGGCCCCGCTGGCTTCGTAGCACGTGCGGAGGGTTCCCTGTGTGGCCACGCGATCACAGAAACGGCGGAGCTTCCCCGCGTCGTTCGGCAATCGTTCAACGCGCGTCGGCGCGGCGGCGGCCTGCGGGAGCACGGCAATGGTGATCGACTCCTTGTGCACATCCATGCCGAGGTAAATAGTATTCGGGAGCGGGGATGACATGGGTTGGTCCTCCACGAAGAGAGTGCGACAGTCCGACACGTCGCATGTGGCGCTGGTGACTCCGGTGAACACGGGGGAACTAATCCACGTGAACTCGGAGGGCCAGCCCAGTCATAACTCTTCTAGTACCTACTTGACATAAAGACCGTTACATGACATCTTCTGGCTCCTGGATGAAGGAGCGGTGTCATGCGCCATGTTGCGGTGGCGATCAGCCTCGCGCCCGAGGAAGCCGCCGTACTCAATCGGTGGGTGCGCGCTGGCTGCAGTCCGCAGCGGCAGGTGTTTCGCGCCCGCATCATTTTGGGGGCGGCGGCGGGCGAGGGAACGAACGCCATTGCGGCATCGCTCGGCACGCGGCCCGCTACGGTGAGCAAGTGGCGCACGCGGTTCGCCACGCGGCGGCTGGCGGGTCTCGCGGATGCGGCCCGCCCGGGGAAGCCGCGGCGGTACACCGAGACGACGGAGCGCCGGATCCTGGCGCAGCTCGATGAAGCGCCGCCGTCGGGCTACGCGCAATGGAACGGTCGATTGGTGGCGCGCGCGCTGGGGGATGTCTCCGCCGACCAGGTGTGGACGATCTTGCGGAAGCACAAGATCGCCCTGGCGCGGCGGCGGAGTTGGTGCATCAGTACCGATCCCGAGTTCGCGCGGAAGGCCGCCGACATCGTCGCCCTCTATCTGCACCCCCCGGAGAACGCCCTGGTGATTTCGGTGGACGAGAAGCCCCATATCCAGGCCCTGGAGCGGGCCCAAGGCTACCTGAAGCTCCCGAACGGGCGGGCGCTCACGGGGTTTGCCCATGAATACAAACGGCATGGGACGTCGACCCTCTTCGCCGCCCTGGCCGTCGCCACGGGGCAGGTCATCGCCGGACACTACCATCGCCGCCGGCGCGTCGAGTTCCTGGACTTCCTGAATCGCGTGGTCGCGGCCTATCCCGACCAGGAGTTGCACGTCATCCTGGACAACCTGAGCACCCACAAGCCGAAGCACGATCGCTGGCTCTCGCGGCACCCGCACGTCCACCTGCACTACACGCCCACCCACGCCAGCTGGCTGAACCTCATCGAAGTCTGGTTCAGCATCCTCACGCGCGCCGCGCTCACCGGGGCGAGCTTCACGAGCGTGCGCCTGCTGCGGGACGCGATTGACCGTTTCCTCGAGGCGTGGAAGACGGAGGCCCACCCGTTCGAGTGGACCAAGGAAGTCGTGCATCAAGTCCCGGTCAAGAAACGTTACGCTGATTTACACAAGTAGGTACTAGGTCTCCGACCGTCTGAATAGTACCACAGTGCAGGTGACGTGGGCGATCCGGGAATCGTCCTGATAGTATGCCACGTCACGCCAAGCCGTTTCGTTTGCGTCCGCGCGACCGGACGCAGTTGCAGGGGATGTTGCACCGTGGGGTCCAGCCGGTCCGGGTGGTGCTCCGCGTGTTGGCGTTGCTCCACTTGGACCGCGGCGTGCTGGCCCCGGAGGTGGCGCGCACCGTGGACCTGACCCCGGCCGCGATTCGACGGATCGCCCGGCGGTACCAGGCGGGCGGCGTGGCGCGGGCGGTGTTCGATGCGCCACGCCCGGGCGCCGCTGAAGTGCTGACGACGCTGGACAAGCAACGCATCATCGCGATGGCCTGCACGGCCCCGCCCCCCGGCGCGGCGCGCTGGACCGTCCGGCTGATTGCGGACGAGGCGGTGAAGCGCCACGTCGTGCCTCGCGTGGGCCGCGAGACGATCCGCATCCTGCTGCAAAGCCACGACCTGAAGCCGTGGCGGGAAAAAAATGTGGTGCGTGGCCGAGTTGACCCCGGACTATATCGCCAAGATGGAAGACGTGCTGGCCGTCTACGAACGGCCGTACGATCCCAAGGAACCCGTGGTCTGTTTTGACGAGAAGCCCGTCTCGCTTCACGCGGACAAGCGCCCGCCGCACCCCGCCCGGCCGGGCCACGTGGCCAAACGCGATACCGAGTATGAGCGCTGTGGGACCGCCAATATCTTCGGCATCGTGGAGCCCAAAGCGGGGCGGCACTTCACCGTGGCGACCCCCGACCGCTCCGGCTTCCAGGTTGCGGTCGCCCTACGGAACCTGGTGGCCGCGTACCCCACGGTCCGCACCATTCATCTGGTCCTCGACAATCTGAACACGCACGGCGAGGCGACGCTGATCAAACACCTCGGCCGCCGTGCAGCGCGCCAGGTGTGACGACGCCTCTCGGTGCACTACACCCCAACGCACGGGAGTTAGTTGAACCAGGCCGAGATCGAACTCAGCTTGGTCACCCGGCAGTGTCTCGGGAAGCAGCGTATTCCCGAGTTGACCGCCTTGCAGTCCCATGTGGGGGCCTGGAATCGCACGGTCAATCGGCGAAAGACGCGCATCAACTGGCGCTTTACCCGCAAGGACGCGCGGCGCAAATTCTCGTACACCACGAACGTTTCTAAACGGTCGGAGACCTAGTCAGCCGGCGTGTTCTACGAGCGCCACGACGGCGGAAGCTTTGCGCGCACCTCGATGTTCTTGAAGGCAACCGGCTGGCGCGGCCCATGCGTCTTTACCCACGCCGCCATGCGCCCGATGCCATCGCGCAGCGTCACGTGGGGCTGCTCGCCGAAGATCGCCAACGCTCTCGAGTGGTCAGCGAAGGCGTGCACGACCTCATCTCGCGCCGGCAGGTGCTCGATCACGGCGGGCACCCCGACGGCTCGCGCCACCTCTTGCGCCAACGTCAGGATGGTGTGGGGTTCATCCGCCCCCACGTTGATCACCTGCTGCGCCGCGCCGGGGACGAGCGGGGCCCTCGCGATCAGGCCCGCCACGTTGTCGATGTGCGAGAACGCCCGCGTCTGCAGTCCGTCGCCGAAGCAGGTCATGGGACGGCCCTGCAACACCTGATTGAGGAAGATCCCGACGACATTGCGGTATTTGTCGGCGATGTTCTGCCTCTCGCCGTAAACGTTGTGCGGACGGAAGATCACGTACGGCAACCCGAACACGTGATGCGCGGCGGCGAGGTCGAGCTCCACGGCGTACTTGCCAATGCCGTACGGGTCCTCGGGACGCGGTGTCAGGTTCTCGTGCATCGGCAGCTGATTGGCGCCATACACGGCAATGGACGATGTAAAGACGAAGCAGGCAGATTCGTGCTTGATCGCTTCATTCACTAACGTCATCGATCCGACGACGTTGTTCTCGTAGTTGTATCGCCGGATGAAGTGACTCAGGCCTTCGGCGGCGTACGCGGCCAGATGATAGACGTAGTCGAATCGCCGTCCCTCGAACACACGGCCGATGAACGCGGCGTCGGTGACGGAGCCGCGCCTGAATGCCACGCCCGCCGGGACGTTCTCCTCGAACCCGCCGGACAGATCATCGACACCGACGACTTCGAAGCCTTCTGCCAGGCAGTGGTCAGCGACATGTGAGCCGATGAAGCCGGCCACACCCGTTATCAGAACGCGCGGCATGCGATAAGAATAGCGTGAGGCGCGGCGCGGCGCTGGTGCGCCAGCGGGTGACCCGAAGCCTCCCGGATTGGTCGACGAACAGTACCAGCAGCAAGGCCAGCACCACCAGCAGCTGGACGTACCAGTGATCCCATTCGACGGGCACGAGGATCGACATCAGCGCCGTCATGAGCGCGAAATCCGGACCCAAGCGGCACGAGACGCAATCGCCCGACAGCGCAGGTGGACTTCGCGCGCCATCTCCGCCGTCCAGAGCATGAACGGCGCAGTACGCGTGAAAGTCGCGTTATTCTGGTCCGCGGACCAGTTTGCGCGACGCCCGCATGAAGCCCGCGACGGCGAGCAGCACCGTGGCGAATAGCATCATTTGGTCGGCGCGCAGACGCATACCGTCGCCTACGACACGCCGCCCGCTCCCAACTCTTCGAACAACGCCGCGATGGCGCGCATGCCAAGCTTGAAGTTGTCCACGCTCATCCATTCGTCCGGCGCGTGGGCATTCTCGCCCGGCAGGCCGAAGCCCATCAGGAGCACCGGCACGCCGAGGATACGCTCGAAGTCCCCGACCACCGGAATGGAGCCGCCCTCGCCCGTCACTTCGGGGGCACGCCCGAACGCCGCCGCCAGCGCCTTCTTGGCGGCCTCGAACAGCGGCCCCTCGAGGTCGGCGCGCCACGGCTTGCCGCCGTGCAGGTGAGTCACCGTGACCTGCACACCCTTGGGCGCCACCTTGGCCACGTGCGCCTTCATCAGCGCCTCGATCTTCGCCGGATCCTGTTTGGGCACGAGGCGGCAGCTGACCTTGGCCATGCTCACGCCGGGAAGCACCGTCTTGGCGCCCTCTCCGGTGTAGCCGCTCAGCAGGCCGTTCACCTCGCAGGTGGGGCGCGTCCAGAGCTTCTCGAGTACGGTGAATTGCGGCTCGCCGCCGAGCGACGTCGCGCCCACCTCCTTGCGGAAGTTCTCTTCGTCGAACGGCAGCTTGCGCATGCCGGCGATGACGTCGGGCGGGAACGGCAGCACGTCGTCGTAAAAGCCGTCGATCATGATCTTGCCATTGGCGTCGTGCATCGTGGCGAGGATGCGCGCGAGGGCCATGGCCGGGTTCACCACGGCGCCGCCGTATGAACCGGAATGCAGGTCCTGCGCCGGGCCGCGCACGTTGATCTCAAAGTAGGCGAGCCCGCGCAACGAACTCAGGATGCTCGGAATGCCCGGCGCGAACATGGACGAGTCGGAAATCACCACGCCGTCGCAGGCAAGCCGCTTTTTGTGCTTCTCGATGAACGGCGCGAGGTTCTCGCTGCCGACCTCCTCCTCCCCTTCGGCGATGACGATCACGTTCACCGGAAGCTTGCCGCGCACCTCGAGCATGGTCTCGAGCGCCGCGATGTGCGCGAAGAGTTGCCCCTTGTCGTCCACGCTGCCGCGTGCAAACAGCTTGCCGTCGCGAATGGTCGGCTCGAAGGCGGGCGAGGTCCACAGATTGAGCGGCTCGGCGGGCTGCACATCATAGTGGCCATACACGAGGAACGTGGGCGCGCCGGCCGGCGCCTTGCGCCACTCGGCCAGCACCACCGGGTGTCCGGGCGTCGGGCACGTTTCGACGGTGAAGCCCATCTTCTCGAAACGCCCGTGCACCCAGGCGGCGGCGCGCTGGGTATCGGCGTTGTGCTCCGCCTTCGCGCTGACGCTCGGAATACGGAGAAAGGCAAAGAGATCGTCCAGCAACTGCGCTTCGCGTTCGGCGAAGCGGTTTTCGAGGTCGGTCGCGATCGTCATCGAGACTCCGGTATGGACGGTGTGGAATGCCCGGGCCAGCCGCCGCGCCAGTCGCGGAGCAGCCAGGCGCGCTGGCGGCCGAGCAGGAGACCGTGGGCGGTGCGCACCACGGGTGGCCCTTCATCAATGCGTGAAAAATACGGTGCCAGCGCCACGATGGGGGCCGGCTCGGCCGTGGACTCATCGAGCACGAGCACGAGGACATCACCGCGAACGGCACGCAGCCGGAATCCGTCCCACAGGTCGTACTGGTTGCGACGCCCCCCGAGGTTGGTCGCAAAGACGCGGAGGGTGTCGGTGCCCGGTCGGCGAAGCGCCCAGGCAAGCTGCGCGGCGTGCTGATAGCGATCGGCTGCCACCCAGACGTTGCGGGGCGACGGCTCACCCCGCGCTGAATGCACGCCCGACCGCACCGCGTTCGCGACGTCGCTTCCCACCGCATCCCAGCCGTACGCCTGGCTCACGGGATCGCGGCCGGGACGCAGGCCGAGCCGAGGGGCAAGCAGCGTGGCGGCGTCCACGTAGACCAGCACCACCAGCGCACCGCCCAGCCAGAGGCCGCCGCGGAGCCAGGCGCGTTGCGCGCCGTGCGCTGCTTCCACCGAGAGCAGGAGGATGGCGGGCAGCCAGGCGGCCGCCGGCCAGTTGGCCTCGACGTTCTTGCGCGTCGCGCTCCACACAAAGAACAGCAGCACGAAGACGCTGACCGTGGCGAGCAGGCGCATCACCGTGTCATCGCGTTGGCGCAGGGCGCGCCAGACCGCGCCAACGAGGAGGACGAAGAGGATGGGTGACGTGAGCCCCGCCTGCCCACCGACGAGGTTCAGCTCGCGGGTCAGCACCGCTCCGAGTCCAGCCTGCTTGGGTGCGCCGAGCCCGTGGCCGAGCTGGAACACGAACGCCGCCCAGTCGTGCGTGGCGTTCCACCAGAGGTTCGGCGCCAGGATGAGCGACGCGATCCCGACCGCCACCCACGGACCAGGCTCACGGAATCGCGCGCGCAGCGGGGCGTACAATGTGCACGAGAGCGCGATGGCGGCGGGAACAAGCACGGCCGTGTATTTCGAGAGCATCGCCACGCCGATGGCGACGCCGGCGATGCTCCACCACCGCAATGCGGCGCGCGACCGTACGGGCGACTCGAGCGCCTCGACGACCGCGTGCAGCGTCCAGGCGAGCGCACAGAACAGCGGGGCGTCCGGCGTGGCGAGCACGTACCCGGCCGCCGCGAGCGGCAGGCAGGCGAAGATCAGCGAGGCCCACAACGCCGCTGCATCCCCGCCGAGACGGCGCGCCGTGCGAAGCAGGGCCAGTCCCGCGAGCCCGCCGGCCAGCACCGAGCCAAGCCGCACGCCGAAGGGGGTATCGCCGCCCAACGCCACCAGCCACGCGATGGCCGGCGGATGGTCGAAGTAGCCGGCGGCGAGCCGGCGGCTCCACTCCCAGTAGTACGCTTCGTCGTTCGTGAGCGGAACGAGTGCGGCCATGATCAGCCGCACCGCGGTGCCGGCCAGCAGGATCTGCCAGGCCCGGGTCCACGATTTGCCGAGGGACGAAGAGGCGGACTCGAAAGCGGTCATGGAGCGGACGCGGGGATCAATACCGTTAGCTTGGAGAATCTACGCTCCCGCGCCCTTCCCCGCCCCACGGTCACCATGCCCAACCGCCTCGCGATCGAGACCTCGCCATACCTCCTGCAGCACGCCAACAACCCCGTGGCGTGGCATCCCTGGGGCGACGAGGCGTTTGCGCGCGCGCGCGCCGAGGACAAGCCGGTCTTGCTGAGCGTCGGCTATGCAGCCTGCCACTGGTGTCATGTGATGGCGCACGAGTCGTTCGAGGATCCCGAGACGGCGACGCTCATGAACCAGTGGTTCGTCAACGTGAAGGTCGACCGTGAAGAACGCCCCGACGTGGATGCCATCTATATGCGCGCCGTGCAGGCACTCACGCAGCAGGGCGGCTGGCCAATGACGGTCTTCCTGACGCCGGACGGCGCGCCGTTCTACGGCGGCACGTACTTCCCGCCCGACGACCGGCACGGCCTCCCGTCGTTCCGCCGGGTGCTCACGAGCGTCGCCGAGGCGTGGCGCACCCGACGGACCGAGATTGCGGACGGTGCCGCAGCCATGCTGCGCATCTACGACGAGCCGCGCGCGCCGGCGCGCGTCCCCGTCGGCCCGTCGCTGATGCACCGCGCGGTGCATGCCACCCTCGCCCGCTACGACCGGACGTACGGTGGCTTCGGCGGAGCGCCGAAGTTCCCGCCGACGATGACCCTGGACTTCCTGCTGCGGCGCTGGGCGCGCACGGATGACAGCGCGCTGCTGGATGCGGTGCGGCACACCTGGGATCGCATGGCGCGCGGCGGGCTCTTCGACCAGCTGGGCGGCGGCTTTCACCGCTACGCGGTGGACGGCGAGTGGCTCGTGCCGCACTTCGAGAAGATGCTGTACGACAATGCGCTCCTCGTGCGGCTCGGCGCGCACCTCTGGCAGGTCACGAGCGACCCGCACGTTCGTGCGGTGACGGAGCAGACGCTGGCCTGGGTCGAGCGCGAGATGACGTCGCCGGACGGCGGTTTCTTCGCCTCGCTCGACGCCGACTCGGAGGGGCACGAGGGGCGCTTCTACGTCTGGTCGCTCGGCGAATTCCAGCGGGTCGGCGGCGCCGATGCCGGCCTGCTCGCGGCGTACTGGGACGTGACCGCCGCGGGCAACTTCGAGGGCCGCAACATCCTGTGGTGTCCGAAACCGGCGGACGCCTTCGCCGCATCGCACGCGCTCGACCCCGTGGCGCTGCACGCCGTCATCGACCGCGGCCGCGTCGCGCTCCTCGCGGCGCGCGACCGGCGCGAACGTCCCGCGCGCGATGACAAGGTCATTGCCGGGTGGAACGGACTGATGCTGCGCGGCGTCGCCGAGTGCGCGCGGGTCTTCGGCGGTCCTCGCTGGCGGTCGCTGGCGCTGCGCGCCGCCGGTTTCCTCGCCCGCACCCTCGTACGCGACGGCCGGGCGTCCCGTGTCTTCGCCGGCGGCCAGGCTCGTATCGCTGGATTCCTCGAGGATCACGCGGCGCTGGGCCTCGGCTTCCTGGCGACGTACGAACTGACATTTGACCCCCGCTGGCTCGCGCAGGCGTCCGCAATGGCCGACGCCTGTGAACGGCATTTCTGGGATGAACGGGCCGGCGCCTTCTTCGATGCGGCGGCTGACGCACCGCCGCTCGTGACTCGTCCGCGGGACACCTACGACAACGCAATCCCGTCAGGGACGTCGCTCGCGGTCGAACTGCTCCAGCGTGTCGCCGCCCTCGACGGCAACACTGCTCGCACGGCGCGGGCGCGTGACGTGCTGTCTTCGCTGGTCGAACCCATGGGATTGGCGCCGCTCGCTTTTGGGCACTTACTGGGCGCGGCGGATTTCGAGACCGACGGCGACGTGAGCGTGGTGCTCGCGGGAGACCCGGCCACGCCAGACTTTGCGGCGCTCGAGCGCGCGTTGGCGGCCTGCTACGTGCCGTCGCTCGTGATCGCGGGCGGCCTTTCAGCGCCGCCGGCCCTGCTCGACGGCAAGCTGCCGATTGACGCGCGCGCCGCGGCCTACGTCTGCCGCGGCTTCAGTTGCGCATCGCCGACCGTGGACGTCGCCGTACTGGCGGCCCAGCTTGCCGGGGCAGGGCGAGGATAACGCTTACAGGTCCGCGCACGACTTGTTGATGTGCCGGCACTGCGTGCAGATCAACTTGCACTTGCGCCAGACGAGGGGGCCAGCACCGCAACAGTCGCAGGGTACGTCTTCGGCGCGTGGGGCTGGGCAGGTGCTTTCGTCCCTCGTGGCGTCGGACGTGGTCACTCGAAGTCGAGGGCCAGGTTCATGGCGGGCGCCGAATGCGTGAGCGCCCCCACCGAGATGCGGTCCACCCCGGTCTCGGCGATGGCGCGCACCGTCTCGAGCCGCACCCCGCCTGAGGCCTCCGTCAGCACGCGGCCAGCCGCAATCGCCACGGCGTCCCGCATCATCTCCAGGCTCATATTGTCGAGGAGCACCGCGTCAGCCCCGGCGTCCACCGCCGCGCGCACCTGCTCCAGGTGATCGCACTCGATCTGCACGAACGTGCCAGGAAGCGTCTGCTCGCGGGCGCGCCGCACCGCGACGGCGACGTCTCCATCGAGCGCGGCGAGATGGTTGTCCTTGACCAGCACCGCGTCGGCGAGCGTCGCGCGGTGGTTCGCACCGCCGCCGCACCGCACCGCGTACTTCTCCAGGCGCCGCCACCCCGGCGTCGTCTTGCGGGTGTCGACGATGCGGGCGCGCGTGCCGCGCACCATGTCCACGTACCGCGCGGTGAGCGAGGCCACGCCGGACAGGCGCTGCAGGAAGTTCAGCGCCGTACGCTCGGCGGCGAGCAGGCCCCGCGCGCGTCCATTGAGGAAGAGGACGGTCGCGCCCGGCTCGACGCGATGCCTGTCCTCGACGTCGACGCGGATCTCCACCTTGTCGTCGCACTGGCAGAAGGCGGCGAGCGCCAGTGGGACGCCGCAGACCGTTCCGGACTCCCGCGCCACGAGCGCGGCCCGTGCGCGGCGTGTCGGCAGGACGGTGGCGAGCGTCGTGATGTCGTTGGCCGCGTCGTCCTCGTCGAGCGCCGTCTTTACGAGGCGTGCGGCCTGCGCCTCGGTGAGCGGAAAGTCGGGGTCCCCGCCGGCGAACGCCGGCGCGTCCATCGCGGCGATCCGCCGCGGAGGCACGTCGCCCGGTGTCATTCGCCTGGGTCCACGCCCTCGGCCGCCACCGCCGGAGTGCCGCCGCCGATGGACACCATGCGTTCGATCGCCAGTCGCGCCCGCGCGGCAATCCCCTCGGGGACGGTGATGCGGTGCTGCATGTGCGCCAGCGCATCGCGGACCTTTGGCAGCGTCGTCACTTTCATGTAGGCGCACGACGCCCGTTCGTTGGCTGCGAAGAAATGCTTGCCGGGATACGCCCGCCGCAGGCGATGGAGAATGCCCACCTCGGTGGCGACGATGAAGGTGTCGGCGGGACTCTCGCCCGGTCGCTTGATCATTCCCTCGGTCGAGAGGATGTGCACGCCGCGCGGATCGACGTCGCCCGCGGAGACGGCCTCGACGACGCTTGTCGCGCACCCGCATTCGGGGTGAATCAGGAACTCGGCG
>PNKL01000025.1 GCA_013822425.1 Gemmatimonas sp.
ATTAGCCGGCGCTACTCGTACCGCAGCGCCTCGATCGGGTCGAGCCGCGCGGCGCGGCGCGCGGGCAGCACGCCGAAGACGAGGCCAATCCCCACCGACACTACCACGGCGATGAGCGTCAGCCCCCACGGAGGCGACGCCTGGATGTTCAGCAGCCGCGTCGCGGCGGTCCCGGTGGCCAGCCCCAGCGCGATGCCGACGATGCCGCCCATCCCGGTGAGGGTGGCGGCCTCGATGAGGAACTGCATCTGAATGTCGCCGCGCGTCGCGCCCATGGCCTTGCGAATGCCGATCTCGCGCGTGCGGTCGGTCACCGACACCATCATGATGGCCATCACGCCGATGCCCCCGACCATCAGCGCCACCGAGGCGAGCACGAGCATCACGAAGAAGAAGACGCCGGTGATGCTGTTGAAGACGTCGAGAATCTGGTCCTGCGTGATCAGGTCGAACGTGCTGCCGTCGGCCGGGCGCAGCTTGCGCAGCTCGCGCAGCTGCACCGTCACCGCCTCCTGCGCGGCGGCCACCGACACGCCGGGGCGCGGCTTCACGCCGATGAACAGCATGTTGGTCTTGTCGATGTAGTACGCGTGGTCGGCGAACCGGTAGGGCACCACGGCGCCCGTCTCGGCCCCCGGCGGCGTGAAGATGTTCGCAGGCGGCTCGTACAGGCCGATCACCTGCACCGGCTTGCCCGCGATGAGCAGGGTCTTGCCAATGGGGTCGAGCCGGCCGAAGAGCCGGCGCCCATGCGAGTCGAGGAGGACGGCCACGGCGGCTCCGGAACGCTCCTCGGCCGGCGTGAACCACCGACCCTCGCTCAGTTCGCCCCCCATCAGCTGTGTGAACCCGGCGTCAGCGCCGTAGATGGTCGTTGGCTGGGTGCGCGCCCCCTGATAGTCGAGGCGCCCCATGACCTGGTTCCAGATCGAGCCGTACTGGATCTCGGGAAGCCGGGCAATGGCCGCCGCCTCGGCCTCCGTCAAGTCCGGGCGAATGCGCACCCACTTGGGGAGCGCTTCAGGGTTGTGCGGCTGATGGCTGAAGACCTTCATCACGTAGAACGTGGTCGGGCCCGCGATTTCGAGCGTGTTCAATATCTGCTCGCGAACCCCGCGCGCGATGCTCGCCATCGTCATCACCGTCGCCACGCCGATGACGACCCCCAGCATCGTCAGCGCCGAGCGCAGCTTGTTGGCGCGCATGTTGTCGATCGCGATGCCGATGTTCTCGTCGAACGTCGTGTGGCGGAGGAGGCGGTGGAGGAACACCGGCTACTCCTGGCGCATGGCGGTGATGGGGTCCAGCATCGCCGCGCGCCGCGCGGGATAGACGCCGAAAAGCACGCCGACGCCCGCCCCCAGCAGCAGCGCCACCGCCACCGACCAGCCGGTGATGCGCGCCGGCAGGGGGGAGAGCGTCGCGACGAGCAGTGCGAACAGCCAGCCGCCCACCACGCCGAGCACACCGCCGAGGCTCGAGAGCACAATCGCCTCGGCGAGGAACTGCCGCTCGATATCTCTCGCCCGCGCGCCGATGGCCTTCCGAATGCCGATTTCGCGCGTTCGCTCGCTCACGCTCATCAGCATGATGTTCATGATCACGATGCCGCCCACCACGATACCGATGGCGACCATCGCGGGAATGATACTGAAGAGCACCTTCGTCAGGTTCTTCCAGAACGCCACCAGCGCGTCGGCTGTCTCCACGGAGAAGTTGTTCTCCTGCCCGGGGCGCAGGCGGCGCACCACGCGCAGCGCTTCTTCGGCGCGCGCCATTGCCGGCGCTACCTCGCCCGCCTCGCGCATCTTCACGCTGATCGTGGCGGTGAGCCGGCGGCCGTATAGCGTTTCGTGGAAGGTGACCGGCAGGAGCACGAAGCCGTCGAAGGACTGGCCGAGCACCTTGCCCTTCGGTGCGGCGACGCCGATGATCTCGCAGCGCTGGCCGCCGACGCGCACCGACTGCCCGATGGGGTCAAGTCCGCGGTCGCCGAACAGCTTGTTCGCGATGTCGTGGCCGAGCACGCACACCGGACGGCGCTGTAGCACGTCCACGTCCGAGATGCCGCGGCCGCGGGCGAAGCGGTAGTCCTGCACCACCTGATATGCCGGCGTGACGCCGAAGACGAGGGCGTCGCCGATCACCTGGTCGCGCCAGATCACGTCGCTCATCGGCGTGGGCCATCCCGAGTTGAGCGCCACCGCCTGCGCGTCAGGGAGCGCAGCGCGCACCGCCTCCGCGTCGGCGGCGGTCACGCGCGGGCGGCGCGCCACGCGCTTCCACGCCTCGTCGTCAAAGAGCCCGATCTGCAGCGGCGTGCGGCGCACCTGGAAGGCGTTGGCGCCGATCACCGCGCCGGCGATGTTCTCCTTGACATAGGCATTCATCCCCTGGATGATCGCCACCACGGCGACGAGGAAGGTGACCGAGACGATGATGCCGAGCAGCGTGAAGAACGAACGCAGCTTGTTCGCGACGATCTGTCCCATCGCGGTGCCAAGGACATCGACGGTGCGCATCGCGGGCTACTCGGGAACGGCGCGGCGGATCGCCAGCCAGGCGGCGGCGAGGCAGGCGGCGCCCGACCAGTACGGGGCGGTGAAGGCCACGTGGTCGAAGACGAAGCCGGCCCACGCCGGTCCGAGGATGGCCGTCAGGCTCGTGATGGCCCCGTTGGCGCCGAACAACATGCCCTGTTCGTCGGCCGTGCCGGCGCTCGAGACGAGGCTCTGGATGGTCGGTTGCATGAGTCCGGATCCAAAGGCGAGCACCGCAATCGCGGGGGCGAGCAGCCATCCGAACGGTACGGCGGCCACCGCCGCCATCCCCACGGTCATCATGGCCAGGCCCACCAGCAGCAGCCACCGCTCGGAAAAGCGGCCCGAGAGCCGCCGGATGATGAACCCCTGCGTGATCGTGGCCGTGGCGCCGAGCACCGTGAAGACGACGGCGTTCTGCGAGGGCGTGTACTTAAAGCGGTCGAGCGTGTAGACGGCAAAGTTCGTCTGCAGCGCCATCATGGCAAAGCGCGAGAGGAAGATCCCCGAGAAGAGCGCGCGAAGGCGCGGCGTGCGGAGCGCCATGAGCAACAGGCTGAACGGGTTGAAGTCGCCCAGGTGCAACGGGTGCGGTCGGCGCCGCTCCGGCGCCAGCGACTCGGGGAGGACGAACCAGCCGAAGATGGCGGTCACGAGCGCGACGCCGGCGGATGCCCATGCGGGCGCGGTGAGGCTGATCTTGGCCAGCACGCCGCCGATGGATGGACCGAGGATGAACCCGATGCCGAACGCGGCGCCCACGAGCCCGAAGTTCTTGGCGCGGTCCTCGGGCCCTGACACATCGGCGATGTACGCTTGCGCCGCCGTGAGGTTGCCGGCGGTGAACCCCGCCACGATTCGCGAGACGAAGAACACCCAGAGTGCACCGCCGACGCCGAACAGGCCATATCCGACGGCGGCGCCGAGCAGGCTGATCACGAGCACCGGCCGCCGTCCGTGTCGGTCGCTGACGGCGCCGAGGAGCGGCGACGCGAAGAACTGCGCCACCGAAAAGACGACCGCCAGCAGGCCGATCGTCAAGGCGTCG
This sequence comes from Gemmatimonas sp., assembly GCA_013822425.1. Lineage (GTDB taxonomy): Bacteria > Gemmatimonadota > Gemmatimonadetes > Gemmatimonadales > Gemmatimonadaceae > PNKL01. The sequence continues at coordinate 3,589 of PNKL01000025.1, forward strand.
GCGCTGTAGGGCCGCACGATGTACGGCACCACCGGCATCATGATCCCCGCGCCCATGATGTCGAGCAGCATCGTGACGAACAGGAAGATCAGCGCACGGCGGCTGGCCCGGCCTGGAGCGGGGGAGGACGGCATTCCTTGGAAACTAGGGGGTCAGCTGCGGGGATGCACGCTCCGGGAACGGCGATTGAGGATTTGGACTCAGGATGGCGATACAGGATCGCGATCGCGGATGACGATTCGCGATGATGCCTATCGCCAGTCGAAATCCGGAATCGCGATCCTGTATCGCCATCCTGAGTCCAAATCCTCAATCCGCCCTATTCGTATCGGAGTGCATCGACCGGATCCAACTTCGCCGCCCGCATCGCCGGCAGCATGCCGAATCCGACGCCGGTGAGGATGGCGACCAACAGGGCCGCGATCACGCTGGCGAAGGGCACCGACGCGGGTATGGACGGGAAGTTCGCCTTGATCGCGGCCGCCACCCCGGCGCCGATAAGCAGGCCAAGGACGGCGCCCAGGCTCGTCAGCGTCGCCGCCTCGATGAGGAATTGCCACAGGATGGTCGCGCGCGTCGCCCCCAGCGCCTTGCGCACGCCGATCTCCCGCGTGCGCTCGGTCACCGAGATCATCATGATGGCCACCACGCCGACGCCACCCACCAGCAGGCCCACCGCCGACAGCGCCAGCCCGACGACGAAGATGGCGCCGAAGAGCTGGTTGAACACCTCGAGCATGCGTTCCATGCCGACGAGGTGGAAGTTGTTCGGCTGGCTGGGATGCAGCCCGCGACGGCCGCGCATCAACGCCGTGACGGCGTCCATGGCGTCATCGCGCGTCACGCCGGGGCGCGGCTTCACCATGATGAGCATGCTGCGCCAGACGGGCAGCCGCCGCCACGCCGTCATCATCGGCACCACGGCGCGCGGACGGTCAGGGCCGCGGCCGTCCATCGCCTTGAGAAACCCTGCCTTGGTGTGATACACGCCGATCACGGTCATCTGCAGCGTGCCGACCATGATCTCCTTGCCGATCGGATCGCTGTCACCGAAGAGCTGGCTCGCGAGCGAGTCGTTGATCACGATCACCGGCGTGGCCGCGTCGTGTTCCGCCTCCGAGAACGAGCGGCCTGGCGAGATGTCGGCGACGTCGGTCTGGATCCACTCCGCGCTCTGCGCGTCGATGCCGACGTTCCGCACCGTCCGGTTACGGTACGTCATGTCCTGCTGGGCGAAGAGCCATCCCATGGCGTGCTGCACCTCGGGGAGCCGGCGGATGGCCGTCCAGTCCTCGAGCGTGATGCGCGGGTTGCGGCGGTCGGGGCAGTTCTCGTCGGTGCCGTCGCAGTTGCTGAAGCCAACGCCACGACGACGCACCTGGAACGTGTTGGCGCCGAACTCCTCGAGGTCGGTCTCGAAGCTCTGCCGGACGCCGTGAATGGTGGCCCCCATCGCCACCACGACGAACACGCCCACGGCCACACCCGAAATGGTAAGGCCGGCGCGCACCTTGTTGGCGCGGATCGCGTCGAAGGCGATGCCCACGCCCTCCAGCGACATCAGCACCTTGTCCCAGACGCGCATCGCTACTCCTGCCGCAGGGCTTCGATGGGGTCCAGCCGTGCGGCGCGGCTGGCCGGATAGACGCCGGCCACGATCCCCACGCCGGCGCCCAGCGCGAGCGCGGCAAAGATGGACCAGATGGCCACGGCCGCCGGCAGCGGCGTGAACGCCGCCACGGCCTTGGCGAGCGCAATGCCAAACCCGATGCCGATGGCCGCACCGATCGCCGAGAGCGTCGCGGCTTCAATCAGGAACTGTGACAGGATGTCGGCGCGCGTCGCCCCGAGCGCCTTGCGGATGCCGATCTCGCGCGTTCGCTCCGCCACCGCCACCAGCATGATGTTCATGATCACGAGCGCGCCGACGATGAGCCCGATGGCCGGCAGCGCCGTACCGAAGACGACCATCTTCGACTTCAGCCCGCGGAAGAACTCCATGGCGGAGTCCTGCGTCTCGAGCGCGAAGTTGTCGGGCTTGCCCGGCGGCAGGTGCCGCGCGCCGCGCAGCATCTCGCGGGCCGACTCGATCCCCTCATGCACGAGCTCCAGCGATGGCGCCTGGATGAGCAACGACTCGATGTCGCCGCGCGGACGGAGCGCGCGGTGCAACGGCGTGGTCCACGGCGCGATCGCCAGCCGGTCCATGGAGAAGCCGAAGACCGACCCCTGCTTCTCGATCACGCCGATGATCTGGTACGTTGTGCCGGCGATGCGGAGCTCGCGCCCCACCGGGTCGAGCCCCGGGAAGAAGTGCTCCGCCACCTCGACCCCGATCACGATCACGCGCGATCCCGCCTTCACCTCCTGCGGCGTGAAGGCCCGTCCCCCGGTGATGCCAAACTTCTTGATCTGGAAGTAGTCGGCTTCGGTGGCCACGGCCTGCACCTGGCGCGGTCGTCCCTGGCCGCCGACCGCGTACCGGAAGTTCTCGTTGATGATCGCCGACCGGGACCCCGGCGGAATGGTGGTGCGCACCAGTTCCGCTTCGGGAGCGTAGATGAGCGGCCGGCGCTGGTACTCGCGCCACATCGCCTCGGTTTCGTTGGGCGTGAAGTCCGGCCGGCGGCGGAAATTGTACGTGTTCACGCCGATGATCTTGCCGGCGAAGTCGTTCTCCACGTACTCGCTCATCCCCTCGACGATCGAGACGACCGCGATGAGGAACATCACGCCGATCATGACGCCGAGGAGCGTGAAGAAGCTCTTGAGCTTCTGCACGCGAATCGTCTCCAGCGCCAGGCGAATCGCTTCGAAGAAGGGCACGGTTGCCGTACGAGCAGGGCTACGTGGGAGTTTCGAGCTGATGGTCGACGGTAGACGGTAGGTACCTGCCAGCACTACGCTGCGCGCTCGCCGGTATCTACCATCTACCATCTACCATCTACCACCTGCCATCACCGTCCTCTCACAACGCCCTCACTCGTACCGCAGCGCATCCACCGGATCCAGCCGCGACGCCCGCATCGCCGGCAGCATCCCGAACAGCACTCCCGTCACGGCGCTCGCCCCGAGGGCGGCGACGACCGCCATGGGCGGCACCGAGGCGGCGATCGGGCTGTACTGCCGTACGAGCACGGCCACCCCCCACCCGATGAACAGGCCGATGGCGCCGCCGATCCCGGTGAGCGTCACCGCCTCGATCAGGAACTGGAGGAGGACGTTGCCCCGGGTGGCGCCGAGCGCCTTGCGCACGCCGATCTCCCGCGTCCGCTCGGTCACCGAGATCATCATGATGGCCACCACGCCCACGCCGCCAACAATCAAGCCGACGGCCGACAACGCGATCATCACCAGGAAGAACATCCCGAAGATCTTGTTGTAGACGTCCATGATCTTGTCCTGCGTGATGATCGCGAAGTTCGACTCACGAGCCGGGCGCAGGCCGCGCATGCCGCGCAGTGTCGCCGTCACGTCGTCAATGACCTCACTGGGGCTGTAGCCGGTGCGCGGCTTCACGGCGAGCCCCATGTCGCGGATCTGCACGTTCAGGTGCCGGCCGAGCGACTGGATGGGAATCACGACCTTGGCGCGGTCGCCGCCCCCCGACAGGAAGCTCGCGTTGTCGCGGTAGACGCCGATGACCGTGAAGGGCGTGCCGCTCACCATGATCTCACGCCCCAGCGGATCGCCCTCGCCGAAGAGCCGCTCCTTCGTGACGGTGGTGAGCACCACGACGCGCGCGGCGCTGCGCGCCTCCTGCTCGGTGAACGCGCGTCCCTCCATCATCTCGGGGGCGCCCAGCGACGACCAGTTGCCCGTGTACGACTCGATGGACGCCGAGGGCAGCTGACGGTCGCGGTACTTCACCGAGCCGCCCCAGTACATCGCCGCCCCCACCGTGCCCGCGCTCTCGAGGCGGCCCAGCGCTTCCATCTCGGCAAAGGTGATCGGCGGATTCTGCAGCCACTTGCAGGTGTCGCCGGTGCCGTCGCACGCCTCGAACGTGATCGGATACCGCTGGACGTAGAACGTCGTCGGGCCCGTGGACTCGAGGTCCTTGGCCACGCTCAGGTTGATGCCGTGCACGGCGGCCGAGATGACGACCACCACGAAGACGCCCACCGCGATGCCGAGGATCGTGAGCGCCGCCCGGACCCGGTTGGCCCGAAGCGCGTCGAGGGCAATGCGCACACCCTCGGCGATCTGAAACACGCGCTGCGCAAGTCGGGTCACCGTCACTCCTGTCGCAGGGCCGCGATGGGGTCGAGCATCGAGGCGCGGCTCGCGGGATAGACGCCGCTGATGATCCCCACGCCGGCGCCCAGCGCCACGCCCACGACAATGGACCACGGCGCCACGGTGGCGGGCAGCGGGCTGATGGCGGCGATGACCTTGGCCAGGCCGACGCCCAGCGCGATGCCGACGGCGGCGCCGACCGTGCTCAGCGTCGCCGCCTCGATCAGGAACTGGCTCAGGATGTCCACGCGCCGCGCGCCCAGCGCCTTGCGAATGCCGATCTCGCGCGTGCGTTCGGCCACCGCCACCAGCATGATGTTCATGATCACGATGGCGCCGACCACCAGCCCGATGGCGGGCAGGGCGATGCCGGCCAGCACCAGGTAGCGCTTGAGCTTGTTCCAGAAGGCGAGCGCGCTCTCGGACGTCTGCAGCGAGAAGTTGTCCGGCTGGCCCGGGCGCAGCTTGTGGCGCGTGCGCATCACCTGTCGTACGCGCTCCTGCGCCTCGGTCATCTGCGACGCCGTCGGCACCTGGACGATGACGGCATCGATGATGCTTGGCACGCGGTTGAGCAGGCGGTGCACCGGCGATTGCCACGGCGCGAAGACCTGGTTGTCGAACGAGAGCCCGAACGCGCTTCCCTGCGTCTCGAGGACGCCGACGACGGTGTAGGGGAGGCCCCCCATCCTGAGTTCACGCCCGATGGCGTTCAGTCCCGGGAAGAGCCGCTTCACGATGTCGGGCCCGACGATCACCACCGGCGTGCCCATCGCCAGTTCCTGCGGCGTGAACTCACGCCCCTCGGCGACGACAAACTTGCGGATGGCGAAGAACTCGCCTTCGATGGCGCTGATCTGTGCGTTGCGCGGGCCGCCGGAGTAGCGCGATGAGACGGGCAGGTTGTTGTCGCTGACGATCGCCCAGCGCGTGCCCTCCGGCAGCGCCTCGACGACCGGGGTGACGTCGTCGTGGTACAGGCGCGGACGGCGGCGGTACGACTCCCAGACCGACGGATCCACGTCGCCCATGTTGATGTTGGGGCGGTGCCGCAACTCGAAGGAGTTGACCCCGATCAGCTTGCCGATCAGGTCCTGCTCCATGTACCGCCCCATCCCCTCGACGATGGAGACGACGGCGATGAGGAACATCACGCCGATGCAGACGCCGAGCAGCGTGAAAAAGCTCTTCAGCTTCTGCGCGCGAATGGTGTTCAGCGCGAGGCGGATGGATTCAAAGAAGAGCATGGTGATAGTACGGCGCGGGAGGGCGAGATGTTTCCCTGCTGATTGAGGATATGGACTCAGGATTGCGACTCAGGATCTCGACGCTGGATTGCGATTGGCGATGGCATCGATGGTGGCGACAGACGCAAAGGGCGGCCTGCCGCGAGGGGGCCGCCCTTCATCGTTCATCGCAATCCTCATTCGCAATCCTGTATCGAAATCCTGAGTCCAAATCCTCAATCGTTACTGCTTCGCCGCGATGACCTGCTCGTTCTCCCGCACGAAACGCTCACGGCGCGTATCGCTCGAGACCTGGCCGTCATGCAGCGCCACCACGCGGCGGGCGTGGGCGGCAATGTCGGCTTCGTGCGTTACCATGATGACCGTCTGCCCCTGTTCGGCGAGCTCCTCGAAGACCTTCATGATCTCCTGGGAGGTGGCCGAGTCGAGGTTGCCGGTCGGTTCGTCGGCGAGCAGGATGGACGGGCTGTTCACGAGCGCCCGGGCGATGGCCACGCGCTGGCGCTGGCCGCCCGACAGTTCGTTGGGCTTGTGGTGCATGCGGCTGGTCAGCTGCACGCGCTCCAGTGCGTAGGCGGCCGTCTCGCGGCGCTGCTTGGCCGACATGCCGGCATAGACCAGCGGCAGTTCCACGTTGTGCAGCGCCGTGGCGCGCGGCAGCAGGTTGAACGTCTGGAAGACGAAGCCGATTTCCTTGTTGCGGATGCGCGCCAGCTCGTCGTCCTTCATGGACGACACGAGGTTGCCGTTGAGCCAGTACTCGCCGGCGGTGGGCGTGTCCAGGCAGCCGACGAGGTTCATCAGCGTGGACTTGCCCGACCCCGACGGTCCCATGATGGCGACGTACTCGTTACGGCGGATGGCGATGTCCACGCCGCGGAGCGCGCGCACGATTTCACCGCCCATGTCGTACTCGCGCTTGATGCCGCGCGTGACGATCACCCAGTCGCGGCTGGGGGTGACCCCCGGCTGCGACGTGACGGCCTGGCGCTCCGCCGTGGTGCTGGTCCCGACTTCCGCTTCCGTCGACTGGCTCACGACTTCTTCTCCCCGGGCTTCTGCTCCGGCTGCTTGGCTTCACGCACGACGGTGCCGTCCTTGAGTTCGCGGATCGCCTGGTACGTGCCGCCCACGATCCGTTCGCCGTCCTTCACGCCCGACAGCACCTCGAAGTACTTCTCGCCCGCGATCCCTACCTTTACGGGCCGGAACGTCACTTTGTTGGTTCCGTCCACGACGAAGACCCCTTCGACGTCCTTCTTGCCCACCTGCTTTACCGGCGCCTTGCTGTTGGGCACGGAGTCGCCGCTCTTGAGCTCCTCATTCTCGCGCACCGTCAGCGCGATGATCGGGATCGCCAGCACCTTGGTGCGCGTGTCGGTGATCACCTTGGCCGTCGCCGAGAAGTCCTGCCGCGTATCCGTGGGCGGATTGACGAGCCGGATCTTCACCTCGTAGTCGATGGCCTGGTCGCCCGTGCCGGCCACGGCCCCGCGCACCGAGCTCTGCGATACCTCCACCACCCGGCCGATGAACGTCGTGTCGGGGAAGGCGTCAATCTGGATGACGGCCGAGTCGCCTAGGGAAATGCGCGACACATCGGTCTCGTCCACCTTCACCTTGGTCTCGAGCACGCTCATGTCGGCGATGGTCATCAGCGTGGCGGCATCCTTGTTGAATGTGCCCTGAACGGCCGTCTCGCCATTCTCCACGTTCAGGCGCGTCACCCGTCCCGACATCGGGGCATAGATGTTGGTGCGCGACAACTGCCAGCGGGCGTCCTTGAGCGACGCTTCGCCCTGCTTGACGTCCTGCGTGGCGGCCTCGAGCAGGGCCTGGTTGACCTCAAACGTGGTCTTGAGCTGCTCGATCTGCTCGTCACTGATGAGCGTGGCGTTGGTCTTCTTGATGTCGGCCGAGCGCTGGTAGTTGTTCTGCGCCTGCTGCAGGTTGGCCTTGGCCTGTGCCAGCCGCGCCCGCGAGTTGGCCAGCGCCGCCTCGGCGCGCTGCACCTGGCTCTCGAACTGCTGCGGGTCGATCTGGAGCACCAGCTGCCCCTTCGTGACGATGTCACCCATCTTCACGTTCAGCGCCACGATCTTGCCGGTGATGTCAGCCGAAAGGTCCACCTTGGTACGCGGCGTCACCTGGCCGCTGGCCGTGACGGACGCCACGAGGTCGCGCTTCTGCACCGCCTCGATGCGGACCTCGGTGCCCTTCTTGGACCCCTTCTTGTACTGCATGAACCCGAGGCCACCTGCGACCGCCACGACGGCGCCGATCACGATAAACTTGGTACGCTTGGTCATCGTCAGTCTCTGTTAGCGGAGGGGACGGCCCACGGCGCTTTCGAGCGCGGCCCAGGCACGATGGTAGTCATAGATGGCGCCAATCCGGTCGGTCGACGCCCGCTCATACTCGTTGCGGGACTGCACGAGCTCGACAAAGGTGCTGGCGCCCACACGGTAGCGCGCCTGCGCCAGCGTGAGCGCTTCCTGCGCCGCGGCCGCATTCTGCTCCTGCAGCCCGACCGTGCGGTATGCCGCCTGCAGCGACGTCCATGCCGACGTCACGTCGGCCGTGAGCTGCAGCTCTTGCCGGCGCACGTCATAGCCCGCGTTGTCGCGCGCGATCTGCGCTTCCTGCAGCCGCTGCTCGCGCCCGAACTTGTCGAAGAGGGGCAGCGACACCGTGAGCCCGAGGTTGTACGGGCTCGATCTGAACTCGAACGGGAAGGTCGTGTTGGCGTCGCGAATGGCCTGGGCCTGCGTCGGCGTGAACTGGATCGCATTGCACTTGGCCGCGATCGAGGGCATGCCGGCCCCGCGCCGCAGCGAGTCGGTGGTGAAGCAGCTGGCCTGGCTCCCCAGCGCGCTGTTCTGCGCCGCGGAGACGAGCACCTCAGCGTTCTTGTACTGCGTGGAGTACCCGCCGAACTGCAAGCCCAGCGAGACGGTCGGGGTGTACGCGCTCCGCGCCGACCTGACGCCGAGTCCGGCCGCCGACTGCCGCGACTGGTAGGCCTGCAGCGTCGGATTGCTCTTGCGCGCGATGGCCAGGAGCTGGCCGATCTCGAACGACGGCGCGGTGGCCGTCGTGAGCGGGACCAGCGACACGGGACCCGGTCGCGTCACGCCGAGCTGCTGGAACAGCCGGAGCTGTTCCACCTCGGCCGCGTTGCGGGCGCGAAGCGCCGCCACCTGCTGCTGGCCCACCGCCACCTCGGCGCGCTTGACGTCGAGGGCGGTCCCAGAGCCGACGTCGGTCCTGGCCTTGGCCAATTCGAGGTCGAGCTGGACCTTCTTGAGCAGCGAGTCCTGCAGCGCCAGGCTTGCCTCGCTCTGCAGGGCCGTCAGGAACTGCGCTACGACAGCGCTGCGCAGGGTGAGTTCAGCCGCCGCCACATCCGCCTCGGCGGCGTCCACGTTGGCCTTCGCGCGGCGCACCTCGGAGAACGTCGCGGCGGAGACGCGGGCGTTGAAGTTGAGGCCCCAATTGCTCGAGATGACGTCGGAGGTGGCGCCGAATGCCACGCCGCCGAAGTATTCGGGCTTGCCTTGTCGGTAGCCGGAGCCGAATGAGGCGTCGGCGCCCGGCAGGAAGGCGCCGTAGGCCGAGCGCAGCGCGAGGGCGGCGCGCGTGCGGCCGCTCAACTGCTGCTGGTAGACCGGGTTGTTCTTCTTGGCGATTCCGATGGCGTCGTCGAGGGTCATCGTGCTCGGTGCCGACTGTGCGGCGGCCGAAAAGGCGACTCCGGAAACGAAAAGGGCGGTCAGGAATTGGCGCATATACAGGGCATCCATCGTTAGGTCTGCGTGGTCGTACGGGGCTGCGGCATGGGGAGTTTCAAAACGCCACACGTAGCCGGCGGTGGTCACCTGGCCCCTGGCTACCGCGGCCCGGTCATCGTGCATCAGCGAGTGGTCGCGCGCGGCGCGTCGTCCCGAAGCGCGACGAGTCGCTGCGCCGGGATTGCCACCTTCAACAAGCGTCCAGCGGCATCAACCCAGACTTCTCGTACCGGCCCGTTGCCTTCTTCACGGACCACGAACTTCCGCGCCTCGACGGACTGGAGCGCAATGGACACGTGATCCGTGCCCGCATCCTCGACGGTGAGCGTAACCACCACCCCCCGCGCCGGCACAACCGCCGCCACCCTACCGGGGCCGCGCGAAACCACGAACTGCAGCGGGTGCACCACGCCGTCTTCGACGATCAACGCCCCGGCGGGGAGCATCAGTTCCCGGGCCGACTCCCCCGAGCCGCGGGTCGTTCGCGAACTGTAGCGCCGTCCCATCACCTCGGCGCGATAGCTGTCGCCGGATTCCCGCCCGTCCACGGACTTGGATTGGAACCGGACGGGTAGCCCCACCGAGTCGGTGCTCAAGTCCACCGTGACCCGGTGCGAGCCCGTGACGACCACGCCGCGCGTGAGGGTTTCGTGCGCCCCCTCCGTGGTGGGAACGTGGCGGATCGAGAAGTCCTCGCGGCCGATGCGGTCCCCCGCGCGACTGAGAGTGAAGCTGCCCTCGTCAACGATGGTCGCCTGTCCCTGGGCGGGACGGGCGACGAGGACGGTGACGGCGAGAAGCAGCAGGGCGCGTTTCATGACAGAGATAATGATAGGCCAACATCGCATACCCTGCACCTGTCGCGGGGTGCCCCTCTGATCGCCGTCGCGGCGCCAGCGGGGTATTATCCTCGCCAGTGACTTCTCCCGACCCGAAAGCACTTCCGCCCTCCCGCGCTCCGGCGCGGACGCTCCCGCCCTGGGTATGGATGCCGTCCGCCGCCACCGTGGTCCTGACGGCGGCGGCCTGGATTCGCACGCTGCAGCCGGTCTGGCTCTGGGCGTGCGGGCTGGCCGTGCTCATCGCCATTCCGGCGCTTGGCCGCCGCGTACGCCGCGGTCGCGAGGTCGTCTTCCTCGCCATGGCCGTGCTGTTCGTGGGCGAGGGGATCTGGGCCCGGTCCGAACGTGTGCGTCGGGAGTCGGACTGGCTGACGTGGAGCCGGCAGGCGGGCGCGCGCGCCACCGAGGCCTTTGCCAGCCGCATCGAGGCCACCGCCGCCGAATTGCGGGCGGCGGCGCACGATGCGGCCACGAAGGTGGCGGCCGACGACGACGACGGCGCGCTGTGGGAAGCGATGGAACGGCTGGTGCGTGGCCACCCGGAGCGTGCCATCCTGCGGGCACGAAGCGGCCGCCCGGAGGCATGGGCGGGACGGATGCACCTGCCCATCGATTCACTGCCGGCGACGCACGGCGTGATGGCGACACCGTTCTACCTCGCGCTGTATGTCGCCGAGACCCGCGGCGACGTCGCGGCCATCGCGACGGCGCTTCTGCACGCCGAGCCGCCGGCGGACAACCTCTCCACGCCGCTTGATCGGAACGCGGCGCGTGCGCCGGGCATCGCGGGCTACGTCTTCGGTCCTGCCGATATCGTTGGTGACTCGGTGCGGCGCGTGGTCGTGGAAGGCGACGCTGTCCTTGCGCTGCGGGCCGTCGTGGCGCCGCCGGAGGTTGTGGCGCTGGAGATGATGGAGCGCTCGCGCCTGCGCAGCGGCGCCCTGTTGGTGATGCTCGCGCTGCTCTTCATCGCCACGGCGTGGCGGCGGGAGCATCCCCTGCGTACGCGCCTCGCGGCCCTCGCCGCGGTGGTCGCCGTGGTGGCCATCCTGCCAATGGGGGCGTACTCGAACTTCTCGCGCTGGTTCGACGCCGGGCTCTACTCCGCGCCGACGCTGGGCCCGCTGACGGCGAACGTCGCGGCGCTGACCACGGTAAGCGCACTCGCGCTCATGGCGCTCTTCGCCGTGTTGCGCCGCCCGCCGAGCCGGCGCACGCACTGGAGGTGGATCACCGGGCTCGTGGTGGTGGCAGCCGTCAGTCCGTTCCTGCTGCGCGATCTCGCGCGCGGGATTCTCGTGCCGGCCAGCGGCACGACGACGGCGCTGTGGCTTGCGTGGGAGGTGTCGATCTTCCTTGCCGCGTTCGCCTCCCTGCAACTGGGTGTGACAGCGGGCCAGGCGGGCGTTGGCGCTCGCGGCGGGCTTCCGGGCTGGCTGGCGCCGATGATCGCGGCGGTGTCGGCGTTCCTGGCGCCGGTCCTTCTCGAAGCACCGGCGCGATTGCCGGGATGGTATCCCCTGCTGTGGATCGCAGCGATTGGCGCGCTCGCGACGTCGCGTCGCGCGCGCCGCGCGGTGCTGCGCACGGCCTTCGTTGCGGCATGCGGCGCCGTGACCCTCGTGTGGGCAGCGTCGGTCCGGCAGCGCGTACAGCTTGCCGAGCGCGATGTCGCGGCCATGGGCACGGCCGACCCCGACGCCACCTCACTGCTGCAGCGCCTGGCCGCCGACCTCGCGCAGGAGGCGCCGCCGCCGAACCGTGTCGGGCTGCTGGCCCGCTATGCGTCGAGCGAGCTTGGCGCTGCCGGCTTCCCGGCCGAACTGACCTCATGGGATTCTGCCGGGCGACCGGTGGCGGATCTCCGCGTGGCCATGGCTGCCGGTTCGACGCGGGGTCTCGACGCCTTTGCGCTCGAAGCGCGCCGCCTGCGGCGGCCGACGCTGCGGCAGACCACGGCGGCACCGGTGTCGCAACTCGTGCTCGCGGTACCGCACGCGAACGGCACGGTCACGACGGTCGTGATCTCGCCGCGCACCAAGCTGGTGCCGGCGGACCCGTTCATCGCGATGCTGGGCCTGGGGCAGGCGCCGAGTGCCGAGCCGCCCTACACGCTGCAACTTGGCGACCCGCACGAGGCCTCCGCGGGGACGCGACGATGGAGCCGGCGCGGCTCGGAGCTGCACGGCGACTGGGTGGTGCCGGTGGGCGATGCCGGCACGGAGCGCGTGCACGCGCGGCTGGAGCTGCGCGGCCTCGAGGTGCTGGCACCGCGCGGTGCGCTGCTGGTGATGGTGGACCTGCTGCTGGTGTCGCTGCTGTGGGGTCTGCTCTTCGCCGCCGAGGGGACCGGTCCGCGCTGGCTGCGTGCGTGGGCGCGCGGCTGGCCGCGCAGTTATCGCCTGCGGCTCTCGCTGGCGCTCTTCGCCTTCTTCGTGCTGCCGGCGGCTGGGTTTGCCGCATGGACGTACCGGCGGCTCCAATCGGATGACCGCCAGAGCCGTGACCTGCTGGTGCGCGAGACGCTCCGCGGCGTGTGGACATCGCCCGACAGCCTGCCGCTCAGCGAGGCGGGCACGCGCTTCGACTCGCCGCTGCTGCGGTACGCCGACGGCCTGATGGTCGGGACGAGCGATGCCTTGTATGACGCGCTGTCCCCGGTCGGACGCCTCCTTCCGCCGCCCGTCGTGCGGGCACTCGGCGACGGCGACGACCTGCTGGCCGGAATGGATGAGGTGGTGGGTGGAACGTCGGTGCGCTTCGGCTACCGGGCGGTCGTGGATACAGCGGGCGTGCAACACGTCCTGTCGGCCCCGGCGCGCAGTGACGAGCTGGCGCTCGACCGGCGCCGCCGTGACGTGGCCGTGCTCGTGGTGTTCGTCACGGCGCTCGGTGCCCTGGCGGCATTCTGGCTGAGCGGGATCGCGGCGCGCACCTTTGCGCGCCCCATCGACACGCTGCGCCGCGGCGCGCTCGCGGTGGCAAGCGGCGCGCGCGAACCGCTGCCAGAGGGCCGGCCTCCGGTGGAGTTCGAGCCGGTCTTCGACGCCTTCCGGCAGATGGCGGCGGACCTCGGCGCGAGTCGTGACGCGCTCGAGTCCGCAGAGCGCCGCCTGTCCGCCGTACTGCGCGACGTCGCGAGCGGCGTCATCGCCGTGGACGCCGACGGGCGCATCTCGCTCATAAATCCGCGTGCCGTGGCGCTGCTGCCGGCGGGCGCCCTGCCGGGAACGGCGGCCGGTGACGTGCTCGACGCGCCGCTCGCCGAGCGGCTGCGCCGCTTCCTGTCGGGCTCGGCGGAGCAGGAGGAGTTCGATATCGAGCGCCCCGGCGGTGTGCAGCTGCACGTGCGGCTGACGCGGCTGCTGCGCGGCGCGCGCGGTGCGGTGATCACCGTTGACGATCTCAGCGAGCTGGCGCGGGCCCAGCGCGTGCTCGCCTGGGGCGAGATGGCGCGGCAGGTGGCCCACGAGATCAAGAATCCGCTCACGCCGATGCGCCTGGGCATGCAGCACCTGCAGCGCGCGCGCGGTGATGCCCGCGTGGATTTCGACGCCGTGCTCGATGCCAACGTGGCCCGCATGCTCGCGGAGATCGACCGGCTCGACGAGATCGCGCGCGCCTTCAGCCGCTACGGCATGGTGCCCGAGGAGCAGGCGCCGGCGGGCGAGGTGGACGTGTCGGCCATCGTTGCGGACGTGGTGCGCCTCGAGCAGCTTGGCGCGGGTGACGTCGAGTGGCTGGTGGACGGCGCCGCGGGGTCGGTGATGGCGATGGCGCGCGAGCAGGAACTGCGCGAGGCCCTGCTGAACGTGCTTGAGAACGCGCGCCACGCGGGTGCACGGCGCGTGCGGGTGTCGCTGGGCAAGGGAGAAGGGCACGTGCGCCTCGTGGTGCGCGACGACGGCCACGGCATTCCATCGAACGTGCTGCCGCGGATCTTCGAGCCGCACTTCTCCACGCGCACCAGCGGCAGCGGCCTCGGGCTTGCCATCAGCCGGCGGTTGATCGAGGGGTGGGGCGGAGGGATCGAGGTCTCGAGCGCGCCTGGCGAAGGAACGGCGGTGACGATCCGGCTGGTCGGAAAGGGAGCGTCCTGACACATTACACGCGTCATGAGTTCCCCCATTCCCACGCCATCGCAGAAGCCGTCGAGCGGCATTCCGCCACACCTCGACCGCTGGGAGCTTCCGCCCGGCTGGCGTTGGGGCGACGACGGGGTGTTCACGCCGCACCGGCACGCGATGCAGGTGATTGACGCGTTCGGGCGTCCGCTCGCGCTGGTAACGGCGCCCGACCCGGCGCATGAGTCGTGGCTGTTCGCGGAGGCCCGGCACCTGGCACACCGGAACCACCCGAACATCCCGACGACGTACCACTATTGGCGGCGGTATCGCGAGAGCCGGCGCGGGCCCGGCTACCTGCGGCGCTGGGTGGCGGGCGAGACGGTCGGCGCGCGGTTGCGGCGCATCGGCACGGAGACCGTGCCATACGTGCTGCGCGTGCTACGCGCCGCGGGTTCGGCACTCGCGTACCTCCACGATACGGGCACCACGCATGGCGCGGTGTCGCCCGACAACATCTACACGACGCCGGCGGGGCGGCTGTACCTGCTGGGCTGGCAGTGGGCGGTGCCGCGCGAAGAAATCCCCGCCAGCGTGCGTCCCGACGGCCAGTGGGTGCCGATGCCGCCCGAGCTTGTCTCAGGCCCCTGGTGCCCGACGCCGGCGAGCGACCAGTGGCAGCTGGGGGCCGTCTGCTTCGCCATTCTCACCGGCGAACTGCCGCCGCTCGTGGACCTGCCACCCCTGCGCTGGGTGCGGCCGGAGTGCCCGGCGAGCGTGGCCGACTTGATTGACCGCGCGCTCGCGCCTGAACCTGGCGACCGGTTCTTCAACCTGCCGGCGATGCTGCGGCAGATCGAGCGCATCTCCGGCACGGGAACGCCGCTCGTGGTGGGCGTGGACCAGTCGTCGGGCGAGTACCGCGCCGTCTCGGAGGAGGATCGCCTGCGCTGGGCCACCGGCGACGACTATGAAGTGCTGGCGTCGCTTGGCGCCGGGCAGTTCGGTTCCGTGTGGCGCGTGCGCGACCTGTCGCTTGAGCGCGAGGTGGCGCTCAAGATGCTTCACCCAGCGTTCGCCCGGAATGAAGACGCGGTCGCGCGCTTTCGTCGAGAGGCGCGGCTCGCCGCGCAGCTCAAGCATCCGGCGATCGTCCCCATTTTCTCGTGGGACTCCAAGGGGGACGTCTCCTGGTACACGATGGAAGTCCAGGAAGAGGGCTCGGTGGCCGACCTCGTGGCGCGTCAAGGGCCGCGGACGCTCGCCGAGATCGCGCCGCAGGTGGACTCGGTGCTCGACGGGCTCAGCCTGGCGCACGCGAACGGGATCATCCACCGCGACATCAAGCCGGAGAACATCCTCATTGACCGCTACCGGCGGTGGCGGCTGTCGGACTTCGGCATCGCGAACGCGCTCGGTGACGACAAGGCCAGTGCGTCCGGCACGCCCGCCTTCGCGGCCCCCGAGCAGCTGCTGGGCGAGAAGCAGGGGGTGGGCGCCGACCTGTTCGCGGTGGCCGGCATCGTGATCTTCGCGCTGACCGGCGCGTTGCCGTTCGGCGGCGGCGACGCGCGCACCATCCTTGCGCAGCAGCTTGCGGGGCGGATTGACCTCAGTCAATTCCCGCCCGAACTCGGTGACTGGCTGCACCGCGCGCTCGAGCCCGAGCCCGACCGCCGCTTCCTCGATGCGGCGTCCATGCGTCGCGAGTGGCGCGACCTCACGCGCGACCTCACGCGCGAGCTCGCGCGGCAGGAACGGCGCGCGACGCGCTGGGCGCGTTGGTGGCGGTCCATCCGCCGCTTCTTCACCAGGCCGCGGTAGCGACGGCGCACGGCTGCGGCGGTGGCCGCTACGGCGTGCCGCGCACGGTCTTGACGTTCACGAACGAGCGGAGTCCCTCACGCGCGAGTTCGCGTCCCACCCCGCTCATCTTCACGCCGCCGAACGGAAAGCGTGGATCGCTGGCCACCATCGCATTGATGAAGACGGAGCCGGCCTCGATGCCGTCGGCGAAGCGCCGGGCCTCCGCGGGGTCGCGCGTCCACACCGAGGCGCCGAGCCCAAAGGTCGTGTCATTGGCGAGCGCGAGCGCCTCATCGGCGCTGGCCACGCGGAAGAGTGGGGCGACCGGCCCAAAGACCTCCTCGCGCGCCGCCGCCGAGTCGCGCGGCACGTACGCGAGCACCGTGGGCAGGTAGACGTTGCCCGGGCCGGGAGGAACGATACCACCGCAGAGGACACGCGCGCCGGCGGCGACGGTGCGGCGCACCTGGTCGTCCACTTCGCTCCTGATGGATGCGGTGGCGAGCGGGCCGATGTCGGTGCCGTCGAGCAGCGGGTCGCCAATGACCAGCGCGCGCATCGCCGCGGTGAAGCGTGCCGCGAACGCGTCGTAAACCGCCTCGTGGACGATGAAGCGCTTGGCCGCGATGCACGACTGGCCGTTGTTGATGCAGCGTGCGCGCACGGCGGTGGCGGCCGCGGCGTCCACGTCGGCGGAGGCGAGCACGACGAAGGGGTCGCTGCCGCCGAGTTCGAGCACGCATGGCTTGACCGCACGACCGGCGCGCGCGCCGACGTCGCGGCCCGCCGCCTCGGAGCCGGTGAGCGTCACCGCGGCGATGCGCGGATCCTCGATGAGCGCCCCCGCACGCGACCCGGAGATGAACAGCGTGGTGAAGGTGCCGTCGCCGGCGCCCGCTGCGATGAAGAGCCGCTCGATGGCCAGGGCGCACTGCGGCACGTTGGACGCATGCTTGAGCAGCACGACATTGCCGGCCGCGAGCGCGGGGGCGGCAGCGCGAATCGCCTGCCAGTACGGGAAGTTCCACGGCATGATGGCCAGCAGCACGCCGAGCGGGTGGAAATGCACCGCGCCTTCGTCAAGACCGCCGCGCACGACGCGTTCCGGCGCCAGCAGCGCCGCGGCTTCGTCGGCGCAGTACCGGAAGAGGAGCGCGCACTTGGCGACTTCCTGCCGCGCCGCGGCCACCGGCTTGCCCATCTCGAGCGTCGCGAGCCGCGCCAGCGTCTCGCGCTCCTCGTCGAGCAGGTCCGCCATCCGTCGCAGCATGGCAGTGCGGGTGTCGAGCGGCGTGGCGCGCCATCGCCGGGACGCCGCTGCGGCGCGTGCGAGGAGGCGTTCGACGTCGGCTTCGGAATGGTCGGCGATCACGGCGAGGACGTCGCCCGTGGCGGGATTGACGCTGGACTGTGGCATGAACGCACGATGCATCAGGCGCTCGGGCGCCGCCAGTCTGCGTGTGCCGTCTGCGTGTGCCGCCTGCGTGTGCCGCCGTGTCGCGTGGCAGTTCGTCACTCCATGCCGCTCATGTAGCTTTCACGGACACCTCTCTCCCATCCGCATGCCGCCACGCTCCGCCCCCACCACACCCGCGTTCAAGGTCCGGCGCTCCGCCGTTGCCGGGCGCGGCGCCTTCGCGATCCGCGACATCCGCAAGGGTGAACGACTCATCGAGTACCTGGGCGAGCGCATTTCGCACGCCGAGGCCGATGCCCGGTACAGCGACGCGGCGATGGCGTCGCACCACACCTTCCTGTTCGCCGTGTCACGCCAGACGGTGATCGACGCCCTCGTGGGCGGCAACGACGCGCGCTTCATCAACCACTCGTGCGCGCCCAACTGCGAGGCGGTCATCGAGGGAAGCCGCGTTTTCATCTACGCGCGCAAGCGGATCGCAAAGGGCAAAGAACTGTTCTACGACTACGGCTACGCGCGCGACGGCACCGAAACGCCGGAGGACGAGCGGCGCTATGCCTGCCGCTGCGGCGCGCCGCGATGCCGCGGCACGATCCTCGCGCCGCAACGGCCGCCGCGACCCAAGCCACACCACGTGGTGGCGCGGCACACGGACAAGCGGAAGACCGACTGACGGGGCACGGAGGAGGCGACGTCACCTCCCCCGTGGGTCGAGCGACGCGTGCGGCGCCTACGCGACCGGCAGCGTTTCGTCGAGCCGGCTGATGTCCAGCGACATCACGCCGTCCGCGCCGGGCGGGTTGAAGATATTGTTGAATTTGTCAAAGCCAGCTATCTCTTTCGCCGGCAGGACCGATGACCCTCGACCAGCTTGAAACGCCCGTCCCGCTCGTCGACCTCGACGTGATGGCGGACAATCTCGACTCGATGCAGGCCTATGCGGACGCCCACGGCCTCGCGCTGCGCCCGCACAGCAAGACGCACAAGTCGGTGTACGTGGGACGTGAGCAGGTGCGGCGCGGCGCCGCCGGGCTCTCGTGCGCCACACCGCACGAGGCGACCGTGATGCAGCAGGCGTCTGATGACCTGCTGGTCGCATACCCGGTGATCGGCCACGCCAAGCTCGACCGGCTGTTCACGGTGCGCGACGACGTGGCGTTGCGTGTGCAACTCGACTCCGCCGAAGCCATTGACCAGCTCGCGGCGGCGGCGGTGCGGCACGACCGGGCGGTGGCGGTGACCGTGGAGTTCGACGCGGGCATGCACCGCGTCGGCGTGCCCTCGCTCGACGACGCCATCACGCTGGCCAGGCATGTGCACGCCAACCCGCCGCTCGAGTTCTCGGGAATTGCGTTCTACCCCGGGCACATCCGCGAACCCGTCACGGCGCAGGACGCCGCGCTGGCGCGGCTGCGATACCGCGTGACGGAGGCGATCGAGGCGTTCACGGAAGCCGGATTGCCGCCCGCCATCGTGAGCGGCGGCTCCACGCCCACCATGTGGCGATCACACGAAATCACGGGCCTCACCGAGATTCGTCCGGGGACGTACGTCTACAATGATCGCACGACCGCCGAGATCGGTGCCTGCCGCTGGGAGGACTGCGCGTTCACGGTGCTCGCCACCGTCGTGAGCACGAGCGTGCCAGGGCAGGCCGTCATTGACGCGGGCGCCAAGGCGCTGGGGCGCGAGCCGATCCGTGGTGCGGCCGGGGAGGGGTGGGGGGCGCTGCTCGACCGTCCCGAGGTTGTGGTGTCGCGGATGAGCGAGGAGCACGGCATCCTCGACCTGTCGGGCTCCATCTGGCGTCCGCGCGTGGGCGAACTGGTGCGCGTCGTGCCCAACCATGTCTGCATCGTGACGCACCTGAACGACGTGATCTTCGGCGTGCGCGGCGATGAGGTGGTCACCTCGTGGCCGGTGGACGCGCGGGGAAGGGGGTACGGGTCGCTCATCGGAGTGTAGTGTTTGTGCGCTGACCTCTTACACCACGGAGCGCACGGAGAACCGCTGGAGGGCCACGGAGGACTGCCACTGCTGGGGTAACGACTTCGCGCCACGCTGATACCCGCGTGGCGCGTGCTGTTCCTCCAAGAAGTTGCAGTACTCCGTGGCCCTCATTCTTCCTCCGTGTCCTCCGTGGTGAAAAGGACTGGATCACGCACTTAATGCGCCCGCGATCCCGACGTCATCGCCGAGACCATCTCGTCGAACCCGTGCGACGCGCGATCGTCGCGCGTGAGGAGCGACACGACGATCCCGATGAAGAACGAGCCGGGAATCGTCACGAGCGCCGGGTTCTTCAGCGGGAACCACGCGGCGTCGTGGTGCAGCATCTCCACCTGGATCACGGGTGAACACGCGATCAATCCGACGGTGGCGAAGGTGCCGAACACCATGGATGCCACCGCGCCCCACGTGGTACAGCGGCGCCAGAAGATGGACAACACGAGCGCCGGGAAGTTGGCGCTGGCGGCGATCGCGAAGGCGAGCGACACCATAAAGGCCACGTTCTGTCCCTTGAAGGCGATGCCGAAGGTCACCGCCAGCACGCCCGCGATGACGGTGGCGACGCGCGCCACTTTCATCTCCTCGGCCGGACGCACCTCCCCCTTGCGCACGAGGCTCGTCCAGAGGTCGTGCGACAACGCCGACGCGCCGGACAGCGTGAGCCCGGCCACCACGGCGAGAATCGTCGCGAAGGCCACTGCGGCGATGAAGCCGAGGAACGGCGTGCCGCCGAGGAACTCGGCGAGCAGCAGCGCGGCCATGTTGCCGCCCTTGTCGAACTGCGTGATGACGTCGGGCCCGACGAGCACCATCGCGCCGAAACCCAGGATGAAGGTCAGCAGGTAGAAGGCCCCGATGAGCCCCGTGGCGTAGAAAACCGACGTCCGCGCCGCACGCGCGTCGGGCACCGTGTAGAAGCGCATGAGGATGTGCGGCAGCCCGGCCGTGCCGAACATCAGCGCGAGGCCGAGGGAGATCGTGTCGAGCGGGTTGGTGACCAGCTTGCCCGGGGCGAGCACGCCGCTACCGTACTTCTCGGCCGCCGCGGCGAAGAGCGCCGCCGGACTGCCGTGGAAATGCGCCATCACCATCGTCGCGAGCAGGAAGGCGCCCCCCAGCAGCAGCACCGCCTTCACGATCTGCACCCACGTCGTGGCGAGCATGCCGCCGAACAGCACGTACGCCATCATCGCCGCGCCCACGATGATGACGGCGTTCTCGTACGACAGGCCGAACATCAGCTTGATGAGCGAGCCGGCTCCCACCATCTGCGCGATGAGGTAGAACAGCACCGTGGTCAGCGTGCCGACGGCCGCCGCCATGCGCACCGGCGTGTGCTGCAGGCGGGTGGCCACGACGTCGGCAAAGGTGTACTTGCCCAGGTTGCGCAACGGCTCGGCGATGAGGAAGAGCACCACCGGCCAGCCGACGAGCCAGCCCGTGGAGTAGATGAGCCCGTCGAAGCCCGCCGTGGAGACGAGCCCCGCGATGCCCAGAAACGACGCGGCGCTCATGTAGTCGCCGGCGAGTGCGAAGCCGTTCTGGCCGGCGCTCACCGTGCGGCCGGCCGCATAGAAGTGCTCAGCGGTGCGCGTCCGCCGTGCCGCCCAGTAGGTGATGCCGAGCGTGATGGCGATGAAGGCGAAGAAGAACGACATCGACACGACGTTCGACTTGCCGATGGCGCTGGCGGGAACGGAAGCCGCCGGTGCGGCGGCCTGCACGGCCGCCGCTTGGGCCCACGCCAGAGCCGGCACTGGCAGTGCGGCGGTCACTTGCCGCCCTCGGCCTTCAGCCGCGTGATCTCGCTGTCAAAGTGCGTGTTGGCCCAGCGCACGTAGATCCACGTGGTGACCCACGCCGCGACGATGACGAGCGCGCCAAGCAGGATGCCGATGCTCAGTCCCGGCACGAGCAGCCGGCCCATGAGGGGCTTGGCGTACGCGACGAGCAGGATGAAGCCGAAATAGACCGCGGCCACCACGGCGGTGAGGGCAATGGCGATGCGCCACCGCCGGTGGTGAAGGGCGTGATAACTCACAGGGGGCTCCTCGGTTGTGGCGACGGGTGACCAACGTCCGGTCACCCGCCGCGCGCGCTTCCGTCTCCCGTCTCCCGTCTGCCGATTGCCTACGGCAATCGCCCCGGCGTGTACGGCGCGCCGGCCTTCTCCAGTGCCGCCTCCAGCTTCGGGATGGTCTCCTGCACCAGCACGCGCAGCGCGGCGCGCTGCGACGTGAATTGCGACTCCGCGATGTCCAGGTCGCGGACCATCGTGTTGGTCGGTGGGCCCAGTGTGCGTCCCATGTCCACCGACACCCGGCTGCTGATCGACGGCGGCGTCGCCTCGTTGCGGCCGGCCAGGATGGCGTCGCCACGCAGCGCCTCGAGGACGCCCTCGATCACCTTGATGGCCGCGCGCACGTCAATCTGCACCGACGCCGTCACCGCCGGCGCCTGGTCTGCCGCGCGCTGCATGGCGTCCAGCCGCGCCCGCGTCGCCGTGGCGAGTTCGAGCGCCCCGCTCACCTGCCGCTGCAGCTCCTGCTGACGGGTCATGAGCCTGGCGCGCGCCGCGTGGTCCGCCATCGTCACGGTACCGACCGGGTCATTCAGCACCTCGACAGTCTGCGCCGCACCAATTGGCGTCACGACGCCGTCAACCCGATGGGCGACACTGACGGAGTACGTGCCCGGGACGACATACGGTCCGCTCGGGCCGCCACCACCGCCCTCGCCCTCGCCTTCGCCACCGGGCGCGCGCGGACGCGCGAGGGTGGTGGCCGCAAGGCGCAGGTCCCACGCCACGCGCTGGAACCCCTTGCCGACCGGGTTGGTCAGCGTGCGGATGGGCGCGCCGGTCGAGTCGCTGATGGTGACGATCACCGTCGGCGCCTCCTCGCGCGCCTCGGCCTTTAGTTCCTCGTTCGACGGGTAGCTGATCGGCTTGCCCGCCTTCTCCGCGGCCTTCTCCGCCTCCACGCGCTTCGCCTGCTTTGTCTTGAGCGCGTCCGGCAGGTAGTACGTGATCACCGCGCCGTACGGCGGGTTGTCGGCCGTGAAGAAGTTCTCGCCCTGGAACGACTTGCCGCGCCCGCCGTAGTTCTGCGTCGGCACGTACAGCCACGTGCGGCGCACCGGTTCGACACCGGCGGCCTTGAGCGAGGCGGCGGTCGCGCGGCGCAGCGGGGTGTAGTCATCCATCACGTAGAAGCCGCGGCCGAACGTCGCGATCACCAGGTCGTTCTCGCGCTTCTGGATCGCCAGGTCGCGTACCGCAATCGTGGGCAGCCCCGGCAACTTGAACCAGTGCTTGCCGCCATCCTTGGTCGCCCACGCCGCGAACTCGGTGCCGGCGAAGAGCAGGTTGGCGTCGCCGTGATCCTCGGCGAAGGCGTACACGGAACCGCGTGCCGGCAAGTCGCCGGCAATCGAAGTCCACGTGCGCCCGACGTCGGTGCTCTTGAGGAGGTACGGCTTGAAGTCGCCGTTCTGGTGGTTTTCCACCGCCACGTACACGGTGCGCGCGTCGTGCTGCGACGCGCGGATGCGCGCGATGTATGCGTCCTTCGGCACGCCGGGGAGCGAGTCGACGCGGCGCCAGTTGGCGCCGCCGTCCTCGCTCACCTGCACCAGGCCGTCATCGGTGCCGACGTAGAGGAGCCCCTCCACCTTCGGCGACTCGGCGATGGCGCTGATGTTCCCGTAGAGCGCGGTGGACTGGTTCTTCGCCACCGCGTCGGGTCCCCAGATCTTGCCCATCACCGGCAGATGGTTGCGCGGCACCTGCCGCGAGAGGTCGGGTGAGAGGGCCTTCCAGGTGTTGCCGCGGTCGTCGCTGCGGTAGAGCCGCTGCGACGCCGTATAGAGCCGCGTGTGCAGGTGCGGCGAGATGATGATCGGCGTGTCCCAGTTCCAGCGGGCCGGATCCTCCCCGGGCTCGGTGGTCGGCTTGATCCCGATGCGCTGCCCCGTGCGGCGGTCCACGCGCACCATGGCGCCATGCTGCGCCTCGGCGTAGATGGTGTTCGGATCGGTCGGATCCACGCGCGACACGAAGCCGTCGCCGCCCTGCGTGACGACCCAGTCCTGGTTCAGGATGCCGTGGTCAGAGCGCGTGCGCGACGGGCCGTGCAGCGAGTAATTGTCCTGCGTGCCGCCCACGATGTTGTAGAATGGCAGGTCGTAGTCGACGTCCACGTCGTAGAACTGCGTGATCGGCAGGTTCTCGTAGAACGTCCACGTACCGCCGCGGTCCCAACTGCGGTAGAGCCCGCCGTCATTGCCCATCAGGATGTGGTCGGTGTTCTTCGGGTCCACCCACATGATGTGGTTGTCCACGTGCATGCTGCGCTGGCCCAGCTGCCGCAGCGTGCGGCCGCCGTCGTCGGAGACCTGCGTGTACACGTCCGGGATGTAGATGCGGTCCACGTCCACCGGGTCGGCCCAGATCTGGCCGTAGTACATCGAGCCCTGGTTGTAGTCGCTGCGCTTCTCCCACGTCACGCCGTTGTCGCTCGAGCGGTAGATGCCGCCCTTGCGGTTGGCGGCCTCGACGTTGGCGTAGACGATGTTCGGGTTGACGGGCGAGATGGCGATGCCGATGCGGCCGAGTTCCTCACCGGGAAGCCCCGTGTTGACCTTGGCCCACGTCTTGCCGCCGTCGGTGCTGCGGTGGATGGCGCTCTCCGGGCCGCCGTTGATCAGCGTGAAGAAGTGCCGGCGCCGCTGGTACGAGGCGGCGAGGACCATCTTCGGGTTGCGCGGATCCACCTCGACGTCCGAGACGCCGGTGTGCTCGCTGATCTTGAGCACCTGCTCCCACGTCTTGCCGCCGTCGGTGGTCTTGTAGAGGCCGCGGTCGCCGCCGGCGTTCCACAGCGGGCCCTGCGCGGCGACGTACACGACGTCGCTGTTCGTCGGGTCCACCACGATCTTGCCGATGTGCTCGGACGCCTTGAGGCCGACGTTCTTCCACGAGCGCCCGTTGTCCTCGGACTTGTAGACGCCATCGCCGTACGCCACCGAGCGCTGCGAGTTGTTCTCGCCGGTGCCCACCCAGACGATGTTCGGGTTGCGCGGGTCAATGGTGATCCAGCCGATCGAGTACGATCCTTCGCGGTCCATGATCGGCTGCCACGTCGCACCGCCGTTGACGGTCTTCCACACGTTGCCCGACGAGGCGCCGACATAGATGATCGCGGGGTTATCGGGGTGCACGGCGAGCGCGCCGATGCGTCCCGACGTCATGGCCGGGCCTACGTTGCGCGCGCGAAGGCCGCCAAAGGCTTCGGTCGTGAAGGGCGAACGGGGCGTGGTGTCAGCGGGGACGGACTTCGCCGCGGGCGCGGCTGCGGTGCCCTTCGGAGCGGGCTTGGCTGCCGGGGCGGCGGCTGCGGGCTTCGCCTCGGCGGGTTTTGCCGCCGGCTTGGCGGCCGGTGCGCCTTGGGCGAGGACGCCCACGGGAACGGTCAGGAGCAGCGCGCGCAGAAGCGTGGAGAGATGACGCGTCATTGAAGTGGTCCGTGGAGAAGCGAATGGCGTGGAGACGGCACGCTGGAAGGTCGCGATAACAACGCGGATCTGCCAGCGCACGCTGAACGCGAGGCGGTGCACCGTGCGGATGCGGTCGGCGCGACTGCGGTCGGCGCGACTGGACACGACGATGCACCATGGACAAACTTCCGGTGCCCCCCGCACAGGCCTGTTCTTGACCGATCTCCTGACCGAGCTTCGATCGGCCCTTACCGACCGCTACGACGTCGAGCGCGAGCTCGGGCGCGGAGGCATGGCCACCGTGTTGCTCGCCCGCGATCGCAAGCACGAGCGCCGTGTGGCCATCAAGGTCCTCGATCCGGAACTCGGTGCCGTGCTTGGGCACGAGCGGTTCCAGAGCGAAATCACAGTCACGGCCGCGCTGCAGCACCCGAACCTGCTCCCACTGTTCGACAGCGGAGAGGCGGCGGGCCAGTTGTACTACGTGATGCCGTACGTCGAGGGGGAGACGCTGCGCGCGCGGCTCGAGCGTGAGCGACAGCTCCCGATCGACGAGACCGTGCGCCTGGTGACCGCCATCGCCGGAGCGCTCGACTACGCGCACGAGCGCGGCGTGATTCACCGCGACCTCAAGCCCGAGAATGTCCTGCTGCAGGCCGGGCAGCCCGTGGTCGCGGATTTCGGCATCGCGCTCGCCGTGAGCAACGCCGGCGGCGCGCGCGTCACGCAGACAGGCCTCTCGCTCGGCACGCCGCAGTACATGTCGCCCGAGCAGGCGACCGGCGAGCGGCAGCTCGATGCGCGCACCGACCAGTACTCGCTGGCCGCGATGGCATACGAGATGCTCACCGGTGAGCCGCCGCACACGGGAGGAACCGCGCAGGTGATCATGGCGCGGCTCATGACCGAGACCCCGCGGCCCGTCACCGCCACCCGCGCGAACGTCGCGCCGCACATCAGCGATGCTATCCATCGGGCGCTGCAGAAGGCCCCCGCCGACCGCTTTCCGACGACGAGGGCATTTGCTGCGGCACTGGCGCAGTCGACGCCCGTCCCTCGGGCGTCGCGTGGACGCTGGCGGTGGATGGCTGTCGTCGGGGTCGTCGCTGTGCTGGCCGCGGCCGGTGCGTGGATGCTGCGCGGGCGCCGCTCCGCGGTGACGGCGGATCGGACGGTCGTGCTGGCGATACCCACCGCGAACGGCGGCGATGCCACGTTGAGCGCAACCGCCGCGTCCGTGGATGACGCGCTGGCGCAACTGATCGCTGAGCTGCCGTGGGCCAAGCTGCGCACGGGGCAGCGCCCTGAGGCCTCCGATGCGGACGCGGCCAGCACAGGGCGCAGGGCAGGCGCACGGACCGTCGTGGTCACCTCGTTGCTCCTTGCCGGAACAGACGTGCAGGTGCGGATGCGGCTCGTCGACGCAGCCACGGGAGTGCTGGTTCGGCAGTTGCCGAGCGCGCTCATCGCGAAGAACGCCGCCGCGGCGGACGTGAAGCGCATCGTGGAGCCGCTCGCGGTTGCCGTCGGTTTCGTGACGAGCCCGCGGCTGGGCGTCGTGACGCTTCCCACCGGCCACCTGCCGTCGCTGCAGATACTGCGGACCCTCGATGCGGCAGTAGACGGGTTCAGCTCCACGGTCGGCGGGGCAACGTGGCTGGTCGCCTCATTGCGCGAGGCCGTCGTGGCCGACACCGCCTTCCTGCAGTCGAGGCTCTGGCTCGGCTTCTTTTACGGCTGGAACTCGTATATCTCCCGTGCGCCGGGCGGGGTGGCACGCGCCGACACCGTCGATCAGTGGGTTGCCCAGGCACGTGCCAGTGGCTCCCCGTACGAAGTCGCCTTCGCTGACGTCGCACGGAGCACCTATGCTGAGATAGGGGACGCCAGTGTCGAGGCCATCCGCAAGCTCCTGGCCATCGACCCCTCCTCGCCCCTGCGCCGCATCCTCCCCACGCTGCTGCTGGAGCTCAATCGGCCGAATGAGGCGCTGCGCAGCTACTACGCCGTCGCACCCTCGATCGTCGGCGACAGCACGACGCTGCCGCGTCAAGCGAACTTCTGGGGCAATGTTGCCGATGTCTGGCACTCTGTGGGCCGCTACGACTCGGCACTGGTGACCATCCGCCGTGCGCGAACCATGCGGCCCAACGACGCCACGCTTCTCGCCCTTGAGCTGCAGGGACTCGCCGCGCTCGGTCGCATCGACGAAATCCGTCGCCTCCTGCCGGCGGTTGAGTCGGCGGCGGAGAATGGCACGCTCTTCGGTTTCGCGGGCAATGTGTACCTCACGGCCGCCAACGAGTTGAATGCCCACGGTCACCCTGCCGAAGCGCGTGAGTTGGCCTCGCTCGCGGTGACGTGGTTCGATCGCAACGACGCCCCGGTGCGACGCCGCATCGACTTCTCATTGCGCAAGGCGATCGCCCTCACGCTTCTTGGCCGGGTGGATGAGGCCGAGCGCCTGATGAAGGCGGCGATCGCCACGGACACGAGCGACACGCGCCCTCGAGGCATGCTGGGGCGACTGTATGCGAAGCAGGGCAGGGTGAAGGAAATGCGGGCTCAGCTCGCTTGGCTCGAAGCCCTTCCAGCCGAGCGACTGCAGGGCGCGCCGACGTACGAACGTGCGGCGATTACCGTGAACGTCGGTCGCGCGCATTGGGACGAGGCGATTGCATTGCTGGAACTGTCCCTGAGGCAGGGGCAGGGCTTCGGCATTCGCCGGCGCCTCCACTATTTCTCGGATTGGCTGCCGCTGCGCGACTATCCACCCTTCAGGCGCATCGTCACGCCGTCAGACTGAGGGCCGGAATCTCCCCGCCGAAACGAACGAGGGGCGGCCATCGCGGCCGCCCCTCGCCCATTCTGATGCAGCAGCTCAGCGATCATGCTCGCCGAACGGGAACCCGCCGCCGGTGCCCGTACCGCTCACGCGCTCGATGCGAAGCACCTGCTTGTACGTCTTGTCGCCCACGTTGAGCGTCACGAGGTAGGAGCCTGGGCCCGCCTCGCTGCCGCCGCCAAAGCCACCGAATCCACCGCGGCCGGCACTCGCCGGAATCTTGAGGCCGATGAGATCGAAGACCCTCCGCACGTTTTCCGGCTCGGGTCCACGAGCCTGCAGGCCGGCCAGTGGCTCTGGTGCGGTTCCGGAGCGGGCCATCGAACCCTCACCCGGGCGTGGACAGAACGTCTCCCACTGCGTCAGCGGGCGCTCGCATGCGATGCCTGTGCGTCCCGCCAGTCCGCCACCGCCGCCGCCGCCGCCGCCACCGCGGCCGCCGAAGCCGCCGCCGAAGCCGCCGCCGAAGCCGCCGCCGGCGCCCGGTGTCGGATTCAGCAGCTGCTTCACCCGGGCGAGCGCCGTGCTGTCGTAGTTGGCCTTGGCGAGCGAATCGAGCACCACCGGTGCGCGCGTCGCCTTGATGATCGAGTCACGCTTTTCCGACGGTGAAAGCGGCACGGCGGCCGCCGCCGGCGCACCGGCGCGGAAGTTCCACGTGACCGTGTGCACGCCCGGCGTCCCCACGGCGGCCAGGTTCGCGAGCGTGTCGCCGGCCGCACCGGTGATGATGACGCGCGCCGACCCGGACGCACCGGCGCCGATCCGGTACCAGAGGTCGGCCCCGTACGCCGGGCTCGGGACGGCGAAGAACATCTGCGCGTTGCCGTTGCCGCTGGCCAGCAGCGTCGGGGCCTCGCCCCACTGGAAGGCGGTGCGTGGCGCGAACAGGTGCGTCGCCGACGCCATCACCGCGGCATCCATCTGCTGCAGCGGCGTGATGTCCACGATCCAGATGCCGCGGCCATGCGTCGCCGCGATGAGCTCGCGGTCGCGCGGGTGGATCGTGAGGTCGTAGATCGGCGCCGTGGGCATGCCGCTCATGAAGCGCGACCACGTCGCGCCCTTGTCGATCGAGGCGTATACCGCCACCGACGACCCGACGAAGAGCAGGTTTGGATTCACCGGATCTTCGCGCAGCACACGCAGGTAGTCGCCCGGCATGTCCTTCGGGAGGTTGTTGACGAGCGAGCGGAAGGTCCTTCCGCCGTCGTTCGTGGCGTACAGGTACGGCGTGAAATCCCCATTCCGGTGGTTGTCGAACACGACGTAGAACGTCAGTGAGTCGACGTGTGACGGCTCGATGCGTGCGACATAGACCTCGGTGTTCGGCAGCCCGGGGAAGCGGCTGGCGGGCGCCGACTTCCTCCCCTTCTTTGCCGCAACGGGCATCGTCGTGAGGTCTTCCCACGTGGCGCCGTCGTCCACCGACTTCCAGACGTTGCCGTCGTCGGTGCCGGCCAAGAGCAGCCCCGGCTTCACGTATGACTCGGCGAGCGTCGTCACCGTGCCGTAGGTCTCGGCGCCCGTGGCATCGAGCGTGACACCGCCGGTCAGGTTCATGGACGTGTCGATCTTCGCCCACAGCTTCTTCGACAGGTCGGGGGAGATGAGGAACAGGTCGTCGCCCTGCTTGAGGCTCTTCAGCACGCGGTTGCCCGCGAAGTAGAACGTCCGCGGGTTGTGCGGTGACAGGAAGAACGGGGAGTTCCAGTTGTAGCGCAGCGCGAGGTCCAGGGAGTCGGCCTTCTGCTTCGCCTTG
Organism: Gemmatimonas sp.; assembly: GCA_013822425.1. Lineage (GTDB taxonomy): Bacteria > Gemmatimonadota > Gemmatimonadetes > Gemmatimonadales > Gemmatimonadaceae > PNKL01. The sequence continues at coordinate 33,108 of PNKL01000025.1, forward strand.
AGGGCATTCACCGCCGCCGTCACTTCCCTGGTGGCCGGCTTGGTGATGTCGCCGTGCACGATCGCGATGGAATCTTCCCAGCGCTTGTACTGCTCCTGCCACGACGGCTTGCGCATGGCCGTGCGGTCCCCGGTGCGCACGTTCACGCGCGACACGTTGCCGCCCTGCGACTCCCCGAACTTGATGTCGGGGTTGGTGGGGTCCTGGTCGGTGTAGAAGCCGTCGCCGCCGTTGATGGTGTACCAGTAGGCGTTGTTCACGCCGCCGCTCTTGCGGCGGCTCGGGCCGCACCAGGTGCCGTTATCCTGCGCGCCGGCGCACACCGTGTACGGCACCGACATGTCGTAGCTGACTTCGTAGAACTGCGCAATCGGGAGGTTCTGCCCCTGGAGCCAGTTCCCGCCCTTGTCGAACGAGAACGCGACGCCGCCGTCGTTGGCGAGGGCGATGCGCTCGGGATCGTTGGGGTCGATCCAGGTCCCGTGATCGTCCACGTGCACGCCCTGCGCGGCGACGCGCGACGTCTTGCCGCCGTCGTCCGACACCTGCAGTTGCGTGGATGAGAAGTACACGCGATCGGCGTTCCTGGGATCGACGGCCACCTGCGAGTAGTAGAACGGGCGCACGTTGGCGTTGTTCGTCTTCACCCAGGTCTTGCCGCCGTCGGCCGAGCGGTAGAGCCCATTCTCGGGCGGGGTGCGCTCGGCCACGATCTTGCCGTCCTTCGAGGGCCTGGCCGCTTCGACCATCGCGTACACGATGTCCGGATTGCTGCGCGCAATCGCGATCTCGATGCGCCCCTTGATGCCCGTCGGGAAGCCGTTGCCCGTGATCTCGGCCCACGTCCTGCCCGCGTCCGTGGACTTCCACAGCGCCGAACCCGGGCCGCCGCTCTTCAACGAGTACGGTGTGCGAAGTCGCTCGTACGACGCGGCATACATCACATCGGGGTTCCTGGGGTCAATGTCCACATCAACGAACCCTGCCTGGTCGCTGATGAACTTCACCAGCTCCCACGTGGCGCCGCCGTCGGCCGTCTTGTACAGACCGCGGTCGGGATTGCTGCTCCAGGCCGCGCCGAGGGCAGCCACCCACACGACGTTCGGGTTGCGCGGGTTCACCGCGATGCGCCCGATGTGGCCCGTCTTCTCAAGCCCCATCGACTTCCAGGTGAGGCCGCCGTCCACCGACTTGTAGACGCCGGCGCCCGGTTCGATGCTGTTGCGCGAGTTGGGCTCCCCGGTGCCCAGCCATACCTGCTGGGTGTCGGACGGCGCGATGGCAATCGGCCCCATCGAGGCGACGCGCTTGTCGTCGAAGACGGGACGCCAGGTGAGGCCGTTGTTCGTGGTCTTCCAGACGCCGCCGGCGGAGGCCGAGACGAAGAGCGTCTTGCTGGGGCCGGGAATGCCGACGACGTCGGAGAGGCGGCCCATGAAATTGGCGGGTCCGACAGTGCGCCACTTCATGTTGGCGGTGGCGGTGGAGTCGAGCGCCTGCGAGTGAAGCGTAGTGGCCGCGGCGCTGCAGAGCAGGAATGTCAGCCGGAATCGCATAGTGGACCTCGTACGGGATGGGGCGGAGATATCGTTAAGGTACGCCGTGAGGGCCGCATCCGTTGAGAGGACGCGCACCTAGCCAGTGGTGCGACCAGAGGTGAATTTCTCCGCGGACCCTCCACCCCATCTTCTCCATGCGCTACTGGCTTCCCCTCTCGCTCGGGCTCGCGCTGCCGCTGCTCGCGCAGCGTCCATCCGCCGCCCCCTCGGCCCCGGCGGCGACCGCCGTGTTCGACTCCTCCGCGCTGCGCGCCATGCAGTGGCGCAGCGTCGGCCCCTTCCGCGGCGGCCGTGCCAATGCCGTGACCGGCGTCACGGCGCAGCCGTTCACGTACTACGCGGGCTACACCGGCGGCGGCGTCTGGAAGACCGA
>PNKL01000026.1 GCA_013822425.1 Gemmatimonas sp.
ATCACGATGGCGTACCACCGCACGCACGCCGTGGACACGCGCATCGTCCGGATCTTCAACACCTACGGCCCGCGCATGCGTCCGCGCGACGGGCGCGTGGTGTCGAACTTCATCGTGCAGGCGCTCAACGGCGAACCGATCACCATCTACGGCGACGGCTCGCAGACGCGATCGTTCTGCTACGTGGACGACGAGGTGGAGGGGCTGTACCAGCTCTTCCTCAAGGGCGACGCGAACCCATGCAACATCGGCAATCCCGATGAATACACGGTGAAGCAACTGGCCGAGATCGTCATTGAACTCACCGGATCGAAGGCGCCCATCACCTTCGAGCCGCTGCCCGAGGACGACCCCAAGGTGCGCAAGCCCGACATCACGCGCGCGAAGGCCCTGCTCGGCTGGACGCCACAGGTGGATGTCCGCACCGGGGTCCGGCGCACCATTGACTACTTCCGCACGCTCACGGGGACGCCGCGCATGGCCCCGCGCGGCCGCTGAACCGCAAAACCACCGCCCCCTTGCCGGGTATTCCTCCTTCGTGACTCATCGTTCCCGCCTCCTCGTCCTCCTGTTCGTCGCGCTCGCAGCGTGCCGGCCGGCGTTCAGTCCCCGGAAGTTCCCGACCAACGAGGCGCTGTATCGGGCCTCGCTCGAGCGTCTGCAGAAGAGGAAGTGGTCGGACGCCGTGACGGGCTTCGAGAAGCTGACCCTCGACCTGCCGGCCCGCGACACGCTGCTCCCGACTGCGAATTGGTATCTGGCCAAGGCGCGCACCGGCCTCGCCGAGCACTTGCTTGCCGCCCAGGAGTACACCAAGCTCGCCGAGAACTTTGCGGACGACTCGCTGGCCGACGATGCGCTCTATCAGTCCGGGCGCAGCTACGCGCGCCTCTGGCGCCGCCCGTCGCTGGATCCGCAATACGGCCAGCTCGCGCAGGTGCAGTACCGCCTCATGGTGACGCTCTACCCCGACTCGCCGCTGCGGAAAGACGCGGAGGCGGAACTGCGGCGCCTCGACGAGTGGTTCGCCACCAAGGACTTCGACACGGGCGACGGCTACTTTCGCCGCAAGGCCTACGACTCGGCCATCATCTACTTCCGAGACGTGGTCAAGAACTATCCCAACACTGACCGTGCGCGGCAGGCCATGATCAAGATGGTGCAGGCGTATCGCTCGCCCCTCATGAACTACCGTGAGGACGCCCGCGAGGTGTGCGCCACGCTCTACGCCCTCTATCCGACCGATCCGGGCGTGGTGAAGGCGTGCGAGGGAATGAAACCCCCCGCCGATTCGACCGCGGTGCCGGCCAAGCCGGCACCGTAGCACGTGCGCATCGGCATATTCGGCGGGACGTTCGACCCGCCGCATCTTGGGCACTGGCTCGCGGCAGTGGATGCCGCGGAGGCGCTGGCGCTGGACGAGGTGATCTGGGTGCCGGCGGCGCAGCAGCCGCTGAAGACCGGGGTCTCCTCGGCCGAGGCGGTGCATCGCCTGGCGATGACCCGCCTCGGCGTGCAGGGGGATGGGCGGTTTCGGGTGGATGCGGTGGAAACGGAGCGAGGCGGGCTGTCGTTCACCGTGGACACGCTCCGGCTGTTTCGGGAACGATACCCGGACGCGGTACTGTTCCTGCTGTTAGGAAGGGATGCGGCGGCGCTCCTGCCGAAGTGGCGGGAACCGGAGACCATCCGGGCGATGGCGGAGATTGTGGTGCTCACGCGAAGCGGGGAGGGCGGTGAACTCCCGGATGGCGTGCGACGGCTGCCCACGCGGTGCGTGGACCTGTCGTCGTCTGAAATCCGCGAACGGGTGGCGGCAGGGCGCTCTATCCGTGGCTTCGTGCCGGACGCCGTGGCCGCGTATATCGCGGCGCACGGCCTGTACCATAGAGGACACTGAATGTTCAACAAGCTGCTGGGCGCCGTCTTTGGTTCACGGCACGAACGGGAACTCAAGCGCATCAGGCCGATCCTCGCGGAAATCGCGGTGCACGGCGAGCGCCTGGCGTCCGTGAGCGACGAGGACCTGCGCGCGCAGACCCAGAAATTTCGCGGCATCATTGCCGAGCGCACGCAGGTGCTGTCGGCGCAGATCGCCGAACTGAAGGAGCGCAAGCGCACGGCGGCCGAGGCCAGCGAGCGCGAGTCCATCGACAACCAGTTGATGGGCGTGGACGGACGCGGCGGGCTGGAGGGCGAGTACCGCAGGGCCATTCGGGACACGCTCGACGAGTTGCTGCCCGAGGCGTTTGCCACCGTGCGCGAGACGGCGCGGCGCCTCGTTGGCACCAAGGTGATGGTGACGGGACGCGAGATGGACTGGAACATGGTGCACTATGACGTGCAGCTCGTCGGCGGCATCCAGCTCCATCTGGGCAAGATCGCGGAGATGGCGACGGGCGAGGGCAAGACGCTCGTCGCGACGCTACCGCTCTACCTGAATGCGCTGTCTGGACGGGGTGCGCACCTGGTGACGGTGAACTCGTACCTCGCCCGCCGCGACTCGCAGTGGATGGGGCACGTCTTCTCGTGGCTCGGGCTCACCGTGTCCTGCCTCGACGACACCGAGCCCGGGTCCGAGGAGCGTCGCGCCGCCTACAACGCGGACATCACGTACGGCACGAACAATGAGTTCGGCTTCGACTACCTGCGCGACAACATGGTGGTCGCCACCGACCAGCGCGTCCAGCGGCCGCACGTCTACGCCATCGTGGACGAGGTGGACTCGGTGCTCATTGACGAGGCGCGCACGCCGCTCATCATCTCGGGCCCGGTGGGGAACGAGAGCGACGGCCAGTATGCCGAGTATAACGCGGCGGTGATGCGTCTGGTGCGCCGGCAGACGGAGTCGGCCAACGACCTCGTGGCGCGCGGCGAGAAGGCGCTCGAGGAGGGCGACCTGGCGGCGGCCGGGCAGGCGTTCTACAAAGCGCGGCTCGGCAACCCGAAGAACAAGCGGCTGCTCAAGGCCCTGCAGGAGCAGGGCGTCAAGATGCTCGTGCAGAAGCAGGAGCTCGAGGTCATCGCCGACCGCAAGCTCCCGTCGGCCAAGCAGCAGTTCCGCGACATCGAGGACGACCTGCTCTTCGTGCTCGACGAGCGCGGCCATACCGTGCACCTGACTGACCGCGGCGTGGACTTCCTGAGCCCGTCGGACCACGACCAGTTCGTGCTTCCCGACATCTCGTCCGAGATCCATCGGATCGAGCACAGCCACGAAATGTCCGGCGCCGAGAAGCTCGAGGCGCGCCGCGTCATCGAGGGCGAGTACGCCATCAAGAGCGAGAAGCTGAACATCATCCATCAGCTGCTGCGCGCGCACTCGCTGTACGAGAAGGACGTCAACTATGTCGTCGTGGACGGCCAGGTGCTCATCGTGGACGAGTTCACCGGCCGCACGATGCACGGGCGTCGCTGGAGCGAGGGGCTGCACCAGGCGGTGGAGGCCAAGGAAGGGGTGCAGGTGAAGGGCGAGACGCAGACGCTCGCCACGATCACCATCCAGAACTACTTCCGCATGTACGAGAAGCTGGCGGGCATGACCGGCACCGCCGAGACCGAGGAGACGGAGTTCTTCCAGATCTACCGGCTCGAGGTGGCGGTCATTCCCACCAACCGTCCGGTCATTCGCGAGGACCGGCACGACCTCGTCTACAAGACGCGGCGCGAGAAGTACAACGCCATCGTCGAGGAAACCAGGCGCCTCAACGACCTCGGCTTCCCCGTGCTCGTCGGCACCACGTCGGTGGAGGCCTCGGAGACGCTGTCGCGCATGTTCCAGCGCGGCGGCATCAAGCACCAGGTGCTGAACGCCAAGTACCACCAGCGCGAGGCCGAGATCATCGCGCTCGCCGGCCAGTTCGGCGCGGTCACGATCGCGACGAACATGGCCGGGCGCGGCACCGACATCAAGCTGGGCGAGGGCGTCCTTCCGTCGAAGCCGTCGCGCATCAAGGACCCGGACGGCAACGAGATTGACGTCTCCGAGTGCGGCGGCCTGCACATCATCGGCTCGGAGCGGCACGAGTCGCGGCGCATTGACCGCCAGTTGCGCGGCCGCGCCGGCCGCCAGGGCGACCCGGGGGCCTCGCAGTTCTTCCTCTCGCTCGAGGACGACCTGATGCGCCTGTTCGGGTCGGACCGCATCGCGAAGTTGATGGACCGCCTCGGCGCGCAGGAGGGCGAGATGCTGACGCATCCGCTCATCACGCGCTCCATCGAGCAGGCCCAGAAGCGCGTCGAGCTCCAGAACTTCCAGAGCCGCAAGCGCCTGCTGGATTATGACGACGTCATGAATCAGCAGCGCGAAGTGATCTACAACCTGCGCGCGTTCGCGCTGGAGGGCGGCGAGGAGCTGAAGGGCGAGGCCATCAAGATGGTCGAGTCTGCCGTGGGCCGCCGCATCGAGACCACGCTGGCCGCGTTCGACGACGCGCTCGAGTGGGACCTCGACCTCGTGCGGCAGGACCTGCTGATGCACTATCTCCTCACGGTGCCGTGCTTCGAGCCTGACGGCACGCGTCCGCGCGACATCGCGGAGGCCAAGGTGGAGGGCGGCGAGGCGGGGACGAAGGCGTTCCATGCCAAGCTCGAGCAGCTCGCCGACCACGGGCCGCAGGTGCTCGCGCTCGTCATGCTCAACGTGCTGGACGAGAAGTGGAAGGACCACCTCTACGATCTCGACCAGCTGCGCAACTCCATCGGCTATCGCGCGTGGGGGCAGAAGGACCCCCTGCTGGAGTACAAGCAGGAGGCCTACACGATGTTCGTGGACCTCATGACCGACATCCAGCACACGTTCACCGAGCGCTTCCTGCGCGTGCAGCTGATGTACGAGCAGCCGGCGCCGGTGGCGCCACCCGAGGTGCGGCGCCGCTTCAACGCGCTGGGCGTGGCCGAGGACGTGGCAGCGGATGCAGTGGTGGATATCGGTCCGAGCGACAATCCGGAAGAGGGGGAGGTCATCAAGGCAGATCCGATGATCGTCGGCGCGGGGCGCGCGCGGTCGCTCAGCGGCGCACTCGCGGCGACGAGCGGAGGCGCCGGCGTGCAGGACTGGTCCACGGTGGGGCGGAACGATCCCTGCCCGTGCGGCTCGGGGAAGAAGTTCAAGAAGTGCCACGGCGCGTCCACGTGACGTGACGCGGTACGGGCGCGCCGGGTGGCCGCGGGGCCGTCGGGCGCGCAGGCGGGGCGGACCCGGTGCGCAACAGCGCGTACCGGGCCGTTTGCTTTTGATGACGACGGTCCGGACGCGCGCTGCTAGCCTGCGGCATGACGGTGCTCTCCCTCGCCCCGCAGGGGCTCTCGCCCACCGACCGGCCGCGCGAACGGTTGCGTGCGCTCGGCGCGCGCGCACTCTCCGCGCCTGAACTGCTCGCGCTGGTCATCGGCGCCGGGACGCGGGGCCGCCCCGCGCTGGCGCTCGCCCACGATGTGCTCAGCCGCGCCGACGGCTCGCTGCGCCGCCTGGGTGACCGGCCCGTCGCCGCCCTCGCCGCCGTCCCGGGACTTGGCGCGACGCGCGCCGTGGCTATCCACGCCGCGCTCGAGCTCGGGCGCCGGCTCTCCGGCGAGGCGTCGGCGGAAGCGCTGCCGCTGCGCGCGCCCCGCGATGTCTGGCGCGCCTTTGCGCCCTCGCTCGAAGACATGCCCGTCGAGGAGTTCCACGTGGCGATCCTCGACGCGCAGCACCGGCTGGAGCGGGACGTCTGCGTCACGCGAGGTATCCTGAACTCCTCGCTGGTGCATCCGCGCGAGGTCTTTCGCGAGGCCATCGCCGAGCGCGCCGCGGCCATCATCCTGGTGCACAACCATCCGAGCGGCGACCCGACGCCGAGCGCCGATGATCGGGCCGTGACAGAGCAGTTGGTGGCGGCTGGGCGGCTGCTGGACATCCCGGTGCACGATCATGTGATCATCGGGCGGGGGAGATACCTCAGTTTTGCGGAGATGGGAATGCTATAGGTGCAGAGGGCGGGGTACAGGGTGTGTGGTGCGGGGGGCGGGGAACAGGGGGTGGCGGGGGGCGGAGGGCGATTGACGCTCGGCTGACGTCATGCGTGAACAGTCCCGCGTGCCCATGGCTTGCCTCCACATCTATCGGGCCGCTCGCGCATCGCGTGGGCTGTGCCCCAGATTCTCCGGCGTGCCGCTGACCCACCGATCGTGAGTTCCCTCAAGCTGGTGCCTGCCGAGGTCGCAGCGGCCACCCCGATTCCCGGGCCGACGCTTCACGTCCTCGGCCGATTGGAACTTGTCGCCGCCCACGGCACCGTCCTGCTCGGACCCGGGAAGCCGCTCGCGCTGCTCGCGTACCTGCGCGCGCAGTCCATGCACTCGGCGACGCGGCCTCACCTCGTGGATCTGCTCTGGTCCGATCTCGAGCCGGAACGGGCGCGTGCCAACGTCCGGCAGACGCTGCTGGTGCTGCGGCGCCTGCTCCCGGGTGACACGATTGTCTCGGATGGCGATCAGGTGGTGCTGCGCGGGGAGCTCGCGTTCGATCGCGACGCGTTTGTGGCTGCGGTAGATCGCAATGACCTGCCGGCGGCGATCACGCTCTATCGCGGCGACTTCATTCCCGACCTCGCGGTCCCCGGCGGCGCGGAATTCGAGCTCTGGTGCGACATCGAGCGGCGGCACCTCGGCGCACTCTTCTCCCGCGTGCTCGAGACGGCGGCGCGGGCCGAGCTGGCCGCCGGCCGCGCCGCGGCGGCGTTGGAGCACGCACGCCGGCTGCGCGACCTCGATCCGTCACGCGAGCGGTCGTGGCGGCTGCTGATCGAGGCAGAGATCTCCGCCCTGGGCGTCGCGTCGGCTCGGCTCGAAGCCGACCGGCTCGCGGAGCAGCTGCGCGCGGAGAGCCGTCCTCCGGAACCGGCGACGGCGCAGTTGTTTCAGCGGGTGCGTGAGGTGGCGCGGCCGACGCTGGTGCCGAGCGGCCCGCTGGCAGCGCCGGAATTCGTTGGTCGCGAGACGCAGTTGTCTCGCGTGCTGATGTCGTGGGGCATGGTCAAGCGCGGGCGCTGGCAGCACCTGCACGTGGAGGCGCTCGCCGGCACCGGCAAGACCCGCCTGCTCGAAGAGTCATGCGCGCGCCTGCAGGCCGCGGGCGCCCGCGTGGTGCGCGTCGGCGCGCGGCGCGACGAGCGCGACGTGCCATTCGCGCTCGCGGCGAGTCTCGTGACGGCGCTGGCGCGGCTTCCGGGCGGCATCGCGGTCGCTCCCGGCTCGATGGCGGCGCTCGTGGCGATGGCGCCCGATGCGTCGGCGGTCTTCACGGCGCATGCCGACCCGTCCACCGGCGACGAGGCGATGCGCCGGCGCGCGGTGGCGCTCGCTGACCTCCTTGGCGCGGTGGCGAACGAGGCGCCCGTGACGCTGGCGCTCGATGATACCCACTGGGCCGACCGTGTCTCGCTGAATATCCTGGCGCTCGCGATGGGTCGCGTCTCCGACGATACTCGGGTGCTGCTGCTCACCGCGGGCCGCGAAGCGCTTCCGGGCGACACCGGCGTCGAGCACGTCTCGCTGCCGCCCCTGAGCGCGCCACAGGTGGATGCGATGCTCCAGTCCATCGGAGGCGCCGGCGATGCGGCCTGGTGGGAGACGTTCATCGCGGCGCTGTGCGATGCGGCGCGCGGCGTCCCCTTCCAGGTCTTGCAGCTGTTGCATGCCGTGGTGGAAAAACAGCTGCTGGTCATCGAGGCGGAAACGTGGACGGCGCCCAATGCTCCCGCGCTGCTCGCGGCGCTCGACGCGCGGGAGGCCGCGACACTTCGCATCGCGCAGCTCTCGGTGAGCGCGCGCGCCGCGCTGCGCGTGCTCTGCTACGGCACGGTGCCCGACGCCGCGGTCGTCGCGGTCGCAGTCGCCGCCGAGCCTGCAGTAGTGGCCGCGGACCTGGCGATGTTGGAGGTGCGCGGGTACGCCCGGCGCACGGGGGACGGCGGCTGGGAGGCTGCGCACGACGAGATCTGCGAGTTGGTGCTGGCGCAGAGCGACGCGGTGTCCATGCGTGCCGCGCAGCGCGGGTTGGCGCTGGCGCTCGCCGCGATCGGCGGCACGACGATGGCGGGGATGCGACGCATCGTGGCGCTGCTCGTGGAGGCCGAGGCGGACGGAGAGGTCGAGGGCGTGGTGCGGGCATGGGTCCGGAGCGGCGACTGTCCGCCGGTTGGCGTGCAATCGGCCGACCTGCTTCCGCCCGGCCTGCCGGAAGTTCGGGCTGCGTCGCTGCGGCGCGCGCTGTCCCAATCGCTGCCACGTGCGCGGCGTTCGCATCGAGGACATATCCTGGCGCTGGCGAGCGTTGTGCTGCTGCTGGTACTGGCGCGGTACGTCACCAAGCCCGCGTCCCTCGTCTTCGTTCAAACGCCGATCGCCACGAACGCCTTCGACGTTACTGATCGCGCGCCGATTCTCGGTGTGGAGGATCGTCTCGGGCGCCGCCTGCGCGTGTCCGGCGTCCTCGTTCGCGTGCGCGGAACGAAGATTCCGGGCCCATCCGGGCGATTGTCATCGACGACCCGGGATGGTATCGCCCGGTTCGATTCACTGCTGGTTGGCGGCTCGCCCAGCGAAGTGGGAACGCTTCATTTCGAGGCGCACGGACTGTCGTCGGCAATCTGGACCCCTCCGGACGTTGACTCGCCGAGGCTTCAGGTGCGGTCCGGCGTCATGAATGGACAGCCGCTGCGTGGGGACCTGCCGCGGCTTCACGTGTCGCCTGGGGATCGAATCGAAGGACGCGTCCTGCTCACGTACCACACCGCATGGACCAGTGCGACCGTCTTCCTCGGAGAGGTGGCTACCTGGGAGCGCCGCGAATCGGACACGGCATCGATACGCTCGCTGGTGACGCCGCTCGACGCGGGCGTGGCACAGGCCATCGTCGGCCGCGTGGCGCCCTCTCGCCCCGGCCGGTACTTCCTGTTGTGGGCGATGGGGGCTGAAACGCGCGCCGCCTTCCTGTTCTCGCAGACGAACTGGACCTGCGGCGAGCCGATCTGGCGTGATGGCAACGACCTTCAGGACCTGCCGACGGACTCGATTCTGGCGATTGCGCGCCGCGGGACGTACTCGGGCGTGGGAGTGCGATGCCACGAGTTTCGTTCGTATAAGCCGCCGCACGCGGGGCCCACATCGATGGGTATCGCGGCGGTGGAGGTGATCGTCGAGTCGCGGTAGTCGCAGGTTGTCCCCTTGACACTGATGTTCATCGCGTCAGTTTGAGGGAAGAACCATCAGCCAACGGGGTCCCGCCGCACTCCCGGCGGACCCCGTTGTTGTCGCACGCCGCAGGGATCGTCAATCGCAATCCCCAATCGCAATCCGCCGTCGCAATCCTGGGTCCATATCACCAATCGTAGTGTGATCACGCCCGTCCTCACCGACATCATCCCCAAGTGGGAACTCAGCGTCGACGCCCATCCGGAGCGCCTCGACGCCGACCTGGTGTCGCGCGCCTACCGGTTCAGCGAAAAGGCGCATGCCGGGCAGATTCGACGGAACGGGGATCCCTATGTCACGCACTGCGTCGAGGTCGCCAAGATTCTCGCCGAGCTGCAGCTCGACACGGTGACGGTGGCGAGCGCGCTCGTCCACGACGTCATCGAGGACACCAACGTCACCCGCGAGGACGTCGAGCGCGAGTTCGGGCGCGAGATCGCGCAGATCGTCGACGGCGTCACCAAGATCGGCCACCTCCCGGCAAGCTCGCGCGAGGAGCGGCAGGTCGAGAACTACCGCAAGCTCCTGCTCTCCATCGCCAAGGATGCACGCGTCATCCTCATCAAGCTCGCCGACCGCCTCCACAACATGCGGACGCTCGAGCACCTCCCCGAGGAGAAGCGCCGCCGCATCGCGCTCGAGACGCGCGACCTGTACGCCCCGCTCGCGCACCGCTTCGGCCTCGCGGCCATGAAGGCCGAACTCGAGGATCTGGCCTTCCGGTACCTCGAGCCCGAGGAGTACCGCACGCTCGCCCGCCTCGTCCAGCAGAAACGTGCCGACCGCGAGGCGATGATCCAGGAGATGGTCGGTCCGCTCACGCGCCGCCTGCAGGACAGCGGCGTGATCGTGCACGAGGTGAGCGGGCGCCCGAAGCACCTGTGGTCCATCCACAAGAAGATGATGAAGGGCGACAAGTCGTACGACGACGTCTACGACCTCTACGCCATCCGCGTCCTCGTGGAGAATGTGCCGGAGTGCTACCACGCGCTCGGCGTCATTCACGGCTCGTGGTCGCCGCTGCAGGAGCGCATCAAGGACTACATCGCCCAGCCGAAGTCCAACGGCTACCAGTCCCTGCACACGACGGTCTTCGGCCCCAACGGCACGCTGTTCGAGATCCAGATTCGCACGCTCGAGATGCACCGCACCGCCGACTACGGCATCGCGGCCCACTGGCGGTACAAGGAAGGCGACCGGCAGCGCGGCGACGACCTCGACCGCGCCCTCCACTGGTTCCGGCAGGTCCTCGAACTGCAGCTCGACGCCGAGACGCCCGACCAGTTCCTCGAGTTCCTGAAGCTCGACCTGTACCAGGACGAGATCTTCGTCTTCACGCCGAAGGGCGACGTGATCCAGCTCCCGAAGGGGGCGACGCCCATCGACTTCGCGTTCGCGGTGCACACGGAGCTGGGCCTGCACGTGCACGGGGCCAAGGTGAACGGGCGCATCGTCCCGCTCTCGCGCGAACTGCGCAACTCGGAGACGGTGGAGATCTCGCGCTCGGCGCTGGCGCGCCCGAGCCGCGACTGGCTGTCGCACGTGCGCACCGGGCGCGCGCGGCACAAGATCCGGCAGTGGCTGCGCGTCGAGGAGCACAAGGCGTCGCGGCAGATCGGCCGCGAGATTCTCGACCGCGAACTGCGCCGCCGCAAGATGTCGAAGCTGACCGACGACGACCTGTCACGGGCGGCCGAGGCGCTCAAGCTCGCCCACGCCGATCACGTGCTGGCGTCCATTGCCCAGGGCGACATCACCATCACGCACGTCCTGAAGGCGCTCTACCCCGACGTGGACGAGAACACCGAGCCGCAGCAGCTCAAGGCGAGCCCGCTCGAGCGGCTGCTCGACCGCATGAAGCGGTCGGACACCTCGCGCGGCATCCGCGTGCAGGGGGCGGACGGCCTGATGGTCCGCTACGCCCAGTGCTGCCAGCCGGTGCCGGGCGACAAGGTGGTCGGCTACGTGACGCGCGGGCGCGGCGTGAGCATCCACCGCGCCGACTGCCCCAACCTCCTCTTCCTGGTGAACGAGCCGGAGCGCCGCCTCGAGATCGACTGGAAGGAGAGCGAGGGCGAGCGCTTCGTCATCCGGCTGCACATCGAGGGCAACGACCGCCGCGGGCTCTACGCCGACCTCGCCGCGGCGGTCAGCGGCACGGGCACCGACATCAGGACCCTCGAGCTGAAGTCCACCGACGGCCGCGTCACCGGCGCCGCGCTCGTCGAAGTGGAGAACCTCGTGCACCTCGACAAGATCATCCGCGCGGCGCGGCGGGTGAAAGGAGTCACGGAAGTGTCGCGGCGGGAGAGACTGACCGCCGACGGGTGATATGGATTGCGGAGGGCAATTGAGGATATGGACTCAGGATTGCGATTGAGGATCACGATGGGTGATTCCGATTGCGACTGAGTCTCGGCTGTACGAGACGGAATCCCCCGCCAACCTCCGCGGTCAATCGTTATCGTTATCCTGAGTCGCAATCCTCCATCGAAATCCTCGGTCCAAATCCTCAATCTCCTTGATACCTCCCATGATCCTCGCCCTTCATAACAGCCTCCGCTGGCTTGTCCTCCTCTTCGCCGTCGTCGCCCTTCTGCGCGCGTTCAAGGGGATCAACGGCGGCGTGGACTACGCCACCGGCGCCAAGCGGGCGCTCTCGATCTTCGTGATATCCGTGCACCTGCAGCTCATCCTCGGCATCGTGCTCTTCGGCGTGAGTTCGATTACGCGACCGGCGATGGCCGACATGGGGGCGGCGATGCGGGATCCGGCTGTCCGGTACTTCGTCGTCGAGCATCCCACCCTGATGCTGCTCGCGGTCATCGTCGCCACGGTCACGGGCGTCATTGCCCGCCGCGGGCCCGACGACACCGTGCGCCACCGCCGCGCTGCCATCGGCATCGCGCTCGCGCTCGGCCTGATGCTCGCCGGCATCCCCTGGCAGCGGCCGCTGCTCCCGCACTTCTGAGTGCCGGCGGGGGGCGCGACGGACGTCGCGCCCCCCGGATGGCGTAAAACAGGGGTTGAGCCCCTGCCTCGCGGGTCGCCGGCCGGACGATGCTGCCGAACAAACGCCGAATCGCTATATTTTACGGATGCCCTCCGTCTCCTTCGACCTGCAGGCACCCTTCGAGCCGGCCGGCGACCAGCCCAAGGCGATCGCCGAGCTGACCGCCGGGATCGCGCGCGGCGACCGCTTCCAGACGCTGCTCGGCGTCACCGGGTCGGGGAAGACGATGACCATCGCCAACGTCATCCGGAACGTCGGCAAGCCGACCCTCGTCCTTTCGCACAACAAGACGCTTGCCGCCCAGTTGTACGGCGAGCTCAAGTCGTTCTTCCCGAACAACGCCGTCGAGTACTTCATCTCGTACTACGACTACTACCAGCCCGAGGCGTACGTCCCGACGAGCGACACGTACATCGAGAAGGACGCGTCCATCAACGAGGACATTGACCGCCTGCGCCTGCGCGCCACGTCGTCACTGATGGAGCGCGAGGACGTGATCATCGTCGCCACGGTCTCCGCGATCTATGGCCTCGGCGACCCCGTGCAGTACCGCGAGCAGATGGTGCACCTCAAGGCCGGGCAGACGATCGCGCGAGACGAGATCCTGCGCGGTCTCGTGAAGATCCAGTACGGCCGCAACGACGTCGCGTTCGAACGGGGCACCTTCCGCGTGCGCGGCGACACGGTGGAGATCTTCCCGGCCTACGAGGAGCAGGCGGTGCGCGTCGAGATGTGGGGCGACGAGATCGAGCGCATCTCCAAGATCAACCCGATGACGGGCGAGACGGTGACGCCGCTGACGCGCGCGGCGATCTACCCGGCCAAGCACTTCGTCACGTCGCGCGCCACGCTCGAGCGCGCGATCCGGCTGATCCAGGAGGAGCTGCGCGCGCGGCTCTCGGCGCTGAAGGAGGCGGGCAAGCTGCTCGAGGCGCAGCGCCTCGAGTCGCGGACGAACTTCGACATCGAGATGCTCCTCGAGGTCGGCACCTGCGCCGGCATCGAGAACTACTCGCGCCACATCTCGGGACGCGGCGCCGGCGACCGCCCTGCCGTCCTCTTCGACTACTTCCCCGAGGACTTCCTCGTCGTCGTGGACGAATCGCACGTGACCCTGCCGCAGATCGGCGGCATGTTCAACGGCGACAAGTCGCGCAAGACGACGCTCGTCGAGTACGGCTTCCGCTTGCCGAGTGCGCTCGACAACCGGCCGCTGATGTTCGACGAGTTCCTGACGCTGACGCCGCGCGCCATCTTCGTCTCCGCGACGCCCGCCGACCTCGAGCTGCAGCTCTCGCAGGGCGTCGTCGTCGAGCAGATCATCCGCCCGACCGGGCTCGTGGACCCTGTGCTCGAGATCCGCCCCGTGCGCGGGCAGGTGGACGACTTGCTCGGCGAGATCCGCATCCGCGAGCGAAAGGGCGAGCGCGTGCTCGTGACCACGCTGACCAAGCGGATGGCCGAGGACCTCACCGACTACTTCCAGCAGATGGGCGTGCGGGTGCGGTACATGCACGCCGACATCGACGCGATCGAGCGCATGGAGATCGTGCGCGGGCTGCGCCTCGGCGAGTTCGACGTGTTGATCGGCATCAACCTCCTGCGCGAGGGGCTCGACTTGCCGGAGGTGTCGCTCGTCGCCATCCTCGACGCCGACCAGGAGGGGTTCCTGCGGTCGGACCGGTCGCTCATCCAGACGGTAGGACGCGCGGCGCGGCACGCCGAGGGGCGCGCGATCCTGTACGCCGACCGCATTACCGGGTCCATGCAGCGCGCGATGGACGAGACGCATCGCCGCCGCACCGTGCAGGAGGCGCACAACACGGAGCACGGCATCGTTCCCCGCGGTGTGACGAAGAGCACGGAGCAGATCCGCGTGCTCACGCGTGTGGCCGATGCGCGCGAGGAGCGCGAGGGGCGCGAGCGGGAGCGCGCCGGGACGAAGCAGCAGCGCAAGGTCGCCGAGGCGGCCGCGCACTACGGTGTCGAGGACCTGCCGAAGCTCGTGATCCAGCTCGAGGAGGAGATGAAGGAAGCGGCGAAGGCGCTGGACTTCGAGACCGCCGCGCGGCTGCGCGACGAGCTCTTCGAGATCAAGGCGGCGATGGGCGAGCGCAGCGGCACGCGCCGTGCCGCGCCGTGGCGCGGGGGGCGGTAGCGTGGCGTCCACGGTGGACCCGATGAGCACGAGCGGCGAACGCGTGCTGACGCTCGAGGAACTCACGGAGTTCGGGGTCTCGCTGGGGCGCGCGCTCGCCGCGCGGGGGCCGAACGTCGTCACCCTGAGCGGTGACCTGGGCACGGGCAAGACCACGCTCACGCGCGCCATCGGGCGCGGATTCGGCGTCGTTGAACCGGTCACCAGCCCGACTTTCGCGCTCGTGCACGAATACGCGGCGCGCCACGGACGCCGGCTCTTCCACCTCGATCTCTACCGCATCAAGGGGCCGCACGAACTGGCCAACATCGGATGGGAGTCGCTGCTCGAGGCGCCCGCGCTGCTCATCATCGAGTGGCCGGACCGCGCCGGCGAGCTGATTCCGCCGAACGCGATGGCCATCACGCTCGCCCATGTCGAGGGCGACGAGACGCGGCGGCTGGTGACGTGGTGAGCGCGCCGCGGTCCGGTGGCAATGCCCTGGCGCCGGGGCTGACCCTGGCGCTTGACGCCTCGACGTACGTCGGGACGGTGGCGGTCTTGCGCGACGGTGTCGTCGTGGCGGCGCGCGAGGCGTTGATGCGCGGCGAGCACGAGGAGCGGTTGATGCCCGCAGTGCTCGCGGCCCTCGCCGATGTCGGCGCGGTGCCGCGCGACGTTGCGCGCGTCGTCTGCGGCGCCGGGCCGGGGAGCTTCACCTCGCTCCGCATCGCGGCGGGGATTGCCAAGGGCGTCGCGCACGGGGCCAACGTGCCCCTCTACGCCGTCTCGTCGCTCGCGCTCGTCGTCGCGGGGGCCGGTCCCGCGCTCTCGCCGGGCCGCTACATCGCCGCGCTCGACGCGATGCGAGGCGAGCGCTACGCGCAGACGGTGATGGTGTACGACGACGGACGGGTCGAAGCGAACGGCCCATCGGCGCTCGCAACGGCGGAGCAACTCGCGGCCGAACGCTGCCGCGTCGTGGGTCCGCTCGAAGGCGACGCCCACGCGCCGCACGCTCGCGGGGTCGCCGCACTGCTCGATGCCTGCATCGCCGACGGCCCCGTGGACCTCGATGCGTGGGAACCGTCGTACGGCCGGCTCGCCGAGGCGCAGGTGCGATGGGAGGCGGCGCACGGACGGTCGCTGGCCAGCGGCTAGTGGCGACCGTCCGTCCCGCCACCGCGGCCGATCTCGCGGCGATCGCCGACATCGAGCGGGTCTCGTTCAGCGACCCATGGTCGTTGAAGAGCTTCGGCAACTCGCTGGCGCACGATTTCGTGCGGATGTGCGTCGTGGAGGACGACACGGGCGTGGCCGGCTACTCCGTCGTCTGGGTCTCGGGCGAGGAGTGCGAACTCGCCAACCTTGCCGTCGACCCGGCGCGGCGCCGCTCCGGGCTTGGCGCGCTGCTCCTCGACGCGCTGCTGGAGCGAGCGCATGAAGAGGCCCTGTTCGTGGTCTTCCTCGAGGTGCGCGCATCGAATGCGGCGGCCCGGGCGCTGTATGCCAGCCGTGGGTTCCACGAGGTGGGACGGCGGCCGATGTACTACAAGAACCCCGCGGAGGACGCGCTCATCCTGCGGCGGGATCTGAAGTAAGCACCGGTGAGGCCGAGCGGCTGCACGGCGTCGGAGCGACGGGTGGTCGCGCGGCCGGGGCAGGTGCGGGGGCGAACTGCAATGCACCGAGCCTGCCCGCGGCCGATTGGTGGTGTACTTCCGGGCAGGTATCTTTACCGTCAACGGCGACGTACGGACTTCATACGACAGGAGGAGTTGTGAGCCGCAGCTTGAACAAGGTGACGCTGATCGGGAACCTCGGGGCTGACCCCGAAATCCGCACGACGCCGAACGGGAGCAAGGTGGCGCAGTTCTCGCTCGCGACCAGCCGGTCGTGGGGCGGGCAGGGCGGGAGCGAAAAGCAGGAGAAGACCGAGTGGCACAAGTGCGTGGCCTGGAACGGCAAGGGACCCGGCACCGGGCTGGCCGACATCATCGAGCGCTACTGCAAGAAGGGCGAGAAGCTCTACGTGGAAGGGCGCATCGAGTACCGGCAGTACACGGACAAGGAAGGCCAGGTGAAGTACATCACGGAGATCAACGTCCGCGAGATCATGCTGTTGGGCGGCAAGGGCGGCGGTGACTTTGACGGCGGTGCTCCGCCGCGCGCGCGGTCAGCGTCGCCGGCCAAGGGCGGTGCGGCCGCGGCTCCCTCGGGTGACTTCGAGGAATTCCCGGGCGGGCTCGAGGCGGACGACGACCTGCCGTTCTGATACCCCACCTCTTTCCAGTGTTACGTCACGCGGGAGTCGCCGAGCGTAAATAGGACGAATGCCAGCGTGATCACAGAACGACAGGTGGCCACCTCTATAGGAGTGGACCGTCTGTCGTTCTGTTTTCGACGAGTTGGCCGGTCGGGACGGGGGATCACACGAAGGGCTCGCGCCGGGAGAGAGTGGCGTTCGCTTATCACCGGACTCCGGTAGTGTCCTTTGTTCATTAGGTCGCTGTCCGGTATCACCCGACGGGCAGAGTCCGAAAAACCCTGAACTTACAAAAAGTGACATGGCGTGATAACAATCGCACCACGCGAGGCGTAC
Source organism: Gemmatimonas sp. (assembly GCA_013822425.1). Classification (GTDB taxonomy): domain Bacteria; phylum Gemmatimonadota; class Gemmatimonadetes; order Gemmatimonadales; family Gemmatimonadaceae; genus PNKL01. The sequence goes on from PNKL01000026.1 coordinate 16,987, forward strand.
ACTGAAGCACCCTCGTCTCGAATGCTTCCGAAGCCGGAGGCGAACGCGTGCCTGACTCGCCGGGGCTCAACCAACGTGACGCAGAGCAAGCGAGCGCCAGGTCTTCGTGGGAGCCCCCAACCGATCAGGCCGAGCGCGAGGGCGTCTTCACCTCATAGAGGAGATCCTCCGCGTGACACCTCGCCCCGGAATCCGCATGCTGGCCGCAGCCACCGCCCTTGCACTCCTTGCACTCTTGATCGTCGCATGTCGAGAGATCACGGCGCCCGAAGCAATCCAGAAGCCAAGCGGAGCGAAGGCATCGCTGCTGAACCCGAGCGGGCTCGTGGTCGTGTACCCCGACAGCATGCGCGGTTGGGTGTTCTACAACGACCAGACGAACGCTGTGTGTCCGACCGGCTCCGCCTGTCGCATGGTGCAGGGACCGACGACCCCGCCGCTCGGCTCGGGCAGCGCCGAGTTGTACGACTCGCTTACGACCGACGGAAAGGCGCTCATCCTCGCAGACTACGCCGGAACCCGGTTCGACCAGCTCACGGACCTCCGGTACTCCACCTATCGCCAGACCGTGAACATCGGCAACAACCTGGCGATTTCGTTGCAATTCAATGTGGACTACGATCTGGGCGACGCGGCGACGGGCTACCAGGGACGCCTCGTCTTCGAACCCTACGTTGGGATCGGGGGAAACGTCCCGCAGAATACGTGGCAGACGTGGGACGCGAAGGCGGGAAAGTGGTGGGGCACAAGATCCACCGTCACACGGAATGGTGCGTCTGTCGCCAACCCGTGCGTGCAGGCCACGCCGTGTACGTGGGCGCAGGTGCTCGCCGCATTCCCAAGTGTCGGTGTTCACACACTGTACGGAGCGGTCGTTCTGAAGGCGGGATCGGGCTGGCCAGGGTTCCGAGGGAACGTCGACAGTCTGACGATCGCCGTTGCTGGTGTCGCGACGACATTTGATTTCGAGAGTGCCGCACCCGTCACTGTCCCCGCGACGGCTCCGACCCAGCCACCGCTCGCCCTGTTGGACCCGGTCAGAATTCTCCAGAATCCGGATTCGCTCGGCGTGGCCGTCTTCGCGGACCTCATCGAGGTGCAGTTTGTAGTCGGGGCAAGCGTTGCTGAGCGGAGCGCGGCGATTGGGGCTGTTGGTGGCACCGTTGTCGGCGGCGTTGAAACTAACGGACCGGAGGGCGTTTATTCAGTGCAACTCCCGTCCGATCCATCTGGAGCGACGATGCTACGCGCCATTCGCGGCCTCCGTTCGCGAGCTTCGGTTGCGATGGCGCGCGTGGAGTGGGCTCTGCAGGATGCGCTCGCATACAGGCGCCCGAATGAAGGGCAAGGCCTTTCACAGAGCGACTGGGTGCTCGACCCGAATGCTGCGTTCGCGGCGCCGGATGCGCCGTGGGCCGCCAGCGCTGCGGCTGCTCCCTTCGCTTGGGGCTGCGCAACCGGAGCAGGCACGACTTCAGCAGTGCTGGACATGGGACTCGCCGCGAATGCAGAGTTTGCGGGGAGGCTTGACGCTCGCTCAATCCTGACGCCCGCCGAGAACGCGGTCTACCTGCGCCATGGCCAGGCCGTCGCCTCCGTTCTTGGCGCAACCGCTAACAATGGAGTGGGCGTCGCGGGGATTGCCCATGAGACCAGACTCTTGCTTCTGGACATCGCGGTCACTCATCCGAGTACAGGCCGCATTCGTCCGAATGCGACAGGCTTCCCAGTAGCGAGTCCGTTACTCCTAGGTGCGGCATGGAGTCGTCTTGCCAGCGCTCGTCCTCGGGTCATCAACGTGTCCCTCGGCGGTGCGACCGCTCCCAACCACGCGACAGACTCGACGTATCGCGACTTCGCGAGCCAGATGAAGTTCACGATCGAGTCCGACAGCAGTTGGGATCCGATCTTCGTCATCGCGGCTGGAAACGCGACGTCAGCGGGACGTCACGATTGGGGCATCTTTGGGGCTTTGCGCGACAGTATGCCGGACCGCGTGCTAGTGGTTGGTGCTGCCGCCCGAGCGCGTCATCAGCGCGCATCATTCACGAGTTCGGGTGGCATCGTTGATATCTACGCTCCCGGAATGAGTGTCGCCACGTATGATTCGCTTTCCGGTCGGGGCAGCAGCGAAGGCACGTCCTTCGCCGCACCCTTCGTCGCAGGTGCGGCGGCGCTCCTCCTTTCGTTCGACCCACGCTTGACGTCGTCGCAAGTGCGTGCAATCCTCCTCTCGGGTGCCGATTCCGCGCGATCAGTGGATGGCCGGCCGTTCGTCGACGCCTACGGCTCATTGCGTGAGGCGAGCCGCCGCCCTGGCGCTCCTCTCTGTGGAGTGCGGACATGGGTGACGGACGCTGGTGACTTCACAGTCCAGCGCGCGACATCCAACGAGTCGGTCTTCTCCTTGCAGGTTGGCGACTGGGACGCGACGTACGTGAACGTGCACCACGGGGGCAAGCGTATTGAGACGGCGTTCTATCAGCGGTTCGTTTGGGCGAACGGGTCGTGGTCGTCCGGCGATTGGCAAGGGGATGCGACGGCGGACTACTCAGGGAGCTTCAAGGGCTCTGGTGCGTACTTCCAGGATCACGACGACACATTCTCGAGCATTGTCCGGCGGACGTTGGCTCCTTCGGGAATCACGATCCACGCGGAACGCCGCCCACTGAATGGCGGCGGTGCTATCTCAACGCCCGACGTCGAAGTGTCGCTGACACTCCCTAGCGCACTTGGACTAATCTGCGTTCGTGAGTCGCGAGACACGACGAATGCGGGTTCAGAATATCAATGCGGGCAGCAGAGCGACTCGGGGCGAGCCACGAACGTCCGCGACATGCCGGGCGGTGGGGTGGACTACAACGCGCTTCACGCACTCGATCCGCGCGGAGCGTTTGTAGTGGTGCCAGTCGTCTTGCGGAGGGCTGTGCAACTGTACAGCGTCAACTGGCGTCCCTGCACTGGCACTGATAGCCTTCATTTTCCAGGCATCCGGTGTCGAGCGCCAATGGCGGACAGCGTTCTGACCACCGAAACGAAACTCGTGATAATCGACCTTGCCACGGGCAGCGCCGCGACTTACTCGTTGCCGGCCTCCGGCGACCTTGCGGTGCCACTTGAAGCCAATTGGCTGGCGATCACAGAGGATGGCAGGGAATTAATCGTCCAAGCCTCGGGGTACAAAAGAATCAGCGGTGCGACTGGGTGCATTGCGCCGAAGCATCTGTGGTTGCCATTGGGAGGGCCAAGCGGGACTTTGGCTGCGAGTTTCGAAGTGTCGCTGAACTCTGACGCGCTGTGTGTAGGTCTGCTTGATGGAGCGGCTTCACTTCGAACGGGCGCGGCTCGAGCTTCGAGGCATCCATAATGCTCAAACCTATTCGACTATGCTCGTTCATCGGCCTTCTTGCTGTGACGTCGACCGCATGCGCGCAGTCCCCGTCGCGGCAGCGCGAAATCGCCATACTGTCGATTCCCTGCGCAGGACGTGTCGTGGTGCGGAATGACACTCGGAGCGGCGAGTGGGCGGACGTGAAAGTAGCTGGAAAGAGCCAGCGGGTTTACGTAAGCGCTGACACCAGCGGTGTCTCGTACACGGCTACGACGCTTTTCCTGGGCGACTCCGGCGATACGGTCGAAGTGGTCTGGCGCGGTCGACGAATCTCGTCCGTGGTCCCCGGTATCAGTTGCTTCGACGTGCCACAGGAACCGCCGTCGAACTACCCGGTCGATCAAGGGGTGCTCGTCGGCAACCTTGCTCGCGGTGTGCCTGATGGCGACGTCGTGCCAGGCCTCTTGCTCGTGCAGTTCGTGCCGGAGGCGACCTACGAGCAGCGTGCGAACCTAATTCGGTCCGTCCACGCGCAAGTGGTCGGCGGCATACCAGAGCCGACTCCTGGGTACGTGTTGCTTGTTCCGGACGACTCGCTGGGTACGCGCGTAAAGGCATTGCACGCGGAACTGCGGCACTCGCCCCTGGTTAGACGCGTCAGCCACGATCGGCTACTGCCAAGTCCCGGAGAGGACTGGCGATCAGGCGCGCGGCGCAGCGACAGAAAACCGACATCGTGAGAGAGAACCCAAGCCATAAACAGCAGTAACGAAGAGAGTTATGGAATACAGACAGAACGGAAGTAGGATAGTTCCGTTCTGAGTCCGACGCTCCACTCTGGGCTTCATTCACCACGGAGCACGGAGCGACCGGAGGGCCACGGAGTACGGCCAACGCTGGGTGAACCACAGCGCGCCACGCAGATCGTTGCGTGGCGCCCGTTGTTCCTCCCGCAAGTAGCAGTCCTCCGTGGCCCTCCGTCAGTCCTCCGCGTGCTCCGTGGTGAAGAAATCCCGCGCGGCGCCCTCTGTGTCATGGCGTGGTGAATAGGTTTGGCGTCGCGCGCTGTTCCACCGGCCCGATCCGTCGTATCCTAGCAGCAGCGATTCCCAGGAGCCCCTCATGAAATCCCTCGCGGTCACCGCGCTGCTGCTGGCCATCGCCTGCTCGTCCAAGGGTTCGAGCACGGCGCCAGCCGTCGTAAACACGACCACGGTGACGCTCGGGCCAGCGGTTGCCACGGACACGTACCGGCCGAGCGGCCTTCCGGCGACCTGGACGGGGTTCTGTCCGGTGGCCAGCCCGAGCACGGTGACGCTCACGGCGGGGAATGCCTACCAGATCGTCAATCAGACCGGGCGCTCCCTCGACATCATCACGCTCCCGAGTCGCGCTGCCATCGAGACCATCGCTGCCGCCGGTACCGGGGTGAAGCACGTTGAGTTCGGGGCCGTGAGCCAGGCGACGTTCACCTTCACGGTGACGGTGAACGGCTGCACCGACACCCGGTCGGGGCAGGGGCTGTTCAACGTGACGGTCAACAGCAAGTAGCGCCGCCGCGCAACCTTCCACGCCCTCGCTCGTCCAATTAGCAGTTGGCGTCCGTCCCCGCCTTGAAGGTGGGGGCGGGTTCTGCCATGCTTTTCCACGACTTTACCGTCGACCGGACCCGTCCATGGCCCGCATTCGCGCTTTGCTGCTCGCCTCTGCCGTAGTTGGTGCCGCCCTGACCCTCCAGGCGCAGCAGCCTGCGGCCGCGCCGGCGGCCATGCCGGCCACGCACACGGTCGTGCGCGGCGAGACGCTGTGGAGCCTCGCCAAGCAGTACCTCGGCGATGCCTACCTCTGGCCCGAGATCTACCGTCTGAACACGGCCGTGATCGAGGATCCGCACTGGATCTATCCGGGTGAGGTGCTCAAGCTCCCCGCCGGCGTTGCCGAAGCACCGGCCGCCGCCGCGGGTGCCGCCGCCACCGCGGGTCCAGCCGCGCCGTACGACCCGAATGCCTCGACCATCTTCGATAGCCGCCGTACGCAGGGTCAGCGCCGGGCGCGTCAGTCGGCGGAGTTGATGAAGTCGCGGCTCGCCGTGCGCCCAGGTGAGTATCTCGCGGCGCCATTCGTCTGGACCGTCGGCGGCCCGGTGAGTGCCGGTCGCGTGCTGAAGTCCGCCAATTCGCAGATCATCGCACCGACGCTCGAGCAGCGCGTCTATCAGTCGCAGGAGGCCATCTACATTCGCCTGCCGGGCGGCGCGGACCGCGCCAACGGTACGCGCTTCATGACCTTCGAGTTGGGTCCCGTACTTCAGGGACAGGGGCAGGTGGTCGTCCCGACCGGCATCATCGAGCTGCGAGAGGATCCGGCGGCTGGCGATGGCCGCGCGGTCATCCTCCAGCGCTTCCGCCAGGTCCTCGAGGGGCAGGGCGTGATGCCCATCGACTCGCTGATGCCGCGCCTCGACCAGCATCCATCGGCCGTGGAGTTTGGCGCGGGAACGAAGCTCTCGTGGGTGCTCAACCAGCCGGTGCTCGCGCAAATCGGGCAGTACATGATCCTGACGGCCACGAGCCGCGATGGCTTCGTCCCGGGCGATCAGGTGACGCTCATGACGTCCCTGGGGACGGGTGAGCAGGGCGAGCGGCACACCCCGGAAGCGGCGGGCGTGCTGCAGGTCCTGCGCGTCACTCCCTATGGCTCGTCGGCGATCCTCGTCAACCGTTCGCAGGCTGCAATCACGATCGGCATGGATGGCCGCGTCTCTGCCAAGATGCCCTGAACGGGGGCGTCGCCGCCCTCTGCGGATTAGCTTTCACGCATGACCAGACGCGCGCTCGTCACCGGCGGTGCGGGCTTCATCGGCTCGCACATCGCCGACGCCCTGCTTGACCGCGGTTTTCAGGTGGTTGTGCTCGATGATCTTTCGACCGGTCGCCGCGAAAACGTGCCGTCGGGCGCGGAGTTCACCCCGTGCGATGTGCGCGGCGCGGAGGCCGCGCGGGTGGCGCGCGAGGGCGGCTTTGACGTCGTCCTGCACCAGGCCGCGCAGATTGACGTGCGCAAGAGCGTCACCGACCCGGTGCACGATGCCTCCATCAATATCCTCGGTGCGCTGAACCTGCTCGAGGCGGTGCGTGCCGCCTCCAGACGCCCGCGGTTCATCTTCGCCTCGACCGGCGGGGCGATTTACGGCGACTTCGTGACGCCCCCGAACCTCGAGGACTACGCCAAGGACCCCGACTCGCCGTACGGCATCGCCAAGCTCGCGGTGGAGCACTACCTCGCGTATTACGGGCGCGTGCACGGTGTTGAAGGGGCGGTGCTTCGCTACGCCAACGTGTACGGGCCGCGGCAGGATCCGCACGGCGAGGCGGGCGTCGTCGCGATCTTCTGCAACCGTCTGCTCGACGGCAAGCCGCTGACCGTTTTTGGCGACGGCACGCAAACGCGCGACTACGTGCACGTGAAGGACGTCGCTGCCGCCAACGTCGCCGCCGCGACGGTTGCGCTGCCTCCGATCGGCACGCTCGACGCGCGCGCCCTGAACATCGGCACCGGCGTGGAGACGGACGTGCTGACGCTCGCCGAGACGCTGCGCGCCGTAAGCGGCCGCGACGCCGAGATCGAGTTCGCGCCGGCCCGCCCGGGGGAACAGCTGCGCTCCGCCGTCAGTATCGGGAAGGTGCGGACGCTCCTCGGCTGGAAACCCGAGCGCTCGCTCGAGGCGGGGCTGAGGGAGACGTTTGAGTTCTTCGCGGCGCAGCGCAGTTGAGCGGACACCGACGCAGCCGGAATCGCCAATCGCAATCCTTCTTCGAAATCCTGAATCGCCATCCTGAGTCCAAATCCTGAATCAGCCCCAAGCATGAATTCTGCCATCCCGACGACTCCTCTCGAGCTCATCACCAACTCGGTCCTCGCCACCAAGGTCGTCCTGGCGATCCTGCTCGTGCTGTCGTTGTACAGCTGGGGCATCATGCTGGCGAAGTGGCTCGAGTTCCGGCGAACGAGCCGGGCGTCGCTGGCCTTCATGCGCGAGTTCGCGCGGGCGACGCGGCTCGAGCAGGCGGTGGCGATGGCGCGCAAGGCGCCGCCCTCACCCTTCAACCGCGTCTTCGCCCGCGCCATCAACTTCCTGCAGGACACAGTCGTCAAGGACGGCGAAGGGAATGCGCGGCCGATCCGCGAGTCGCAGGTGGAGGCGATGCGCCTCCTGCTCGACGCCGAGGTGACCGCGGAGCGCGACGCCCTCGGGCGCTTCATCCCGTCGCTTGCCGTGATCGGCTCGGCGAGCCCCCTCATCGGCCTGTTCGGCACGGTGCTCGGCATCATTGACGCCTTCCTCAACGTGGCCATCAAGGGGTCGGGCAACCTCGGCGCGGTGGCGCCCGGCGTCGCCGAGGCGCTCATTGCCACGGCGGCGGCGCTGGCCGTCGCGATTCCGGCGACCTTTGCGTACAACATCTTCGCCGCGCGGCTGAACCGCTTCGATGGTGAACTCGAGGGGTTCGGCTCCGAGGTCATCGCGCTGATGGCGCGCGAGGGGCGCGTCTAGGTGCGCCGTCGCACCCACGGTGATCGCACGCCGCTCAACGCCGACATCAACGTCGTGTCGCTGATCGACGTGATCCTGCTGCTGCTCGTCATCTTCATGATCACGGCGCCGCTGATGCAGGGCGGGGTGGACGTGTCGCTCCCCAAGACGGAGTCGCGCGCCCTCGCGCCGAAGGGCGGCATCGTGGTGAGCATCACGGCCACTGGCCGCGTGTACGCGAACGAAACCGCCATGTCGCTCGCCGAGTTCAAGGCGTCGTTCAAGATGCTGTCGTCGCGGGCGGGGCGAGAGGGTGTGTACGTGCGCGCCGACCAGGGAGCGCCCTACGGCATTGTCGCGCAGGTGCTCGCGACGATTCAGGCGGCCGGCATCGTCAACGTCGGCCTGGTCACCGCTCCGGAGACCGTGCAGCCATGATCCGGGCCGAAGCTCGCCAGTCGGGGATCGCCGCACCGCTGGTCGCTTCGGCCGTCCTCCACGTGTTGCTGGCGGCGGCCGTCGTCGTCGCGTCGCGCACGGGCGGCAGTGTCTCGCTGCCTCCGATGTACAAGGTGGAACTGATTGCGGCGCCACCAGGTCCGCCGGCCATCGGCACCGTCGCCGATGCGGCAACTCCGGACGCGGCCAAGGCGGCGACTCCGCCGAAGCCGGCGCCGAACGCGGTCCCGATCAAGAAACCGACGGCGAGGAACGCGAAGACACCGTCCAAGGCAACGCCGATGCCGGCAACCAGGGCTGGCGCCGCCGCGCCACGCGCCGCGGGTGGCGCGGTGGGCGGTGCGGGGGCCGACGTCGCCAACATCCGCACCGAGGGGATCGACTTCCCGTTTCCGGGGTACCTGCAGAACATCGTCCGGCAGGTGCGACTGAACTTCGCCCCGACGGACAGGGCGCTCCGGACGGCGGAGGTCTTCTTCTTCATCCGGCGAGACGGTTCGATGGCCGGCTTCCGCTTTCTGCAGCGCAGTGGCTCGTACGCGTTCGACCTGGAATGCGAAGGGGCCGTTGAGGCTGCGGCGGCCACCAGGGCGTGGGGGCCGCTGCCGGCACAGTTCATGGACGACGTGCTCCCGGTCATCTTTCGTTTCGACCCGAAAACCCTTCGTTGATGCCTTTTCGATCTATCCGTTGGTACGGAGTTCCGTGCCCCTGCCTCCTCCTGGTCGCGGCCCTCAGCCTGTGCCCCGTGCCGGCGGTCGCGCAGGACACGATTCCCGCAGGCGTGCGCGTTGGCCTCACCTACGACCCGAGCACCCGGCCCGGCGTCTTCGTGACGGCGGTTGCGGGCGAGCACGGTGATTCGGTGCGAGCCATCCTCGCGCGCGACCTCGATTTCGGTGACCGGCTCACCGTCATCAGCGCCGAGGCCGGGCCGCCGCCGAGCGGCCGCTTCAACTACGAGTTGTATCTGAAACTCGGCGCGTCCGCCATCGTGCAGGCCTCGGTGACGCGGCAGGGATCGCTCCACGTGGCCGTGCACGACGTCGCCGCCAAGCGCGTACTCAACGTCGCCGACTTCGCGTTCAACGGCTCGGCCCCGCTGTCGGCGGCCTGGCGGATGGCGGTGCACCGTGCCAGCGATGAGGTGGAGCGATGGATCACCTCCACGCGCGGCATCGCCGCTTCACGCATTGCCTTCGTGCGGGACCAGCGGCTCTGGTTCGTGGACTCGGACGGCGCCAACCTGACGCCGGTGGGCGTGGGCGGCATCGCGTTGTCGCCCGCCTGGCATCCCACCGGCCGCTACATCGCCTATGCCTCGATGGCCGACGACGGCACGCATATCAACGTGCGCGACCTCGGCACGGGCCAGACGCGCCGCATTCCCAGCCTCGGCGGCACCAACATCACCCCCGCGTTCTCGCCGGACGGCAGCACGCTGCTCTTCTCGGCCGGAGACGACGGGACGGACCTGTATGCCGTCGCGCCCTTTGGGGGGGAAGCGCCACGCCGGGTGACCTTTGGGCGGGGGACGCCGACGTCGTCGCCGACGTTCAGCCCGGACGGCCGCAAGATCGCCTATATCTCGGGTCGCCTCGGTCATCCTGAGGTGTATATTACCGATGCGGACGGAACGAACGCGGAACTGCTGACCGAATCACCGAGCGGGGACCGGCCGTATCGCGCCAGTCCCGATTGGTCGCCCGACGGCCGCTCCGTGGCGTTCACGTCGCAGGAAGGACCGAACCTGCAGGTGATGGTGATCAGCATGCGCGACCGCAAGATCAGGCAGCTGACCGGCGACGCGCGCAATGAAGACCCGTCGTGGGCACCGGATGGTCGGCACGTGGTGTTCACGTCAACGCGTTCGGGCGCCAAGCAACTCTGGGTGCTCGACACGGAATCGGGGCGCACGCGGCAACTGACGCGGGGTGCCGGTGTCGCCCGAATGGCTGCGTGGTCACCGCGGATGGAACAACCGTAGTCGCCGTCGTCTGACCCCCACTGGAGACCCTGTTATGCACGCTCGCATTCGCTCGCTAGCCCTGGCCGCGCTCGCCGTGTCGGCCATGACCACGACGGCCTGCAAGAAGAAGCCAGTCGTCGCGCCGGCGCCGACGCCGGTCGTTGCGCCGCCGTTCAACCAGGATTCGGCGAACGCCGCCGAAGCCGCCAGGCGCGCCGCCGCCGAAACCGCCGCCAAGGCCGCCGCCGACAGGGCCGCCGCCGAAGCCGCTGCCCGGTTGGCCGCCGCCGTCGCCGCCGCCAAGGCCGAGTTCGCGATGCCGGTCTACTTCGACTACGACATGTCGAACATTCGCGACGACCAGCGCGCGACGCTCGAGGCCAAGCTCCCGATCTTCGCGGCCAACCCGGACATGCGCATTCGCGTCGCCGGCCACACCGACAACCGCGGTTCCGACGAGTACAACCTCGCACTCGGTCAGCGCCGTGCCGCCGAGGTGAAGCGCTACCTGGTGACGCGTGGCATCGCCGAGGATCGCATCGACGTCGTGAGCTTCGGCGAGGAGCGCCCGGCCGTGGCGCAGGACAACGAGGACGCGTGGGGCAAGAACCGTCGCGGCGAGTTTGAGATCATCGCCGGCGCGAACCCGTTCAAGCTTCCCCGGTGACCAGTCGCTACGTTCGTGTCTTGATCGCTCCGGCCGTCATCATGGCGGCCGGGGCGTGCTTCGCCACGCGCAATGACGTGCGTGTCCTGCAGGGCGACATCGCCCGGCTCCAGCTCGCGGCGGCGCAGGCGGCCTCGGCGGACACGGCGCGGGCTCTGCAGTTGCGCCGCATCATCGCGTCGCTCGGCGCCATCTCCGACTCGCTGCGCGTCGCCGGCACCAACCTGCAGCGCTTTCAGGGCGACGTCTCGATGTCCATACGCACGGTGCAGGAGCAGCTGCTGACCGTGCAGGAGCTGACCGGACAGAGCCGCAAGCAGGTCGAATCGCTGCGCGCTCAGCTCGAGGCGCGTGCCGCCGAGCAGGTGCAGGTCGTCCCGCCGCCGGCGCCGACTGGTGACTCCGGTGCGGCACCGCCGACCGCGGCCCCCGGGGCGCCGCCGCCGGGACCATACCGGCTGATGGACCTGGGCCGGCAGCAGCTCGCGCGCGGCGCGACGTCGGCCGCCCGAGCGGCCTTCAGCGACCTGCTCACGCAGTACCCAGCCTCCGACCTCGTTCCCGAGGCGCAGTACTGGATCGCCGAGGCGTACTCGTCCGCCGGCAACGCGGTGGAAGCCGACTCGGTCTTCGCGCTCGTCGCGGAGAAGTACCCGACCTCCAGTCGGGCGCCGATCGCCATCTACAAGCGCGCCCTCGCGCTCAAGGTGGCCGGGCAGACGCGGCAGGCGCGCGTGCTCTTCCAGCAGGTCATCGACAAGTATCCCAAGTCCGACGAGGCGACGTTGGCCGCCGCGATGCTGCGAGACCTGAAGTAGCACGGAGGCGGGCGTGGCCGCGGCGGACGAGCGTGACGAACAGGCGGAGATGCCGTTCCTCGATCATCTCGAGGAACTGCGGTGGCGGCTCATCTGGAGCGGAGCCGCCCTCCTCGTCGCGTTCGCCATCTCGTTCACCGTCGTCTACCAGTTCGACATCATCGAGATCCTGAAGTATCCGGCCGCCGAGTTCCTGAAGGACGGCAAGCTGATCTACACGCATCCGGCCGATCCCTTCAATATCCTGATGCAGGTCTCGTTCGGACTCGGGCTCGTCCTCGCGAGCCCGGTGATCGGCTACCAGATATGGGCCTTCCTGTCGCCGGCGCTGCATGCGCACGAGAAGCGGATCATCATTCCCGTGCTCATCGGCGCCGTGGGGCTCTTCCTGATCGGCTGCACGCTGTCGGTACTGTGGGTGCTCCCCGTTACGCTCGAGATGCTCGGCGGCATTGCGTCCGCCTCGCTGCAGCAGATGATCTCGGCGTCCGAGTACTTCTCGTTCGCCGTCTCGCTGACGCTCGCATTCGGCGCCGTCTTCGAGCTGCCCATTCTGGTGGTCGCGCTCACCGGACTCGGCCTGGTGACGCCGCGGACGCTGACGAAGTTCCGGCGCCATGCATTCGTCGGGATGCTCGTCGTCTCGGCGCTCATCACGCCGGGCGACCTGTTCATCGCGACGGCGATGATGTTCGTGCCGCTGTACGGCCTCTACGAGGCGAGCATCGTGTTGTCGTGGCTGGTCTATCGGGCCAAGCAGCGGAAGGTTCGCCGCGAGGAGGAGGCGGAGCGCATCGCGGCCGCCTCCAATCGCTGATGCGCCGCGCGCTCGTCGCGCTGGGGCTGTTCGCCGCGGTGCTCCCGCTCGACGCCGCGGCGCTCGCCGCGGAAGCCGCGGCGCAGGTTCCCGCTGGCCAGCCCGGCAGGCAGCGCCCTGGCGCTGGCACTACGCAGCCGCGGGCGACACCGACGCGCGAGTCACTGCCGCCGGGGGCCGACAGCACCAGGAAAGACACGGCACTCGTGCATTGGGTGCCGCCGGATTCGGTCGCCAACGCGCTCATGGACCGCAAGGGCTATGTCGTGGTGCGGTACCAGGCCGACTTCGTGCACTTCGAGGCGCGCGACCGCACCATCACGCTCATCGGGCGCCCCGCCGAGCGGGCCGTCGTGGAGCGCGCGCCGACGACGATCGCCGCCGACACCATCCGCTACAGTGACTCGACCAACATGGCCGTTGCGCTCGGTCCGGCGATCGTCGTGCGCGAGGCCGGGCGCGACGACATCAACGCGAGCGGGCGGACGACGTACGACATCACCGCCAAGCAGGGGATAGGCACCAACATCCGGACGGTGGAGCAGAGCGGCGAGCGCTGGGTCGTGTCGGCGCACGTCGGCGGATTCGCCGGCGACTCCGCCACCGGGGAGATGACGTACGGCCGCGACGGTACCATCACCAGCTGCGGGGACTCGCTGCCGCACTACCACTTCCAGTCGAAGCAGATCAAGCTCGTCAGCAAGAGCATGATGGTGGCGCGCCCCGCCGTGCTGTACCTGCAGGGTGTCCCCGTCTTCTGGTTGCCGTTCGTCTTCCAGGATATCCGCTCGGGGCGGCGCAGCGGCGTGCTCACGCCGCGGTTCGGCTTTGCCGAACTCGTCCGCAACAGCCCGACGTACCGCCGCAACATCGAGAACGTCGGCTACTATTTTGCGCTGAGCGATTACACCGATCTCTCGGTCTCCCTGGACTGGCGCTCCGCCGCGCGCGCCAACGCGGCCGATCCGGGCTGGCTGCGCCTCAACTCCCAGTTCCACTACACCTGGCGCAACCGCTTCCTCTCGGGCGCCCTCGCCGTGTCGCGCCACACGCTGAGCTCGGGACTCACCAACACCCAGGTCTCCTGGAACCACACGCAGGAGTTCTCGGCCTCCTCCCGGCTGACGTCCAACCTCAATTACGTCACCAGTACCACTGTGCAGCGACAGACGGCGCTCAATGCGATGTCGGCGCTGGCGACCATCAGCTCGATGCTCAACTACTCGCGCGCGGTGGGCCCGTTCTCGGTCTCCGTCGGCGGGACGCGGCGGCAGTATCCCGGGCGCGAGCAGGTGGACCAGGACTTCCCGAGCGTCAACGTCTCCTCGAAGGCCATTCATATCGGCCGCTTCGTCGAATGGACGCCAAGCTTCAACTCCTCGACGTCGAGCAGCCGGCGCCTCGACGCGCAGGGCGACTTCAAATACCGGTATTTCGAGCGCAACGGCGTGCTCGACTCCACGAAGTTCGACCGGTCCACGAGTTCCTCGACTGCGGCCTTCAACTCGCCGTTCAAGATCGGGAAGTTCAACCTGCCGCTCTCGTTCAGCTTCAGCGACCGGATGAACGACTTCCCGGAAGTGCGGCTCATCGTGAACCCGGCGGACACGAGCCGCCGCGAGACGCGCATCTACAGCCGCACCTACCTCACGACACTCGATTGGCGGACCGCGGTGACGCTCCCGACCTTCTTCCAGGGGACGCTGAACCTGGTGCCGTCGGTCTCCATCGAGAACGTGGACCCGGCCGGGTTCTGGGTGAAGAGCGAGCGCACCGGGAACAACTTCGTCGCGCAGCGCAAGCGCCTCTCGTGGGGCGTTGGCGTCGCGCCGACCTTCTTCGGCCTGTCGCGCTGGGGCATCGGTCCCGTGGCGCGCTTCCGGCACTCCATCAACCCGACGCTCTCGTGGTCGTTCTCGCCCAAGGCGAGCGTGAGTAAGGAGTTCCTCGAGGCGCTCGGCAAGACGCGCGCCGGCTACCTCGGCGCCCTCGCGCAGAATCGGCTCTCCCTCGGCTTCAACCAGTCGTTCGAGGCCAAGCTCAAGAAGTCGACGTCCGACACGTCGTCGAGCGAAGAAGGGAAGAAAGTGAAGCTGCTCTCGCTGGGCTTCTCACCGCTTGTCTACGACTTCGAACGGGCCAGGACGACCGGGCGCAGCGGCTTCGCGACGGACCGCATGAACATCAACATGAACTCCGAACTGCTGCCGGGCCTCTCGTTCGACGTCGGGTACTCGCTCTTTGAGGGATCCGTGCTCAGTGACACGGCCAGGTTCAGCCCGTACCGCGAGTCCATTTCCGCCTCGATGCAGATCAACCGGCAGACGCCGTTCATCCGCTGGATTGCGCGGCTCTTCGGCGCCGGCAGCGACACGTCGTCCGCGCCCGCGAGCACCGACGTGATGAGCGGCCAGTTCGGGCAGGGCATGGGGAGCAGCCAGCAGATCGCGGGCGCCGGCATGCGACAGCAGCTGAGCGCAGTTCCGACGGGGCGCGGCTTCGACGCCAGCATCAGTCTCAGCGCCAACCGCCAGCGCCCGCCGTCCATCAGCACCGATACGAGCCGGGTGAAGCAGGTCGACGCGACGATCCAGTGCGAGGCGTTCAAGGCGAATCCCATCCAGTACGACGTCTGCCTGCGAAACGTCCGGGCGACGCCGCCCGTGGACTACACGAAGGCCTCGCCCACCACCGCCGGCGGCTCGTTCTTCCGGGTGCCGCCGCAGACCAGCATCAACTGGCGCACCAGCTTCGACCTCACGCCCAAGTGGGCGGTGCAGTGGAGCACGAGCTATGACGCGGTGCGCAAGGAGTTCGCGAGCCATCAGGTGACGCTGCAGCGTGACCTGCACGACTGGCGCGCGATGTTCGGTTTCACGCAGGCGCCCAACGGCAACTTCTCGTTCACGTTCTTCGTGGCGCTGAAGGCCGAGCCCGACCTCAAATTCAACTACGACCGCGCCAGCTACCGCCAGTCCCTGGTGCCCCTGCCATGACCCAGCCCCCCCCCCTCGCGCTCGACGGCAACTCGCTCACCCTGGCGGACGTGCGCGATGTCGCCGTCCATCGCCGCCCCGTACAACTCGCCGACGAGGCGCGCACGCGCATGCTGGCGACGCGCGCCGTCGTGGCCGACATCGTGCAGCGCAACGACGTCGTCTACGGCGTCACCACGGGATTTGGCAAGCTCTCCGATATCGGCATTCCCGCCGACAAGCTGGCCCAGTTGCAGGTGAATCTCGTCCGCAGTCACGTCGCGGGGGTCGGCCCGGAGCTCTGTGAATCCGAGGCGCGCGCCATGATGCTGCTGCGCGCCAACGTGATGGCCAAGGGTTTTTCCGGCGCGCGCCCCGACCTCCCCGATCTCGTCTGCGCGATGCTGAACGCCGACCTCTGGCCCGTCGTGCCGGAGCAGGGCTCCGTGGGGGCGAGCGGCGACCTCGCGCCGCTGGCGGCGCTCGCCGTGACCCTCATCGGCGAGGGCCATCTCCACACGCCCGATGGGCGCCTGCTGCCGGCGGCGGAGGCCCTGAAGTCCGCCAAGCTCCATCCCGTCACGCTGGCGCCCAAGGAAGGACTCACGCTCATCAACGGGACGCAGGCCCACACGGCGGTGGCGGCGCTCGCGGTCACGGAGGCGCGCGCGCTGTGGGAAGCGGCACACGTAGCCGGTGCGATGTCGCTCGAGGCCCTGAAGGGCACCCCCACCGCCTTTGACGTCCGCATCCACGACGCGCGCGGCCAGGACGGCCAGTCGGTCAGCGCCGCGCTCCTGCGTACCCTGCTCGCGAGCAGTCCGCTCCGCGAATCGCATCGCAACGGCGACCCGCGCGTGCAGGACGCGTACGCCCTCCGCTGCATGCCGCAGGTGCACGGCCCGGTGCTCGACGCCATTCGCTTCGCCGAGGGACTGATTGGACGCGAACTGAACGCGGCCACCGACAACCCGCTCGTCTTCGCCAACGGCGAACTGCTGAGCGGCGGCAACTTCCACGGCCAGGCGGTGGCGATGGCGCTCGACGTCCTCGCCATCGCGATGACGAACCTCGCGACCATTGCCGAGCGCCGCATTGACCGGCTGGTGCACCCCGACCTGAATGAGGGACTGCCTCCCTTTCTCTCCGCCGGCGCCGGCCTCAACAGCGGCTTCATGATGGCGCAGGTCTCCGCCGCCGCGCTCGCGAGCGAGTGCAAGGTGCTGTCGCATCCGGCAAGCGTGGACACCATTCCCACCGACGGCAGCAAGGAAGACGTCGTGCCGATGGCGATGGGCGCCGCGTGGAAGCTCCGCCGCATCGTCGGCAACGTGCGGCATGTGCTGGCCATCGAGCTCATGTGTGCCGCACAGGGGCTCGACTACCGCCGGCCGCTCCGCAGCAGCGTTGCCGTGGAGCGTGCGTACGAGTGCGTGCGGCGCGTCGTCGCACCGCTCGGCGACGATCGCATGCTCACGTCCGATATCCAGGCGATCGCCGCCGCCATCGGGCGGCGCGAGTTCGCCGCCGCAGAAGGAGTGTCGTCATGACCGCCACCGCCCATGAGGTGCGCGCGCCGCGCGGCGCCGCCCTCTCCTGCAAGGGATGGCAGCAGGAAGCCGCCCTG
>PNKL01000027.1 GCA_013822425.1 Gemmatimonas sp.
TGCGCGTGCAGCTCCGCGACCTGGTGCCCGACTCCCCCGCCACCCCCCGCTGAGGAGCTCGAGCAACACGTGGCAGGCGAGGCTCGCAAGCTGCACCTGGCCTGAGTTTCGGGTGCAGAGAGCAGCGCGCTCGGGGTAGCCACCCGCGCAGGCTCTCGGACCCTACGAGCGCGCTGCGCGCGCCGTCTATGGGTCCTGCGGCCGCCTGCGCGGATGGCTACCCCGAGCGCGCTGCTTTCCCGCGGCGGCTTCAAGACGGGACTCTGCGTGCTTCTCGTCCGCCCTGCAACCGAATGGTGCTGGTCCGTTGCGGCGTGCGTGCGATGGTGTTGGCTCGCATGAGCCCCACCGTCTTACGGGCCCGCGGCTTCCGCCTATATTTCTTCAGTGATGAAGAGCCCCGGCCGCACGTCCATGTCGAGCACGCGACTGGGGAGGCAAAGTTCTGGCTCACGCCGCACGTGCGACTCGCCAGAAATTGGGGGTTGCGGCCGCATCGCCTGGCTGACGCCAAGCGCCTGATCGAGGAGCACCGAGATGCGATCCTTGCGAAATGGAAGGACCACGCACCCCGTTAGCGTCGGCGCCATGTCGCCGCGCGGGTTCTATCTCCTGCTTGGGGAGCGGAAGCTCTTCCTCTCGTTTGCGCGGTTCCCGTGGTTCCGGGAGTTCACGCTTCGCGAGCTCACCGGCGTGCGTCGTCCGTCGCCGCAGCATCTTCGCTGGCCCGAGTTCGATATCGACCTTGACGTCGACGCCATCGAGCACCCTGAGCGCTACCCGCTGCGCGAGCGCCGCCTGCTTGGCCACCCCGTCGCAGTTGTTGCCCGGCTGCGTCTCGAGCGGGACTCAGCATCACGACGAGTCGCAAAGATTGGCTGAGATCGCCCCATCGCTCGGTGAAGCAGTGATTGCGGACACGGCCGCGCCAACCGCTACGCCGCCACCTGTTCGAAGCTGAACTGCGACCTTCGAATCCGCCCGTCAGTCTGCACCGACTGGGGTATGCCGTAGCTTGGGGCCGCATGGCTCCGGGATGCCCGCATTCTGCCCTCGCGAGCGCATGAACGTGTCATCAGATGGCCGCTCCTCGAAGCGAAACCGCGCGGCACGCTGTCGTTACCCCCGGTAGTGGCCGTCCGTGGTCCTCCGCTTTTCCTCCGTGTGCTCTGTGATAAAGACCCCACTCACCAATAGGGCATAAATTACACCTTGAACTCTCTGCACGATACGCTGATATTTCAATATGATGAACACTCTCCCCCGCCCCGCTGCCGAACGCCGTGTCCGCCACCTCCTTCGCCACGCGCCCGTCGTCGCCCTCCTCGGCGCACGCCAGGTGGGCAAGACCACCCTCGCCCGGCAGGTCGCCGCCGCCTGGCGCGGACCCACCACCCACTTCGACCTCGAGGACCCGCGCGATCTCGCCCGTCTCGCCGACCCGATGCTCGCGCTCGCCCACCTCCGCGGCCTGGTCGTGCTCGACGAAGTCCAGCGACGCCCCGACCTCTTTCCCGCGCTCCGCGTGCTCGCCGACCGCCAGCCCGTGCCATGCCGGTTCCTCGTCCTCGGAAGCGCGACGCCCGCCCTGCTGCAGCAGGGCGCCGAGTCGCTCGCTGGCCGCATCGCCTTTCATGAACTGCACCCGCTCTCGCTCGACGAGGTGGGCCCCGCCGGCTTCAACCGCCTGTGGCGGCGCGGTGGATTCCCGCGCGCCTTCCTGGCACGTACCGAACAGGCCAGCGTCGACTGGCGGCGCGACTTCGTGCGCACCTTCCTCGAACGCGACTTGCCACAGCTCGGCATCACGGTGCCGGCCGCGACCGTCCGCCGCTTCTGGCAAATGCTGGCGCACCTCCACGGCAGCGTGCTCAACAGCTCGGAGCTGGCCCGCGCGTTTGGCGTGGCCGACACCACGGTCCGCCGGTACCTCGAGTCACTCGAAGCGACCTTCATGGTGCGCTCTCTGCCCGCCTTCCACGCGAACATCGCCAAGCGCCAGGTGAAGGCGCCCAAGGTGTACCTCTCCGACAGCGGATTATTGCACACACTGCTCGACATCCAGTCAGCCACCGCGCTCGAGGGGCATCCCAAGGTCGGCGCGTCGTGGGAGGGCTTCCTGCTGGAGACCGTCGTCGCCCGGCTCGGCGCGCGCACCGACCAGTGCTACTTCTGGGGCACGCACGCCGGCGCCGAACTCGACCTGCTGGTCGTCGACGGCGATCATCGGCGCGGATTCGAATTCAAGCGCACCCCTGCCCCCGCCATCACGCCATCCATGCGCGCGGCGCTGGCTGACCTGCAGCTCGACCGGCTCGATGTGGTGCACGCAGGCGCCGAGTCCTTTCGCCTCGCACCCAAGATCCGCGCCATCTCGGCGGCCTGGTTGCACGAAGAGCTTTGACGCGAGAACTCATCGTCACGACCGCTCTGTTACCGAAACAGCTCGCCCAGTCGCAGATCCAGCGCGGGCAACGTCCCCGACCCAATCACCACGCCAATGGCATGCGCACAGCGTACGCCACCTCGCCGAGCAAGCGTCACCATCCGACTGCCGGACGGATCAACCCAACGCGACCTTTTTCATCACAGAGACACAGAGGAGCACAAAGGGCCACAGAGGACAAAACCTAGGGTTAACGACATCGCGCCACGCAGATCTTTAGCGTGGCGCTCGCAGTACCCCCAAGAACTTGCAGTCCTCCGTGGCCCTCCGCCTTTCCTCCGTGCGCTCTGTGATGAAGAAGCTCCAGTGGCGCTCAGTCAATGCGCCGGAGAAGCGGAAGCACTACTTCCCCACGCAAAACGTCCGGAACACGCGCTCCAGCACATCCTCCACATCCACGGCGCCAATCAGTTCCTCGAGCGCCGTCACCGCCGCGCGCAGGTGCGTCGCCGCCACCGGTGCCGGCAGGGCTCCAACCGCCCATGCCGCACGAAAGTCCCGCAACTCCTCTCCCGCTCGTCGCAGCGCGGCCTCGTGACGCGCCCGGGTGACGATAGGCGTGTCGTCCCCCGGCGCCGCCACCCGCGACGTAACCGCCCGGCGAATCTCCTCCCGCAGTAAATCCAACCCCTCCCCGGTAAATGCGCTCACCCGCACAAATCCCGCGTTGTCGTTGCCGTTCCCCCAAGAAGTTGCAGTGGCACTACTCCGTGGCCCTCCGGCAGTTCTCCGTGAGCTCCGTGGTGAAGAAGGCGTGAGAAGGTCCGCCTTGGTCAGCACCGCCACCACAACTCCAGCCGTAATCCCGGCCACCGCCTCAACGGTGCGCTCCAGGCTCGCAGGGGTCTCCGCACACACCAGCACCACGTGCGCCTGCGCCACATAGCGCTCCGAGACCTCGATCCCCAGCCGCTCCAGTCGGTCCCCGCTCGCCCTTAACCCCGCCGTATCCACCAGCCGCAGCGGATACGGCGTGTCGTCCACCAGCACCTCCACCGCGTCCCGCGTCGTCCCCGGGATCTCGCTGACGATCACCCGCGCCTCCCCAACGAGCGCGTTCAGCAGAGCGCTCTTCCCCGCGTTCGGCGGCCCCGCCAGCACCACCAGCGCCCCCTCTCGACCCAGCGTGGCCGCCGGTAGCGTCGCCAGCAATTGGTCGACTTGCCCGATTGCCTCATCACACGCCGCCAGCACCCGCGCTCGGCTCGGCGCCGCCTCGTCCTCCTCCGGGAAGTCGATGTCGTAGGCGAGCAGCGCATCCACCTGCAGCAGCGCCTCGCGCATTGCCGTCAGTCGCTTCGACAACGCCCCGTCCAGTTGCCGCACCGCCGCCCGATGCGCGGCGCGCGACCGGGCGTCTATCAAATCAGCAACCGCCTCGGCTTGCACCAGGTCGAGTTTGCCGTTCAGCACGGCGCGCTCGGTGAACTCACCCGCCAGCGCCGGACGCGCCCCTGCCGTCACACACGCCTCCACCACGAGCGTGCTCACCAGCGCCCCGCCGTGCACCGCGAACTCCACCACATCCTCGCCCGTATACGAGTGCGGCCCCTCGAACCACGTCACCAGCCCGTGGTCAATCGGCTGATCCGGTTGGTCGGGTGAATGCAGCGCTGTCAGCCCCGCCAAGCGCGCTATGGCAGGAATCCCCGTCGCCACACGGCGCGCAATCGCCATGGCATTGCCGCCGCTCAGCCGCACAATCGCAATCGCCCCACGTCCTGGTGCGGTGGCGCAGGCAACAATCGTGTCGTCCGCTCTAACTGGCATCTTTCAATTTACGTCGACCTTCTTCACCACGGAGCGCACGGAGGAAGAACGGAGGGCCACGGACTGCAGATACGTGGGGAACGGCAGCGCGCCACGCAAAGAGCTGCGCGGCAATCGCAGTTCCCCAAAGAAGTGGCCGTGGTCTTCCTCTGTGGCCCTCAGGCAGTGCTTCTGTGGCCCTCAGGCAGTGCTCCGTGTGCTCCGTGTGCTCCGTGGTACAGAAGGCCAGCTCCGTGGTAAAGAAGCTCAGCGTCGCTCTATCCTGAAGGTTCCCCTTCTTAGCCAGGCCGAATCTGTGGCACCACGCCGCCAGGGCGTCCGTAGTGCGCGACTAACGTGCCTGACAATGGCTCGTCCGCAGCCGGCATCACGAAGCGCTCAGTCTCGACCGACCAATACAGGCACCCCAGTTCCGATGGCGGTCGCTCGCGCATGAATCGCTCGGCCTCCTCGAGCATCCACAACCACCGTTCCTTGCCCGCTACGACATCAAATGGCTGCGCGAGGTCAAGCCGCGCAAAATCCTCGGGGCGGTATTTTCCTCGGCGTTTCAGCAGCTCCAGCAGCGAACGTGGAGTGAAGCCCGGGTCTTTTCCGGCGGCGGCCCAGACGATCGCGCCGAGCGGCAGGATGTCCCCGTCGACGTAGAGGATGTCCACGAAATCACGCGGTTCGTCCCGTCCCGCAAGCACCAGCACCTTGTTGATGGCCAGATCCACGGGATGCAGCAGCAGTGCGCCGAGTTCGTCGCGCACCAGCGGCATGAACCGCCACGCCGAATCATGGGCCCAGTCCACACGGGTAGAGTTGCCGCCGCGTGACACGGTGACGCGGATAAACCCCGGCTGGCTGATGTCCACTTCCACCCGATACCCGGCCTCCTCGAGCCGCGCACGATCGCGCGCAAACGCCGACGCGACCCGTTCGACTGAATCGTGAAAGAAATCCAGGTCGTTGCTGTATCGCGTGGAGTTCGGCGCGAAATGGATGGCGGCGCCCCCCGCGAGGTAGCTCTCCCCTGTTTCCGCGTGCGCTACTGTCGCCAGGAGGGTCCGCTGGAAGTCGGTTAGCGGCACAGGCGAGCCCCCACGTTCCACGCGTCGCGATTACCGTGTTTCATCAACTGCTCCGCCACCCACGAGACGTCATCGCGACCGATCACAAGGTCGGTGCGATACGACCAGAAGCACATCGTGTGAAACCGCCGGTACGCACGCCGAGCTTCCCGCACACGCACCATCGCGCGCGCAGTGTTCGCGTCCAGGTGGCGGCGACTCTTGAGACCGCCGCGCCGCCCGATGGCGGAGAGGTATTTGTTAATCGACGCCATGTTTTATCATAATCGGCTTATGATGTAAGTGCAATACACTTATGTGTATATATGTTCTCCTTATCACAGAGACACAGAGGAACACCGGAGGGCCACAGAGCTACTGCAAAACCTGGGGTTAAAGACAGCGCGCCACGCAAATGAATGCGTGGCACGCCCAGTACCCCAAGAAGTGGCCGTCGCAATCCTCCGTGGCCCTTTGTGCTCCTCTGTGTCTCTGTGATGAAAACCCCCTGTCCCCTTTCTACCCCTTCGCTTTCTTGAGCCGCTCATTCGCAATCAGCCACTGCTGCGGCAGCGCGGCGAGGTTCTGCACGGTGTAGTACAGGTTCAAGCCCGACGCGAAGTTGATCAGGAAGAACGTCATTATCGCCGGCATCAGGTACGCCATCATCTTCGCCTGCGGGTTCGGCGGTGCGTTGCGCAGGCCAATCCAGCTCAGTACGTACATCGACGCACCCATCAGCAGCGGCAGAACGTAATACGGATCCTTGAGGGAAATATCCGGGAGCCACATGAATGCCACACCCCGGAACTCGATCGTGTTCTGGAAAACGAAAAACAGCGCGAACAGGATCGGCATCGGCAGCATCATCGGCAGACAGCCGAGCAGCGGACTCAGCGGACTCATGCCGTGCTCGCTGTACAGCTTCATGATTTCGGCCTGCTGCTTCTGTGGATCGCTCTTGTACTTGGCCTGCACCGCCTGCAGCTCCGGCTGAAGCACCTGCAGCTTCATGCTCGCGCGCATCGCCTTCTGGTTCAGCGGCCACATCAGCAGGCGGATGGCGACGCCAAAGATCACCAGCACCCAGCCGTAATTCAGCTGCGTGGTGCGCTTCATCCACAGCAGCGCGCGCATCACGATCGTCGCGAACGGCTGCACGATGCCTTGCATGAAGCCGCCGTACGGATTGGCGTTCTCGAAATCGCGCCCCAGCGCGCGCATCCGCTCCCACGTCTGCGGGCCGGTGTACAGCTCAAATGTGGTTGACCCGTCGGCCGCGAGTGGCAGTACCGCCGTCGCTTTGCCGCGCGTCGCCATCTTCGACGTGCGCGTACCGCCCTCCAACTTCACCTCGGCGATCGTTGGCGCCTTCTCCGACGCCAACATCCCGACGATGAAATACTTGTTCTTCGCCGTCGCCCAGTACAGCGGCCCCGCCTCAAGCCGCTGCTCGCCCGGATCCAGCTTGGTGAACGCGATTCCCTTGGCGCTCCCCTTCTGTGGCTTCACCGCATACGCCAGCGACGTGATGTCGCCCATCGTGTCCCCTTCCTGCGACACAAAGCCGGTTGGCAGGTCCACAAGCAGGAACGCCGGCGCAGCGGCCCCGCGCACCGTTGCCGTGACCGTGCCCAGATAGGTGGTGTCCTGGATCGCGTACTGCAGCGTCACATCTGTGGCGCCGCTCGTCGCACGGAACGTCACCTCTTGTTCGCCACTCACGCGCGTCGAGCGCTGTGCGCTGAACGTCAGCTTCGATAGATCGAGCGTGTCGTTTCCCGCCAGCACCCGGTAGCGCAGCAGCGGTTCGTTCTTCTGGTAGATCGAAACCACACCCTTGTTGGCGCCGAGGCTTTTGAAGCCGGGGAGCTCCACGAGGACGGGCGATCCGCCCAGCGTCGAGAAGTGCGTGTGGCTCACCTTCGTGTTCACCGCAATCGTCTCGGCGGCGATCAGTGGAACTCCAGCGGCGGCAGCGGCGCCCGCGCCACTCGTGCCCGCGGATGGCGCACCCATGTCACGCCTTGGCGCGCCCGTGCCCCCTGCGGCCTGCGTGGACGCGCCGGGCGTTGCTGCCGGGGCAACCGCGCCCGTGGCAGTCGGCGGGGTTCCTGTGGGGCGTTGTGAGTCGCCGGCTACGGCCGCCGCGGGAGCGGGCGGCATCTTGGCGCGCGGAAACAGGAAGGGCGTGGCAACGACAACCAGGCCCGACAGGGCGAACGCGAGTAAGAGGCGCTTATCGATCATGCAGGTGCGTGCTCGTCAGGGCACCGGGTCGAAGCCGCCCGGCCGGAACGGATGACAGCGCGCGATACGTTTCAGCGCGAGCCATCCACCACGCAAAGCGCCATGCTTCTCCAGCGCTTCGATGGCATAGTGGGAACAGGTTGGATAATAGCGACACGACGCCGGCAGAAGTGGCGACAGCGCCACCTGATATCCACGAACGAGAAGGACGAGCAGGAGTTTCACGCGGTAGTCACTCGGTAGTCACTGCCTCTCTCTGCCTTCCCCTGCCGTACTCTGCCGTATTCTGTCGATGGCCCTCCGTACCGCCGCGCGCAATGTGTCGTAGTCGGCCTGGTATGCGCTGGGTGCCGCGCGAATCACCACGTCGAGCGACCCCTCGGTTGCCGTGTGAGTGCCCGTCGCAGGGGCCGTGTCATCGCGTGCCGCGAGCGCCGGCAGGAGCTCCATCCGAATCAGCTCGCGCAGTCTTCGCTTCACAAGGTTCCGCTCCACTGCGGAATGGCTGAACCGCGGCACGATCACACCCACCCGAGGGCGACGCAGAGGGGAAGCGAGGTATCGCACCTCAACCTGGGCGGTGCGAATTCGCTTCCCCTGAACACGGACGGCCTCGAGATCTGCTTCGCGCGTCAGCCGCGACGCGCGAACGAGGCGCAGGCGACTAGGCGCCGGCGTACTTCGACGGGAGCTTCACGGTGAGGCTCTTCCGCCCCTTCTTGCGGCGGCGGCTCAGCACCTCGCGCCCCCACTTGGTTTCCATCCGCGCACGGAACCCGTGCGTCCTGATGCGGCGCTTGTTCCGTGGACGGTAGGTTGGCTTGCCCATATTTGCTCCAAAATGCGTGGCGACTTATTAGACAGATTTGTAAACGTAGTAGCGCGATAGAGATAGGTCAAGTCAGCCAGTTTGGTTTGGACTCACGAACGTTGACTTTTCCACATCGGGCCCGTAACCTCGGCTCCCTTCGTTGCCGGGGCATGCTGAGGGGGAACGGGGTTCTTCGTCACAGAGACACGGAGAAGCACGGAGGGCCACAGAGCACGGAGGGCCACAGAGAACCACCACAATCAAGGGTACCGACAGCACGCCACGCAACGCCCTGAATGGCAAGCGCAGTACCCCAAGTAAGTGGCCGTTGTAGTCCTCTGTGGCCCTCCGTGCTCCTCCGTGTCTCTGTGATGAAAAACCCGTCCCCCAAAGAAACCCGCCCCCCTGCAGCCCGTCTAATCGCCGGTCCAATCTCGAATCCACTTGTAGTCCGAAGATGAGTCTCTCTCCCAGCGATGCCTGGTCCCGTCTTCTAGACCGCGCTCGCGACCACATACCTGCACATACGATCGACCAATGGCTGGCGCCGTTGGCGGCACTCGAGTTCGACGGGCAGCGCCTGACCCTAGCCGCGCCAGACCAGTTCGCCGTTGACTGGGTCGCCTCCAAGCACGCCGCGTTCCTCGAGGGACTGGCCCCGATCTGCATCGGCCACCCCGTCAAGTTGCACCTGAAGGTCCAGGACGAGCGCAGAACAAGATCGCAAATGGACCTGTTTGTTCCTCAAAATGAAGCCAGTATAGAGCCAGTATCGGTAGACAATTCGATTGTATTGAGCCAGCTCAACGATAGATACACGTTCGACCACTTTGTCATCGGCAAGTCGAATGAACTCGCCGCGGCCGCCGCGGCTGCGGTCGCTGAGGCTCCGGGAACCTCGTACAATCCGCTCTTCATCTACGGAGCAACCGGACTGGGCAAGACGCACCTGATGCAGGCGATCGCGCACCGAATCCTGCAGCGCAATCCCTCGGTACGCGTCACCTATATCACGGCCGAACAATTCCTGAACGACGTCATCAACTCCATCGAGACCCGCTCGATGAACGAGTTCAAGCGTCGATATCGGCAGTCCGACCTGCTGCTCGTGGACGATGTGCACGTCCTGGCCGGCAAGCAGCAGACACAGGAAGAGTTCTTTCACACCTTCAACGCCCTCTACGAGGCAGGACGGCAGATCGTCCTCACATCCGACCGACCGCCCTCGGAGATTCCTCGCCTCGAAGACCGCCTCAAGAGCCGCTTCGAGTGGGGAATGGTGGCGGATGTCTCGGCGCCGGACCTCGAGCATCGCATCGCCATTCTTCGCCGCAAGGCGCAGATGGACCACCTCGAACACACGATTCCCGATGAGGTGCTCCATTTCATCGCCGATCATGTGCAGGCCAACGTGCGCGAGCTTGAGGGGTCCATCATCAAGCTCCTCGCCTTTTCCTCATTGCGGCACCGGGCAGTCACGGTCGAGCTTGCCCGCGAAGCGTTGCGTGACAAGCTCCGGTCGGCCGATGCGACCGCCCCGCCGAGGACGACCCGTCAGGACAAGGTATTGCAGGTCCAGCAGGCCGTGGCGGCGGAATGGGGCATCACCGTGGATGGCCTGACCTCAAAGACCAGAACCAAGGTCCTGACCGTCCCCAGGCAAGTGGCCATGTTCCTGACCCGTGAGATCCACGGTCTCCAGTTGGTCGAGATCGGAGTGGCTTTCGGCGGCCGGGATCACTCCACGGTGATTCACTCGTTGGAGCGGGTTGCTGAGATGGTCCGGGAAGATTCCGAATTTTCTCGGCGTGTGGATAAGGTGAGGGAAACCGTGCGCCATGCTCACTGGTGAACACTGCGGTCGACGTTCTCTGTTGGTGACATATGTTCCACCCGCAAGTCCTGTTGCTTTCCACAACCAATCTACGTCTTCAATTGACGGGAAAGTGCAAGCAAATGAACCACTTGTATTGATTTTCCACTTTCCACACGCTACTACTACTACCGCCACGTTTTTTCAATTCTCTTGGATTGGTTAAGGCGCGCCAAGCCAATCCACACGTGACCCTCACCACACCGATTGGCATGCGGTTCACGATCTCTCGCGAGAAGCTGCAAGAAGGGCTGAATGCCGTGGCTTCGTCTGTTCCGTCAAAGACGACGCTTCCGGTTCTTGCAAACCTCCTCGTCCAGACGACGGACAAGGGAATCCGCATTTCCGGCACCGATCTCGATATCGCGGTGTCCACGGAAGTGACGGCCGACGTGGAATCAGCCGGCGCCATTACAATCCCGGCCAAGAAGCTTTCGGAGATTGCGCGTGAGCTGCCCGCAGCGCCGGTTCGGATATCCTCATCGGGCGACCAGCGAATCTCCCTGGAATGCGGGCGCTCGCGCTTCAAGTTGCTTGGACTCCCGAAATCGGAATTTCCCAGCTTCCCTGCGGTCAGCTTCGACAAGAGCATCCGCATTCCGTCGGGAGAGCTGCAGAAACTCATCGCGCATACGGCGTTCGCTGCGTCCACCGAGGAAAGCCGGCCGATCCTCAACGGTGTACTCTGGGAGCTGCGGGCCGATCATATGCGGATGGTGGCAACCAACGGCCATCGCCTGGCGAAGATGGAAGTGCCGGTGCGGGGCACGGGCGACCACGCCGACTTGATCATTCCGCCAAAGGCGCTCGAGCAGATCCGTCGCCTCTTCCCTGCGGAAGAGGAGCTCGAGGTCGCGCAGGGCGAGAACCACCTCGGCTTCCGGTCACCGTTCACGGCCGTCTTCACGCGCCTCATCGAGGGACCGTATCCGAGCTACGACCAGGTCATCCCGAAGGACAACGACAAGATCGTCACGATCGACAAGGCTGCGTTCATCAGCGCGCTGAAGCGCATGTCCGTCGTCGCGTCCGACCAGACGCACCGCATTCGCCTGTCGTTCAACGCCGGGATGCTCAAGTTCAACGTCTCGACTCCCGATCTCGGGGAAGCCCAGGACGAGATGGCGATCCGCTACAACGGCGATCCGCTCGAAATCGGCTTCAACGCCGCGTACCTGCTCGAAATCCTTCGCTTCCTCCCGACCGAGGAAGTGAAGCTCTCGTTCAAGGCGCCGGAGCGCGCCGCGACCATCGAACCGGAGGGGTGGAACGATCCGGCCAAGTACCTGTGTCTGCTGATGCCGTTGCGGCTCGTTGACTGAGCGCACGCTGGCCTTCAAGGAACAAAGGTTAGCGTCAGCGCACTTTCCTGCCGCACCGCCTGGTTCCGCAGCCTGCTCTTGAGCGACAGCTTGAGCAACGTGGTGCCGGATGCTCGAACAGGTCGCCCAAGCGCGGGATCTATGACATACCAGAGCGTCCCGCTCGACTCGCCCTCGAGCGACACGGGCTCGCCAAACTGTTCGCCCGCACCAGAAATCTTCCCTCGGCTCGTCCGGGCTATCGTCACCACGACACGAGTCCCGGCTTCGACCTCCGCGCGCTGCACGCGGAATCGGCGCACCACGACACCGCGCAAAGGAATGCGGTCGCGACACGAGAGCGTCCGCACGGTATCGGCCCACTCTCGGCCGATCGCCAGCGTGTCCGGTAGTGGAATCCAGGCATCGTACATTCCCTGCAGTGCGCTGAGTGCCGGATCGGTGCAGGCCGTGCTCTCGGCGGGCAGGGTGAACCGAAGCTCGGTCGTCGCTCCGGAGCGCCCTGCGGAAAAGGGCCTATTCACCTGCAATCCGGCTGGAGCCGCTGGCGGCGCGCCCCCCACGCTCACGCGGTAGTCGACCAGCAAGCCGTCGACGCGCCGACGCGCGGCAGGGCTCCACACAAACGATGCGCCAAGCGTGGCCTGCACGGTGTCAATGCGCGTGCCGGTATCGCTGGCGATGGTCACTACCGCGCGGGTGTCGATGGTGACCTTCTGCGACGCCGCGGCCACGAACGTCCACGGGCCGGTCGTGTTGAGCGCGCTATGGGTGGCTGGCGCCGTCGGCGCCGGTGGCGCTGGGCGCCTGATGATCGCCGGAACGCACCCGGACACCACGAGCGTCACGCCGAGCAGGAGGAAGAACGAACGGGTCATCATGATCCCGAAAGATGCGCAAACAAACGCCCCGTTGCAGCCGGAGGCCACAACGGGGCGGGATGACGGCCGGCCTATAAGCCGGGTTCTGTCGGAACCGAAATTCCGGACGGTCATTTCTCTCGGCGCACGGTCGCCCGTACGCTCTAGCAGCCAACCCGCGGCGTCTTGATCGCAGAGGACTGCTGCTCGCCGCCTATTTGGCCTTGCTCCCGCTGGGGTTTGCCGTGCCACGCATGTTGCCATGCGCGCGGTGGGCTCTTACCCCACCCTTTCACCCTTACCTCCGCTTTCGCGAAGGCGGTTTCCTTTCTGTTGCACTGTCCGTCACGCCTGGAAGGTGTCCCAGACGTGCCCAGGCGTTACCTGGCAGCGTGTCCATGGAGCCCGGACTTTCCTCGGCGCACTTTCGCGCGACGCGACCGTCCGGCCGACCGACATCCACTGGGAAGATAGTGCCTGGTGGAAGGGGGTGCGGTGTTGGCGACACCCGACGCGGTGACGATGCATCACAAAACGGCAGGATGCTGTGACGCGCCGATGACGGGGCCCAGCATCGTGCGGGCAGACCCCCAGCCCGGAGGCTGCCATGACCGCTCGCTTCGCGCCCCCGCCCTCTCCCGCCGTATTCACGTGGGTTGACCCGGGAGATCGTCCCCGGGTGGATGCCGCGGGAAGCGGAGTCTATCGCGCCGTGCACCATGATTCCGTGGATGCGCTGCACCATCAAGTTCGCCGTACGGCACCGGCCGCGGTCTTCATGTCTGTGGGCCGCCCCCTGTCGGACCACGCGCCAGGCGTGGCGCGCCTTGTTCGCGAGTTTCCCCGCGTGCCGATGGTCGCGCTGCTGTCGCGAGTTGACCAGGCCACGCCGCATGCGGTGCTGAACCTGGGCAACTGCGGCATCCGAAACCTCGTGGATGTGCGCGATTCCAGCGGCTGGCATCGCCTGCGGGAATTTGTTGCGCAAGAAGCCGTCGGGGAGATCGATCGCCTCGCCCTCGCTATGCTTCGCGAGGAGCTTGATGGCGCACCTGATGATTGCTGGCGGTTTTTTGAGGCGCTGTTTCACGCGCGTCGGCCATCCACGACCGTCCGCGCGCTGTCACAGGCCTTGAACGTCCTGCCCAGTACGCTGATGAGTCGCTTCTTTCGCGCGCAACTGCCGGCTCCCAAGCGATATCTCGCATGGGCGAGACTCGTGCGCGCCGCGCGACTGCTTGAGAATCCCGGGCTCAGCCTTGCCGATGCATCCAACCAGCTGGAGTACTCGTCGTCGCAGAGCTTCGGCCGGCACGTCAAGACCGTCCTTGGCGTGACGGCGGGGCAGTTCAGGCGAGCACACGACGGCCGCGCGATGCTCGAGCGGTTTCGTGATGAGTTGCTGCGACCGCATCGCGACAAGCTGCTCGACCTGCGCCCGCTCTCAGGGTATCCGCTCGGTCGACGCAAGCGGGCAACGGTTCACTAGGGAACGGGCTTTCTTCATCACAGAGACACAAAGGAGCACAGAGGGCCACGGAGTACTGCAACTTCTTGGGGGAACTGCGCTTGCCCATCAGAGGCCCACGTTGCGCGATGTCGTTACCCCAGGGGTTGCAGCTCCGTGACCCTTTGTGCTCCTCTGTGTCTCTGTGATGAAAACACCCCACACGAATCAACGAAGAAACATGCCAGGCTTCGACCTGAACACGACGCCAGATCTGCTATCGGAACGGGTTATTGGTGCGGCCGTCGAAGTCCATCGGCACCTGGGGCCGGGCCTGCTGGAATCCGTCTATCTCGCCGCAATGGAATACGAACTACTCGGGCGGGGAATGAGCTTCGCAAGCGAGCTTCCACTGCCCGTGCGATACAAGGGAACGGAACTCGACGGAGTGCTGCGGATCGACCTATTGGTTGAGCAGGAACTGGTCGTCGAATTGAAGGCGGTCGAAACCGTTCTTCCGGTGCACTGTTCGCAGGTGCTGACGTATCTGCGAGTCGGCAACTTCGCGCGCGGCCTGCTCATCAACTTCAATGTGACCAAGCTCGTGAATGGAGTACGACGGTTGGTTAGATGAAGGAGCCCCCCCGTCCCCCGTCACCCCATCGCCGCGATAATCTCTTGAGCCCCGGCAAGCGATTCCACAGCAAACCCCGCAGCCTCGATCGCCTTTCGCCCCCCCTCCTCACGGTCCACCACGGCGAGCACCCCCACGATCACCCCTCCCGCCGCGCGAATCGCTTCCGCCGCCTTCAGTGCGGAGCCGCCGGTGGTGATCACGTCCTCGATCACGACCACCTTGTCGCCGGGCTGAAACGGTCCCTCGATCACCTTGCCCGTTCCGTGCGTCTTCGCTTCCTTCCGCACGGTGAACGCGCGAACGGGAGTCCTGGCGAGCGCGCTGGAATGGGCGATCGCGTATGATACAGGGTCCGCGCCAAGGGTCAGGCCGCCGACAGAATCGGGCGCCCAGCCGCGGGCACACATGCGCTCAAGGGCAAGCGGGCCGATGATGGCGAGCCCGTCTGGGCTCATGGTGGTGAGTCGGGCGTCGATGTACAGGTCCGACTGGCGCCCGGAGGCAAGGGTGAACGTGCCGCGGCGCGCAGAGCGCGTAGCGAGCATGTGAACGAGCATCGCGTGGGAGTCCATAAGGCGGAGGTTACGAGCGCGTGAACGAGCGGTCAATGCCGGTGCGGCGCCAGGGGCGGCGCCTCTCGTTGCTGGCGCTCGCCCTGGTCGTCGTGTGTGTCGTGGTCGGACTGGTGGTCGGTGACCACCTGGCCCGCCACGCGGGCGGGATCGACACCGCTCCGGCCCCCGCTTCCGAGCTGCGCCGTGACCGGGTCATTCTCTGGGCCTGCGCCCTCGGGGCGCTGTCCGCCCTCGGGCTTGCGCTCGTGCAGGAGCGTACGCAGGCTCGGCGCATCGCCGACCGGTCGGACGAACTCGAACGATTATCTGCCGAGCTGCTGCGCGCAAACCGCGCGAAAAGCGAGTTCCTGGCCAACGTGTCGCATGAGCTGCGCACTCCGTTGGCGGCCGTGGTCGGTTTCATCGACCTGCTCCGCGACGGGGCATACGGCGACCTCGCACCGAGGCAAATTGGCCCGGTGGAACGCATTGAGTCGTCAGCCAACCACCTCCGAGAGCTTGTGGACCAGATCCTCGACTTGTCCAAGCTGGCGGCCGGACGCCTCGAGGTCTCCACCGAATCACTCAACCTCAGGGCGTTCGTCATCGACGTGGCCAGCGAGGTGGAGAGCCTGCTCAACGAGAAGGGACTGACGTTCAGCATCGCGGTGCCGGCGACACTCCCCAAGGTCGACACCGACCCTACGCATCTGCGACAGATATTGGTGAACCTGCTGGGCAACGCCATCAAATTCACGGATGCCGGCACCATCACCGTACGGGCATCACGCGTGCCGGAAGGAGCGGTGACCGAAATGGCCGGCCGAGCACGCCGCCGCCCGTTACTGGCCGAAGGAGGGTCGTTCGTGGCCCTGCAGGTCAGCGATACGGGGACTGGCATCGCCGAACGCGACCATGAGCGAATCTTCGAGGAATTCGAGCAGGTGAATGCTGGTCAGCGGGGGGACTCAATGCGGCGCGGCACCGGCCTGGGACTCTCGATCTCCCGGCGACTGACGCGCCTGCTGGGTGGGGATATCACGGTGGAGAGTGAACTCGGCGCTGGGGCCACGTTCACGGTTTGGCTGCCGCTCGATTCGTAGGGCCTCATCAGCCAGCGTGATTCAGGATTGTTTTATCACCGAGATACAGAGGAGCCCCTTTGTGTCTCGGTGATGCAGATGCCCCGTCCCCCTTCGCCCCTCCTGCGGCGGCAAGAAAGGCCCTCCGAGATCGAAGTGCCACGCGTCGCGTCGAATGCCGGTCCGGGGGTCCTTGAGCGGCTTGAACTGAAGGCGTTCGACGGGAAAGCGAATGTCTGCGGCGACCGCCAGGAGCCATTCGCGGTCGGTTGACACGAGATGCGCCATGGCGCGTCCCCTCCACATGTGGCGATGCAGCCACAGACCGCCGGCCATGGCGTGCATCATGCCCTCGCGGCGGCGTTCAAACTCACGCCACGGGGCAACATCCGGCCAGCGCGGCTCCGGGATTCCTACTGACAGCCGATGAGCCCTTCGACTGTTGCCGGCGTCTGCGCCGCCACGTTCCCTTGATACAGCGCGCACGTCAGCGGATACGAGGCCGGGTGCGTCGCGACGGCCGACCATCCAGAGCTCGTCGCCGCGGTGATCGTGAGGACGACACCCGGAGACTTGCTGTAGGCAAGAAGAGCATCGTTCGCGGCATAAACCGAATAGTCGTAGAAATACGCTTCCTGCGCCGTTGCGAGGTTGCGCAGGTCTGACTTCAGCGACGCGGCGTTGGCCTTGCCTTTCGTGTTCTGGAACTTCGGGATCGCGATTGCCGCGAGAATTCCGATGATCACAACCACGATGAGCAGTTCAATCAGGGTGAATCCGCGGCGATAGGCTGTCATGCTCGATAGGTTCGAAGGCGGGACGCTGGGTGTGTCGTGCATCACAGGAAACGAAGGATATGTCCTTCCTGCCAAGGCTTGGCATCCCCACGGACACGCAACGCCGGGGCCACGAGGCACCCCAATCCCCAAACGTATAAGTCACAACACGTTGCCCTGCAAGGGACGGCGGAGTCCTGTCCCGTCGTGTCACTCGTTTCGCCTAGACCCTCGCAAGCTGCGACAATTTGTCCGTCACGCCTTGCAGTCCAACCAGTTGTCACCAATTCCGACATCTACCACCAGCGGTACGTCGAGCACCACCGCCGTCGTCATCTCCCGTTTCACCAACACACGCAACGCGTCAATTTCTCCGGGCGGCGTCTCGAAGACCAGTTCGTCGTGCACTTGCAGCAACATCGCCGCCGCAAGCCCTGATGCCGCGAGGGCGTCGTGCACGTGGATCATCGCCACCTTGATGAGGTCGGCCGCCGATCCCTGGATGGGAGAGTTCTGCGCGGTTCGCTCGCCGAACGCGCGGATGTTGAAGTTGCGATCCTGCAATTCCGGGATGTAGCGCCGGCGACGGAAGATGGTCTCCACGTAGCCTCGCTGCTTCGCCTGCGCCACCGTGCTGTCGAGAAAGGCGCGCACCCCGGCGAAGCGTTCGAAGTACGTATCAATGAACGCCCTCGCCTCGGCGTGCTCGATCTTGAGTTGCCGCGACAGCGAGTGCGCGCCCTGTCCGTAGATGGTGGCGAAGTTGATCGTCTTGGCGCGCGCACGCATCTCCGCCGTCACCGCGGACAGCGGCACCCCGAAGATGACCGAGGCCGTCTGGCGATGGATATCCCCCCCCGCCTTGAACGCAGTTACGAAGGCCGGGTCGTGCGAGAGATGCGCGAGAAGCCGCAGTTCGATCTGGGAATAGTCGGCGGCGAGCAGCTTCCATCCGGCGCGCGGCACGAATCCACGACGAATGGCCCGGCCAAGCTCCCGCCTGATGGGGATGTTCTGGAGGTTCGGGTCCGAAGACGAGAGTCGTCCCGTGCTCGCCACCGTCTGATTGAACGACGTGTGCAGGCGCCCGGTTTTGGGATTCACGAGCGCCGGAAGTGTGTCCAGGTAGGTGTTCTCGAGCTTGCTCAACTCGCGATACTCCATGAGCAGCGAGGGCAGGGTATGCCCTTCGTCGGCCAGTTCCTGGAGCACCGAAGCGTCGGTGGATGGCCCGGTGGCGGTCTTCTTCTTCACCGGCAGGCCGAGTTTTCCGAAGAGGATTTCGCGCAGCCTCGGGTTGGAGTTGATGTTGAACTCCTCTCCCGCCGCCTCATAGATCTGCTGCTCCACCGCGCTGCGTTCGCGCGCAAAGCGTTCCTTGAGCGACGCAAACCAGCGGAGGTCGATGGTGATGCCCGTCCATTCCATGTCGGCGAGGACGGTAACCAGAGGAAGCTCCACCTCCGCCAGCAGCGCGGTGAGCGCATGCTCCTCAAGGCGTGGCGTGAACACGGCACGCAACTGCAGGGCCACATCACTGTCGGCGCACGAGTAGTCGCGCGCCGCGTCGACGGGGACTTCATCGAACGGCATGGCGTTCTTTCCCTTGCCGCAGATCTCGTCGTATCCGGTCATGGACCGGCCAAGAAACTCCAGCGCGAGCGCGTCAATGGCGTGCGACCGTCGTCCCGGGTCGTGGACATAGCTCGCCAGCATCGAGTCGAAATCGAGGCCGCGCAGCGTCACGCCGGCACGCCGCAACACAAGCAGGTCGTACTTGGCGTTGTGTGCCGTCTTCTTCACCGCCGGGTCTTCCAGCATGGCGCGCAGGGGTGCAACGTCCTCGCTGAGCAGCGGCGGGAAATTGCGAATCCCAGCGGCAACGGGCGCCGGGGCCGCATCCTCCAAGTCGAGGGCGCCCTGGCTGGCACGCGTGCCGCGGTGCGCGAACGGGAGGTAATACGCCTCGCCAGGCGCCACGGCGATGGAGATGGAGACCAGATTCGCACGATGCGGCGTGACCACCGGCGGCGCCCCCACGTCGAGCACCGTTTCCGTGTCGACGGCGATGCTCCCCACCTCGCGGCACCGCGCCACGAGCTGCCGGAGTGCGGGGACGGAGTCTACGGTGACGTAGCGCCCCTCGGGCAACCGAACCGCGGCGTGCGCTGCGAGGGGAGCCGTCGCGTCCTCGCCGGATTCCACGCCGCCGCTGGCGCCGAAACCGGCAGGGGCTGTCGTGTCGGAGCCCGCACGCGACACCGGCGGCACGCTCCCGGCTGCTGCCGCCTGCGCTCCTGCCTTGCGGGCTGCCGTGGTGAACTCAAGCCGCACGAAGAGGTCGCGCAGCCGCGTCCAGTCAGGCGTGTCGAGCATTAGCGCGTCGAGGTCCAGCGTAAGGGGTAAATCGTCTCGAATTGTCACTAATTCTTTGGAGAGCACCCCGTTCGCGCCGTACTCCCGCAGGGCGTTGCGCGACCGGGTGGGTTCCACGTCGTCCACGTGGGCCAGCATGTTCTCGAGGGGCCCCCACTTGGCGATGAGTTCGGTGGCGCCCTTGTCGCCGATCCCCTTGACCCCGGGCACGTTGTCCGAGGAGTCCCCCTTGAGCGCCAGGAAGTCGATCACCCGCTCGGCAGGGACTCCGAGGCGTTCCGAGATGTTCGCCGTGTCATACCACTTCTCGGTCGTCTGGCCCGGCCGGCCATGCCAGGGGTTGAGAATCCAGACGCCGGGACGAACGAGCTGCGCGAAATCCTTGTCGCCTGAGACGATCACGACATTCACTCCGGCGTCGACTGCCTGGCGCGCCAGCGTTCCGATAACGTCGTCGGCCTCGTATCCCTCGAGCGACAGCACGGGGATGTGGTAGCCCTCCAGCAGTTGCTCCACGCGGGCGACGCCCTCGTCGAAGTCCACCTGCTGCTCCGGTTCGAGCCGTTCGCGCGTCGCCTTGTACGCCGGATACAGCTCGTGGCGGAACGACAGTCCCTTGTCGTGGACCCAGCCGAGATACTCCGGCTTGTGCTTTTCGACGAGACGCGCGATGAAATCGTTGGTGCCGCGGGCGATCGAGGTATTCTCGCCCCGGCTACTGCGCAGGGGCTGCTGGCCGAGGGCGAAGAACGCGCGGTAGATCAGCGCATAGCCGTCGACGAGGAAGAGACGGGGCGTCTGCGGTAGCGACATGCGTCAAAGTTGGACGGGGGGTCGGGGGAATACCAGCCGAAACGATCGCGGCCGCCTGTCCCGAAGGGCAAGGCGGCCGTGGCGCAGTGCGCGGTTCCTTCGGCTGGTCGCCGTCAGACTCGCATGACGCTCGAGGCGGCGAGACCCTTGTTCCCGGTCTTCACCTCGAACTCGACGGTCTGGCCCTCGGCGAGGGTCTTGAATCCGTCCATCTGAATGGCCGAGAAATGCACGAAGACATCCTCCCCGCCATCCTGCTCAATGAACCCGTAGCCCTTCGCATCGTTGAACCACTTCACCTTCCCCTTCAGCATTGCCGCCTCCTGCGCCCCCGTGAACCGTGCGCGTCTCAGCCGGCAGGGCAGCCGGCCCGCGCAATTGTCTTACGGCGGCTGGGATTGGGTGTCAAGGCAAGGGGACGGGGGACGGGTTCTTCATCACAGAGACACGGAGGAGCACAAAGGGCCACAGAGGAGGTACAACTACAACTTCTTGGAGGAACAACGCGTGCCACGCACTCTTCTGCGAGACGCGATGTCTTTCACCAGAGGTTTGGCCGTCCTTTGTGGCCCTCCGTGCTCCTCTGTGTCTCTGTGATGAAATTCTCAATCACCGATTCACACGACGCTGCCACTGGGCCTGGAACTCCATCTCGCCGGAACTCGTGAGTCTCCAGCGATCAAAACCGGTCTGATCGTAGAAGACGAACTGGGCATTCAATCGCCGATATTCCCACACCTGGGATCGGCCGCGATT
Organism: Gemmatimonas sp.; assembly: GCA_013822425.1. Taxonomy (GTDB): domain Bacteria; phylum Gemmatimonadota; class Gemmatimonadetes; order Gemmatimonadales; family Gemmatimonadaceae; genus PNKL01. The sequence goes on from PNKL01000027.1 coordinate 20,829, forward strand.
GCCGACACCTGCGAGGCCCTGATCGTAGATCTGATCCGGCTCGCCCAGTCCAAGCAGCACCTTGCCGCGATCGGTTAGCCAGCCGGGGGTTCCTTCTTCCCTGAAGCGCGTGGTCACCACCAACAGGCGCGAGAAGTAATCGATGAGGTCTTCGTTGATGGGCGTCAGCGGATCGGAATCGGTGGCTTTTACGAACGCCGTCCACGCCGCGGGGCGGGCTTCCGGTTCCGTGTCGCGCAACTGCTTGATCCGGTACGGCGACGCGAACCAGCGAAGATAGGTCAGCATGTCCTCGAACTTCGCGACCGGAAGCCCTTCGCCGAACGTGATGAAGACGGGCGCTCGCACGGTGTCGGCCATTCCCGTCGGCCAGATGGCAATCACGGAGACCCCGATGCCTATCCGGGCAACCGGCACGGACGCGGCACCGCTGAACAGATCGCCGCGGCGCGGCAACGACAGGGTGTCACTCCATAGCACGCGCCCGGCATCGTTACGCGCCTCGATCGAGAGCGGCAGTCGACTCCCCTCGCCGTAGCCTTCCACATAGAGCACGATGGTCGTGTCGCGACCAAAGACGGCCGTGGCTCGCGGATTGCTCACCAGATTCGCAACCGCCGACCGTGAGCGCCGCGGAACGACCTGCAGATACGGAACGGGTGTCGACAGTGTCCCGGGAGCCCCGAGGCGCGGCACGGCGAAAAGCATCTCCTCTGAGCTCGTTCGGCCGTTTCCGTCATCGCGCACCGACACCGCCAGCGCGTACTGGCCCGGGGCGAGGATGAAGCCCTGCTGGAAGACGACGCTCTCGTCGATGCGGCTGGTTTCCTTGTACGAGGCGACACGCACCACTTCATGCGCGCTGACCTGGCGCACGACGGTACCGGCCTGCCGCAGCGTGATGCTGACGGAGTAGCCCGCGACGAAGCGGTCGTTGTCGCGCACGAACGAGAGGAACGCATTGGCCAGCGACAACCCAAGCGTGACGTCGGTGGAGTCCTGCGTCGCGGTAGCCAGGTACGACACCGCTCCGACAAAGGGCAACGGGGCGCCGGCAGACAAGTACCCCATCTGCGTGTACAGGCGCGCCGCATCAAACTCAGGCCCGGCGCTGACGGTGCGCGGCGAGGGTGTTCCCTGTGCGCGCGGCGTCGCTCCTCCTTCCGGCGGCCTCGACCGCCCTCCACATGCCGCGACAGCAGCGAGCCCAAGGGCGCACGCCGCGTGAACCATCGTCTTCAGCGATCGAGAAAGGATCGGCATGGTGTGTTCATTACCCCGAGAGTGGGACGAGTATCACACGTTTTCCTTGCCAGCACCGTTCCGCACCGTTAGGTTCGCCGCGTGGCTCGCGACCCCCTCGTCGGCACGACTATTGCCGGTTACCTCTTGCTTGACCGTGTTGGAGAAGGTGGCACCGCCACCGTCTACAAGGCCGAGCACCCAGAGCACGGGTCCGTTGCCGTAAAGGTACTGCGTGAACGCCTGCGCCAGGACCGGACCGCGGTTGCCCGTTTCATCCGCGAAGCCACGTTTGGTACGCGGGTGATCCACCCGAAGGTGGTACGGACCATCGAAACCGGCCAGTCTCCCGAGGGGCTGCACTTCCTGGCCATCGAATGGGCACCCGGCGAGATCCTCGAGGGATACGCCAAGAACAACGCCCCGCTTGCGCCCGACGAAGTAGCAACGATCATCCAGCAGATTGCCGAGGCCGTGAATGCCGCCCATGAGGCGGGCATTGTGCACCGCGACCTGAAGCCCGAGAACCTGATGTACGACCCGGCAACGCGCAGCGTGAAGCTGCTCGACTTCGGCATCGCGACGACCACGGATGTCTCGGCTGACGAACGGCTTACGCGCGCCGGGTTCTTCGTGGGAACGCTGATGTACGTGGCGCCAGAGGCCTTGTCGGGCGAGATCGTGACCCCAGCCGCCGACCAGTACAGCTTGGCGACCATCGCTTATCTGCTGCTGACGGGGACCCTCCCGTACACCGCACGCACCCCGCGCGAGATGTTCACGCAACTGCTGTCGCAACCGCCCCTCGCGCTCAACAAGGCGAAGCCGGGATTGATGTACTCAGCGGCTGTTGAACACGTCGTGATGAAGGGGCTCGAGCGTCCTCCGCAGGCGCGCTACGCCGACGCGATGTCCTTCTCGCGCGCCCTGCACGAAGTGTTGCTTTCACCCGACGCACTTGGCGGACCGGAAAGCGGCGGGTTCCTCGGCAAGATGAAAGGGCTGTTCCGCCGAGAATGAGCGGGAGGCGTGAAAGGGCGCTCTTATCACACAGAGGATCACAGAGGATCACACCCTGTTATCGCGCATCCTCAGTCAGTGCCGTCCCGAGCGCTGCGGGTGCGGCAGCCCGACGCTGCGTGCCGGCCAGGACCAGCAGGGTGAGCACATAAGGCAGTGCCAGGAACAACTGATACGGCACGGGCCATCCCAGCGACTGGAAGACGTACTGCAGCTGGCTGGCCGCGCCAAACAGCAACGCGGCGCCGGCCACGCCAAGTGCGGACCAGCGGCCCAATACCACGATGGCAATGGCGATGAATCCGCGTCCTGCCGACATGCCCTCGGCGAACGTTCCCACCTGCGCCAACACCAGCACGCCACCTGCCAGGCCGCCCATCGCACCTCCGAACAGCAGCGCCCAGGCGCGCACCCTCACCGGGGATATGCCGGCGGCAAACGCAGCCACGGGGCGTTCTCCGGTGGCACGCAGTGCCAGCCCGGCATGGGTGCGCGCCATCCACCAACCCAGTAGAGCTGCGACGACGTACAGCAGGTAGGTCATCATCGGCTGTTCGAACAGCGCCCGACCGATCAGGGGAAGGTGCGACAGCCCTGGCACCGCGGCCGGTGCAATCGTCGGCACGGAGAGCGCGGCGCCCTGTGCTCCATACAGCGCACGGTACAGCGTGCCCGTGAGTCCAAGGGCGAGCAATGTCACCGCCGTTCCCGCAATGACGGCATCGGCACGCAGCCACAGAACGACCAACGCCATCACCGCAGCCGCGGCGCATCCAGCCAGCGCGGCGGCGGCGAACCCAGCGCCCACCCCGCCAGCACCCGCGCCGACGAGCGCGCCGAACGCACCGGCGATCATCGCGCCTTCGAGGCCGAGATTGATGACGCCTGACCGCTCTGCCACGAGCTCCCCGTACGCAGCGAAGGCGAGTGGAGTCGCGGTGCGCACGGACGCTTGCAGGAACTCGCCGGCGTCGATGCTCATGCATGCCGTCTGCGCGCGCGCGCATGGTCGAAGGACAGCACGCCAAGCACGATCAGCGCCTCCACCACCGAGGCGAGCACCGACGGGACATTCGCCTCGCGCTGCATGGCGGCCGCACCGGCCTCGAGGGCGCCAAAGAGCAGCGCCGACAGCACGATGACCAGCGGGTGCAACCGGGCGAGCAGCGCCACGGCGATGGCGCTGTACCCATAGCCCGGCGAAATCCCCTCATACAACGCAAACGTAACGCCCATGGCCTCACTGGCGCCGCCTAGTCCGGCAAGCGCGCCGCTCGCCAGGAAGACGAGCGCCGTCGTTCGCCCAAGGTTGATGCCGCCCGCACTGCGGGCAGCATCCCTTCCCGCGCCCACCGCGCGCACGCGAAAGCCGGCCGCGGTGTGCGTCAGGAACCACCACGCCCCGACAGCCAGGACGACAGCCAGCACCAGACCGAGGTGCATGCGGTGTCCATCAATCAACGTCGGCAGGTGCACCGAGGGTGCGAGTTCGACTGTCTGCGGATAGACGCGCGTGGGTTCCTGCAGGGGGCCGCGCACAAGCCATGACACCAGATAGGCCGCAACGAAGTTCAACATCAGCGTGCTGATCACCTCGAGCACGCCGAACCGCAAGTTCAACCATCCCGCAATGCCTGCCCATGCACCGCCGGCCATCGCTCCGGCACCCAGCGCCAAGGGCAACGCGATGACTCGCGGGAATCCTCCCATCGCGAGTCCCACGGCCACGGCGGCCGCAGCACCGGCCAGCAACTGTCCCTCAGCGCCGATGTTGAGGACCCCGGCCCGAAATGCGATTCCGACGGCCAGCCCCACGAAGAGCAAGGGTGTTGCCCGAACCAGCGTGGCCGAAAACAGGGCATACGAACTCCCGAATGCACCGTTCCATAGCGCCGCAAGCGCTCGCGGTGTGTCATACCCTCCGGCCATCAGGATGCCGAGTACCGCCAGGATGATCACCACCACGGTGGCGGCGGTAATGACCCAGCGCGCGTCGGTGCGCCCCGCCATCAGGCGGCCCCCACCAGCGCATTCGCCACGGCGGCGCGTTCCACCGCCACCTCGCGAACATGACCGGCGAACACTACCAGCATTCGGTCGGCGAGCGGCAGCAGCTCGTCGATGTCCGCCGAGTAGAACACCACGGCACTTCCCGCCGCGGCGCTGCCGGCCAGTTCGTGCAGCACGTGTGCGGTCGCGCGGATGTCGAGGCCACGCACGGGGTTCTCGGCCACCACCAACGCCGGATGCTCGTCGAGTTCGCGCCCCACGACGAACTTCTGCTGGTTGCCGCCAGACAGCGTCCCGGCGCGGCTTACCGGTGAAGGCGCGCGCACGTCATGCCGCTGCATGAGCCCGGCGGTCTGCACGGCCATGGCGGACCACGGCATGCGCCCGCGGCGCGCGCCGGCTCCTCGCAGCGCGAGGTTCTCGGTCAGCGTGAACTCCTCGATCACCGCATCGCGCAGGCGGTCCTCTGGCACGAACCCGATGAGCGGCGGCAATGTTGCCACGCCACGGCTCGGCACCAGTCGGCCCGCCAGCACGCGCAACAATTCATGAACGCCCGATCCCTCGACTCCGGCGAGGCCGACGATCTCGCCGGCAAAGCACTCGAGGCTAGCCTCACGTACGCGCACAACCCCGCGCGCATCCTGCGCGCTCACGGCATCAAGGCGAGCGACACGAGCGCCGCGTTGCGGCGTCCGCCGATCGGGAGCCGTCTGCGGCCCGCCGGCGTCGTCGCCGGTGACAGCGCTCACAAGGGCAGGCACGTCGAGTTGGGTAGCCGCGGCCGTGAGGACACACTGTCCACGGCGCAGCACCGTCACATCATCGGCGATGGACAGCGCCTCGTGCAGCTTGTGCGTGACCAGCACGGCAGTGCCACCTGCGGCCACGAATCGACGAAGCCAGGCGAACAGCTCTTCGGTTTCAGGCGGGGTCAACACCGCCGTGGGTTCGTCGAGAATCAGGATGCGGGCGTCACTGTACAAGGCTTTGAGGATTTCCACGCGTTGCTGCGCGCCCACGCCAAGCGTGGCAATGCGTGCCGACGGGTCCACGCGAAGTCCGGTGCGCTCGCCGAGTTCCTGCACGCGCGCGGCAACCGCGCGCATGTCGAGCCGGCCATGCCCGCCGAGCGCGATGTTCTCGGCGGCGGTCATGGCGGGAACGAGCGTGAAGTGCTGGTGCACCATGCCGAGGCCACGACGAATGGCGTCGGCGCCGGAGGTCAGCGTGACCGGAACGCCTTCGAGGAGAACCGCGCCGGCATCAGCAGGCACCATGCCGAACGCGATGCGCATCAGCGTGGTCTTGCCGGCGCCGTTCTCGCCCAGCACGGCGTGCAGCGTGCCCCGGCGAACGTTCAGCGAGGCGCGGCGAAGCGCCTGCACATCGGCGAAGCGCTTGTCGATGCCTTCGAGGGCAAGGACGCAGTCGCTCACAATCCGGTGGGAGCTTCCACAAAGTTCCACGGCACGCCGGCGTGCGCCGCCAGCCACGTGGCAAGTGCCTGCACACCCAGCGTCTCCGTGGCGTAGTGTCCGGCGTACACGAGTACGAGCCCCTTCTCCTCGGCCTCAATCGCGCTCCAGTGCGGTCCTTCGCCGGTGATGACGGTGTCGAGGCCCAGGTCCACCGCCTCGCGCAGCGTGTCTCCGGTGATTCCGGCCCCGGTTACGACGCCCCAGCGGCGTGTTCGCCGCCCGCCCGGATGCGGTGAAGCAATCGCCCGGCCGCCATGTTCGCGCGCAAAACGGTCACACGCCGACACCAACGCGTCGGTCGTCACGTCCGACGTTCCCTGCACGCCGCAGAAGATCGTCTGATATCGTGCGAAGCCGCCCTCGGGCTCGAGGCCGAGCGCACGGGCAAGCAGGAACGAATTGCCCATCGATTCATGCGCATCGAGCGGTAGGTGCGCGGCGTAAAGCGCCACGTCATGGCCCAGCAGCACGCGCACACGCTCCAGGTACGTCCCGGTAAGCGGCTGCAGCCCGCCCCAGAACAAGCCGTGGTGCACCACCAGCATGTTTGCGCCGACGTCGATGGCGCCGCGAATGGTCCGTTGGGAGCAGTCCACTGCGGCGGCGATGCGCGCGATGGGGGCACGATTGTCCACCTGCAGGCCGTTGAGCGCCGGCACATAGTCCGGCGTTGCGCGGCAGCGCAGCAGGGCATTGGCGAGTTGTGCGAGTTCGGCCGCCGAGCTCACTCGTCCTCCGGAATACGGGCTGGCCAGGGCGGCACAAAGGTGCCGTCCAGCATGTGGTGTTCGACGGAATCCACCATCTGCAGCACCCGGGGTGGCACCACCGTCTTCATCGACGAGTTCAGCACCCACTTCATCACGCCACTGCGCGTGTCGAACACATGGACGCGAGGGATGAAGGCGCCGCTCTTGACTTCGCGCGCGATGGACATGAACGCGTTTGGCAGGTTGATCACGACGGAGCCCAGTGTCACGGTGGGGGCCACGTGGTTCTGGTCGGAATTGGAGCCAATGATGTGAACGCCCTGTGATTCCTTGGCGGCCTGAAAGATGCCCAGTCCAGCCGCGTCGGCATTCTGGTAGATGACATCGACCCCACGGGCGATCTGGGCGAGGGCCTGTTCCTTTCCGGCGCCCGCATCATCCCAGTTGCCGAGATACGCGGTGACCACACGCGCTTTCGGATTCAAGGCGTGCACCCCCTGCGTGAACGCCGCGAAACCGGATTTGACGGGCGGAAGCTCGGTTCCGCCGATGCATCCAATGATGCCCGACTTGCTGACGCTTGCTGCGATGATGCCCGCCAAGTACGACGGCTGCTCGAAGGCGAACGACATCGCCGCCACGTTGGCGCTGGTGCGAGTGCCTCCCGTGGTGATGAACACGGTCTTCGGGAACGCGGGTCCCACGCGGGCTGCGGCATCCTGAAATTCGAACCCATGACCGAAGACGAGCGAGTATCCACTCGCCCCGTACTGTCGGAAGTTCTCTTCGAACTCCGCCGGCGTCTTGGTCTGTATATGACTGACTCGCGCGCCAAGGGAGTCGCGAATGCGCAGCAGTCCCTCGTAGGCTCCCCCATTCCAGGACTGGTCTGAGATCGGCCCCGGCGTCAACAGGGCAACGGTGAATCCATCGGCATCCGCACTGCTGTTGCTAGTATCCTTCGCCGGTGAACACGCGGCCAAGATTCCAACAGCGATGTTGAAAATGAAAAAACGGGTAACTAATCGGCGAATAGTCAACATCTATAAATTGTTTATTAATAGTTAGTTGACATGTGAATAGAAACAAATGTATGTCATACTATGTGATTGTTGATAACTCGGAACGCACCCTCCGGTTACGCGCCGGGGGCTTCTAGCCCGCCGAACTTGAATGGCGTTCTTGGGCACTCTTGTCACCAAGCAGGCGAAGCTCCTGCATGCGTACGGAGCCATTGATCCGCGCGCCTTCAAGTACCACAATCGACTTGGTCTCGATGTCGCCATTGACGACCGCCGAACTCTGGAGCTCAAGACGTTCGTCCGCGACGACCGCGCCATCCACAAGGCCGCCTACCACTACTTCCCCTGCGTGAACGTTGCCTTTGATGGCTCCATTGCGACCGAGCATCATCTGGCGCGCGCCCAGCACGGAACCCTCGATACGGCCGTCCACCTTGAGAGTGCCGTTGGTCTCGACATCTCCGGTAATGCGCATACCGGCCGCGACGATCGAGAGCGCTGCCTCGGCGGTGCCGCCGCGGGTCTCGTTCTTGTCTCCGTCTTTTTTCAGGAGTGACATGGAATCTTCCTTGTCGGGTCAGGGTACGATGGCGGGCGCCTTCGTTGATGGCTTTCCAGGGGCCTGGGCGGGTGCGTTGACAGGCGCCTTCTTTGGTACTGCTGTTGACGCTGCTGTTGACGCTGCTGTTGGCGCTGCTGTTGGCGCCGCTGTCGGTACCGCTGTCGGCGCCGTCTCCTTGGACAAGGCCGGCGGGGCACTGCGCGCAGACGCGCTCAGCATCTGCTGGACTTGGGTATACCGGCGCTGCAGTTGCTCCAGTGTTGCGTGGAGCGTGTCGATTTTGGCGGCATCCTGCTCGAGGTGCGTGATGCGCCGCGTCAGGAACGGCACCCGCGCCGTCTGGAAAGCAAAGTATGCCCAGCTCAGGATGGCCACGGTAAGCACGGCGGCAAACCACTTCGATGCCACCAGTCGCAACGCCTGCACCTGCCACGGGCGAAGTACCATCGTGCGGTGCGCGAGGCCGGTCTCCCGTTGCACATGAATGAACATATTGCCCCAGCCACGGCCGAACACATTGCCGTGCTCCTGCGGGCCCGGATCACGCTCGGGACCGGTCATGCAATGCCCCGCTCTGCGTTGCCAAGCAGGAGCTCAAGCAGGCGCGAGAGGTCTTCGTTGCCATAGAACGAGAAGCTGATCTGGCCTTGCGCCTTTCCGGTGAGCGTCAGTTTCACGTCGGTCTGGAACTTCCGGCGCAGCTGCTCTTCAATCAGGCGCGCCTCGGTCGGGCGGGCATCACTGGACTTCGCGGTGGCCTTGCGCGATCCTGCGCGGCCGCCGGTCGTGTCGCGTACCCGCTGTTCCACCGCGCGCACGCTCAGTCCTTCGGCAATCACCACCTTGGCCAGGTCGGCGATGCGAATGTCATCGCCCAGTGCGAGCAGCGCACGCGCATGGCCGAGTGAAAGCGCGCCTTCGCGCACCTGTCGGCGAACGGACGCGGGAAGACCAAGGAGGCGCAGCATGTTGGCGACCGTGGAGCGGTCCTTGCCGACGATGTCTGCGGCTTCCTGCTGGGTGAGCGAGTACGATGTGATCAACTGCTGGTAGCCTTCCGCTTCTTCGATCGGATTGAGATCCGTGCGCTGCAGGTTCTCGACGAGCGCGAGCGTCAGCAATTCCTTGTCGCCGACTTCGCGAATGATTGCGGGAATCTCTGTCCAGTTGAGCCGCTGCGCCGCGCGAAAGCGGCGTTCGCCTGCGATGAGTTCGTAGCCGGTGCCCGAGGGGGAGGGGCGAACCGTCACAGGTTGAATGAGCCCATTGACGCGCAGGCTCGCTTCCAGATCGGCGAGCTCTTCCTCGCGGAACTCCTTTCGCGGCTGCATCGGGTTCGGCCGAATCTGCGCCATCGCCAACTTGCGGAGACCATCACGATCAGTCGACGCATGCGATGTATCGGCTCGAGAGACAGGTCGGCTTGAGAGAAGTGCCTCTAGCCCTCTTCCAAGACGCGGTTTATCGGTCATGTGTATTGATAGTGATTTAGTTATGTCTGTATTGTGGCGCGAAAATCATCGAGCAGAGCCTACTTGACTGAAGATTCAGCAACGGTGCGTTCGATCAACTCCCTTGCCACGCCGATGTACGCCTTGGCACCAACTGAGGCGAGGTCATAAATGATGATTGGCTTCCCAAAACTCGGCGCTTCGGCGAGGCGAACGTTCCTGGGAACGACACTCTGGAACACCTTGCCCCCGAAATACTCACGGGCATCGGCCGCAACCTGACGCGAGAGATTGAGGCGGGCGTCATACATCGTCAGCACAACACCGTCGATCCCAAGAGACGGATTCACGTCCTGTTGCACTCGGCTCACGGTGTTGAGCAGTTGGCTCAATCCCTCGAGGGCGTAGTACTCGCACTGCAAGGGGATGAGGACGGCATCCGCCGCCGCGAGCATGTTCAGCGTGATCAAGCCAAGCGACGGCGGGCAGTCGATCAGGACGAAATCGAAGCTGTCGGCGACGCGCTCGAGCGCACGGCGCATGGAGAGCGTGCGATCCTCCTTCTCCACCAGCTCCACCTCAGCGCCGGCGAGATCCGGCGTCGCGGGCAGGACAGAGAGGAACCGGAACTGCACTTCAGGCAGGATCGCCTCATCAATCGCCGACGGATCAAGCAGGACGTCGTAGGTCGTCAACCGAACATCGTCCCGTGTAAGGCCGATGCCGCTGGTGGCATTCCCCTGAGGGTCCCCGTCCACGAGCAACACCCGTTGCTCCGCGGCGGCTAGGCTGGCCGCTAGGTTCACCGCAGTAGTTGTTTTGCCAACTCCGCCCTTCTGGTTTGCGATGGCGATGATTCTGGCCAAGGTCCGGCTGCTCCAGCTCGGGTGCATGAAAACGGAACGGAAGGCCGAATATTGGCCTCCCGCCGCCGCAAATGCCAGTTCAGATGTTCCACGTGGAACATGGGGAATGGTTTTTCATCACAGAGACACGGAGGAACACGGAGGGCCACAAAGGACAGCGACTGCAACTTCCTGGAGGAACTGCAATGGTCCGCTGATGTTTGTATGACACGCCGCCGTTACCCCCGGTCTGTACCGTCGTTGTTGTCCGTGGCCCTCCGTGTCTCTGTGATGAAAGAACCCCGTCCCTCACACCCCCCACGAATCGCCACTGAGCTGCCTACTGCTTCACTGCCCAACGCACCGACACCGTTTCCACCACCTTCAGTTCGCCGGGATTCACTGGCGTCGGCTCCGCACTCGCAGCCAGTCTCGTTGACCGCACCATTTCGATGTTCATGGGCATCGGTCCATCAGACGGTCCAGCGCTGGAGATCTCGACCAACGATCCCAGCTGGTAGCCGGCAGCCATCGCCATTGCCTCGGCGTCCAGTCGAGCCGCTTTCACCGCTCGCACCAGCGCCTCACGCCGAGCCTCCGCTGCCTGGGACGAGTAGAACTGCAAACCCATGATGTTGGTAGCACCCTTCGCCAGGGAGGCGTCCACCAGCATTCCAGTCTGTTCGAGCTTGAACACCTCGACACGAACCGAGTTTCGGGCCACGTAGCCGGAGACCTTGGGAGGCTGGCCCTGACCCGGATAGACCATCTCCGGGGTCACCTGAAGATTGGCCGTCTGAATCTGCTCCCGGGCAATCCCGAGCCTCAGCAGCGTGTCCAATACGGCACGCTGACGCCGGCCGTTCTCGGCTGCAGCCGTAGCCGCGGATGCCGCACGAGTCTCGACGCCAAACTCCATGCGAACGCGGTCGGGTTTGATGTCGACTTCACCACGACCCGCGGTGATGATCTGCGGTACGGTTGAGGGAACGTGCTGTCCGACCGCCTGCTTGGGCAGCAGAATCAGGGCGAAGGCCGCGGCAACGGAAATGGCGAAACAAGAACTGCGCATCGTGGTGTCCTCCGCCTCGTGAAACGAGGCTTATTTAGTATCAAATAGCTACTAATAAATGCCTTCTGAGAGAGCTGACTGGCCCCGTTCGGCGCTGTGAGGGAGACGTTCACGGGTCGACAACTTGTACACCGGAGTGCTCGCATCGGGCTCCGGGGCCCCACGGCAATATCGTGTGCGGGGGAGCACCCCGCCAAAGCGCTGGGCTCGGTGAGCAACACAGGCCTTC
>PNKL01000028.1 GCA_013822425.1 Gemmatimonas sp.
TCTAGCGGGGTGCAGGGTGGGGTGAAGGGGCCCAGACACGGTGGGGTGCAGGCTGCCGGTACCGACTCCCCGCCCTATGAGAACGCGATGGGGCCGGGCATTCGCCCGGCCCCATCGCATATCGAAATCACAAATCGCAATCCGCAACCGTAATCCTGAGTCCATATCCTCAATCAGTCTTCACAGCCATCCCATGCTCATCCAGCCACCGCAGCATCTGCTGGATGCTTCCCGTGGCCAGCGCGATGCTCGTGTCCGCCGCGCCGTAGTAGACGTTCAGCGTGTCGCCGTCGTCGCCAACCGTGACGCCGCACGGGAACGCGACGTAGCCGACGTCGCCAAGGCACTCGTACGACGCCTCGGGACCGAAGACCCACATGTCGCCGCGTCGCAGCACCTGGTCGGGATGCGCAAGATCGAGCAGCGCGAGCCCCAGGCGATACAGCGCGCCTGACGCCGTCTGTCGCACGCCGTGGTAGATCATCAGCCAGCCGCGCGGCGTCTCGACGAGCGGCGGTGAAAGTCCCACCTTGTTGGCGTCCCACCACGCACCACGCCGCGCCTGCAGCACCAGCTTGTGCCCGCCCCAGTTGGTGAGATCGGGCGAGTATGAAATCCAGACATGCGCACCCAGGTCCGTCATGGGCCGGTGCAGCATCGCGTAGTTGCCGTCGATTTTCCGCGGCAGCATGGCGGCGTCCTTGTCGTCGGGCTGCATCACGAGGCCGAGCCGTTCAAACGTCTTGAAGTCCTCGGTCAGCGCCAGCGCCACGCCGGGACCGCCCTTGCTGAACGCCGTATAGGCCACGGCGTACTTGCCCAGGTCCGGGAGGAACGTGATTCGCGGATCCTCGATTCCCCACAGCTCCTCGGGGTACTGCGCCGGGTCGGGGACCAGCGTCGGCACCGCATCGATCGTCCAGCCATTCACCCCATTCGCGGAGCGCGCCGCGCACAGGTGCGAGTGGCCGCGCCGGTCCTCGACGCGGCAGAGCAGCAGTGTGCTGCCGTCGGCGAGCCGCGTGGCCCCGGGGTTGAACACGGTGTGCGCCGGATACGGCCAGTCGGCCGCCGACAGGATGGGGTTGTACTCGTGCCGGTGAAGGAGAACCTCGTACTGCTGTCGTGGCGACATCATTCCGTGGGTCGAGGGGGGCCGGCGGTCAGATGGATTCGGCGCGCGCCGCCGCGCGCATGTCGTTCAGCGCCATCAGAAAGCTCAGCGTCGACTCCGCCCCCTGGTTCTCATTCGTGCGCTCGGCGTGCAGGCCGTCGCGGCATCCGCCGCTCGAGACATCGTAGACGGGCTGCTGCAGGTGGTTCTGGCCGAGGAACCAGCTGAAGGCCGAGTTGGCTTCGCTGGACCAGCGGATGTCGCCCGTGATGCGCAGCGCATCGTGACAGGCGGCCACCATGCCGCACGCCTCCACCGGCTGCTGGTCGAAGCGTGCGCGTTCCCCGCCCCGCACATAGAACCCGTTCGACCCGATGGGCGAGAAGAAGCCGTCGGGCGTGTGCTGCAGCTTCGCCAGCCACTCCAGCGATCGCACGCCGGTGGCCACGAGGTCGGCGCGTCCCATCGCCTCGCCCGACACGAGGAGCGCCTGCGGCAGCCGTGCGTTGCCGTACGTCAGCGACTCCTCGAACCAGGGCCAGTCGGCCGTGCTCGCGCGGGCATGGATGTCGACCAGACGGTCGGTGAGCAGCGTGCGCATCGTCTGCACGCCGCGATCGCCCGCGAAGGCGTGCAGGTACTCATTGATGCCCAGCAGGGCGTACGCCCAGGCCCGCGGACTGGTGAGCGACGCCATGGCAGGCATCGCCGCGTGAAAGAGGTCGCCGGCCAAGCTGCGACGACCCGGGTCATGCGCCCGCCCGACGACCGTGCCCAGCGCCCAGAGGCCGCGCCCCTGGCTGTCCTCGGAGCCCACCGACTCGCCCCAGACACGCGAATAGGAGAGGAAGTTGCGGAAGCGCCCCGACGGCTGGTCGAACGCGTTGCTGAGGAAAGCGAGGTAGCGCGACGCGAGCGCGCGCACGGTGCGCCGCTCGGCGCCGCCCGACTCCTCGAGCAGGACCATCAACAGCAGCGCGCGGGCGTTGTCGTCGAGGCAATAGCCGTCGGCATAGCGGGGCACCACGAACGACGCGTGTTGCAGCACGCCGGTGTCGTCGGTGATGCACTGCAGGTGGTCGAGGCTCAGTTCCGGCAACGACGCGGGGCGTTCGGCGAGCGTGCGTGCGCGAAAGACATTGCGGCGCCGATGGGCGTGGCTGGCCGCGGCGTGCTCGAGCGAGGCAACGTGGAGTCGGGCCACCTCCGGCCACGACATGGCACGGCCGAATGCGGCGGCGCGTTGTCGCACGGTGGCCATTCGCACACCGTCGTCGAGCAGGTCGATGACCTCTCGCGCGATGGCGCCGGCGTCGCGCACCGGCACAATCACCCCGCGCCCGTCGGCGAGCAGCTCCGTGGCGTACTGATACGGCGTCGAGATGACGGCCTTCCCCGCCCCGACGGCATAGGCCAGCGTCCCGGACGTGCTTTGCTCGGGGTTCAGATACGGCGTCACGTACAAGTCGGCCGCCGTCAGGAATTCGCCCAGTTCGGCCTGGCTGACAAACCGGTTGTGGAAGATCATGCTGCCATCCACGCCGAGCGCCTGGGCGCGCGCCTCGAGCATCAAGCGGTACGACTCGCCGGCATGCGCACGCACGTGCGGGTGCGTGGCGCCGAGTACGATGTAGACCGTGTCGGGATGGCGTTCGAGAATCGCCGGCATCGCGTCGATGACGTACTCGATGCCCTTGTCGGGCGAGAGCAGGCCGAAGGTCAGGATGACCTGCTTGCCCGCCACGCCCAAGCAGTCCTTGTCCCCGTCGGCGAACATGACCTCGGGAATCCCGTGCGGAATCATGTCCACCTTGGCCGCGTCCACGCCGTATACGTCGTGCAGCAACGTGGCACCGTGCGCGCTCATTACCACGAGGCGTTCCGAGCGGCGGATGATCTCGTCCATGACGCGGCGTTGCTCGGCGTCCGGCCTGGCGAGGATGGTGTGCAGCGTCGTGACGATGGGCATGCGGAGTTCGCCGAGCAGCGGGAGGAGCAGGGCTCCCGCCTTGCCGCCGAAAATCCCGAACTCGTGCTGCACCGCGACCGCGTCCACCATGGAGACGTTCAGGAAGTCCACCGCGCGGCGGTACGACCCCACGTCGTCCTGCTCGATCTCGAAGCGCACCTCAGCCGGGTAGGCGTGCCGTCGCCCGGCGTCATTCATGGCCACGACGAGCGTGTCGAGATCCGGGCAGGCGCCGGTGATGGCGCCGGCGAGGTCGGTGGTGAAGGTGGCGATGCCGCACTGGCGCGGCAGGTGATTGCCCAGCAGGGCAATGCGCTGGAGCGCTTGCGTGTGCGGGACGTGCCCGCTGCGTGGCGCGGCCGGGACGACGACAGGCGCCGAGGACGAGGTCCGCGGGGAGGTGAGAATCACAGAACCGCCTGTTGGCGCGATCGGGGAGAGCTCGGCCACGGGGCCTGATGCTCGCCAAGGCAGCGAAACCGTCACTCGGTGTCGGCAGAGACCGATCGGCGTCGGCGATCGGTCGAAGACTGGCTACTGGCAATCTACACGATTCCGGCGCTCAAATGGGGATTCCGGCCCAATTCGACGACGGTCATCCACACGAGAGACGGGGCCGGGCCAAATCGTCCGACCCCACTGCCAACCGTGATCAAGGCCCGGAATCCAGGATCGCTGTCCTGAGCCCCAGTCCTCACTCGTGGCGCGAACTTCGTCGCGCCAGTACGGACCTGACCTTCTCCAGCAATTCCGCCGCGGCAAACGGCTTCTCCAGCAACTCCACATCGTCTCCGATGTCCGTCGTGTCAGTGAGCGCTTCGTTGGCGTAGCCCGACATCAGCAGCACGTGTCCTTGGTATCCGAGCGACCGCAGTCGTCGGACCATGTCCACGCCGCCAAGGCGCGGCATCACCACGTCGCTCAGCACAAGGTCCACGGGGTGCGGGCGCACGCCCCAGACGCCGAGCGCGTGCAGGCCGTCCGACGCGACCAGCACGCGATACCCTGAGGTCCGCAGAACGCGCACCACCAGCGCCGCGACTGCCGGCTCGTCCTCCACCACGAGAATCGATTCGGTGCCATGCTCAACGTGCACCTGGTACGGCGGGTGGTCGGACGTTGCCACTTCCTCATCGGTGAGCGGGAGATACACGCACACCGTGGTCCCGTGTCCCTCTGCGCTCTGGATCTCCGCCCCGCCGCCGCAGTGCCTCGCAATCGCGTACACGGTCGCGAGACCAAGCCCCGTCCCCCTCCCCACCTCCTTCGTGGTGAAGAACGGCTCAAACGCACGCCGCACGACCTCAGGCGGCATGCCGTGTCCAGAATCGGAGACCGACAAAAGAGCATACCTGCCGTGGGGGAGCTCGATGCCAACCCCAATGGAACCGCCCGAGTAATCGAAGCGCCGGACCTCCACCGTAATCGGCCCGCCAGCGGGCATGGCATCGCGCGCATTGGTCAGGAGGTTGATGATGAGTTGCTCCAGCTGCCCGGGGCCAGTCTGGATGCGAATCGCGCCTTCCGAGACGCGCACGTCAAGCCGGTACCGTTCGTCCAGCAGGCGGTGGAGGAGGCCGTCCATGTCGCGCAACGCCTCCGCCAGGTCCAGAACGCGGAGTTGCACGTCCTGCCGTCGCGAGAAGGCCATGAGCTGCCGCACCAGCGTCGCGGCGCGATTGGCGGCACCGTGGATTTCGTCGACGTACGCCACCAGCTTGGGCTGGTCCTGCAAGCGCGAGGCCAGTAAGTCCGAGTTGCCGATAACCACCAGCAGCAGGTTGTTGAAGTCGTGCGCGATGCCGCCGGCCATGCGGCCCACGGCTTCCATCTTCTGCGCGTGCCGCAGGTGCTCCTCGAGCTGCTTGCGCGCGGTGATGTCGCGCCAGACCACGTGGATGAGCGTGCGGTCGTTTCGCGGCACTGCGGTGAGCAGCACCTCCACCGGAAAGACCTCGCCGTCGGCGCGCACGTGATCCCACTCAAAGCGGTGGCTCCCCTTCTCGAACGCGAGAGCCATCATCTCGTCGGCCTTCTCGCGGGAGTCCCGCCCGTCCGGCTGCTGCTTGGGCGAGAGCGCCGAGGGATGCACGCGCAAGAACTCCTCCTTGTTCCGGTAGCGGAGCATCTCCACCGTCGCCTGATTGCAGTCCACGAACGCCCCGCGGTCGATGATCAGGTGCGCATCGGCGGAACGCTCGAACAGGTCCTGGTGGAAGTCGGTCCGGCGCGGAGGGCCTTCGGGGAGGGGCGTCACGAGATCACCGCCAGCATCGGCTGGCCGGAGTGAGGGGCTTGTAATTCCATCGAAATTACACAGCGTACCACGCTGCATCCACCGCCCCGCTGCGTAATGGGGCCGGGCGAAACATCGCCCGGCCCCATCGCCAATCGCAATCAAGAATCGAAATCCGGAATCGTAATCCTCAGTCCAGATCCTCAATCTTCGTCTAGTACATGCCGCCCATTCCCCCGCCCGGGCCACCGGCCGGCATGGCGGGCTTGTCTTCCTTCTTCTCCACGATGACCGCTTCGGTCGTGAGCAGCAGCGCGGCAATGGAGGCCGCGTTCTGCAGCGCCGTGCGGGTCACTTTGGTCGGGTCAATGACGCCCGCGACCACGAGGTCCTCGTACGTGTCGGTGAGCGCGTTGTAGCCGAAGTTCTTGTCCTTCGACGCCCGCACCTTCTCCACGACGATCGAGCCTTCACCGCCCGCATTGTAGACGATCATGCGGATAGGCTCCTCGATGGCGCGGCGCACGATGTCGACGCCGATCTGCTCGTCCGCGTCAAGCTTGACGGACTTGAGGGCCGCCTGGGCGCGGATGAACGCCACCCCGCCGCCGGGGACGATGCCCTCCTCCACCGCCGCGCGCGTGGCGTGCAGTGCGTCCTCGACGCGGGCCTTCTTCTCCTTCATTTCGGCCTCGGTCGCGGCGCCGACGTTGATCACCGCCACGCCGCCGGCGAGCTTGGCCTTGCGCTCCTGCAGCTTCTCCTTGTCGTAGTCGCTCGTCGACTTCTCGATGGCGACCTCGATCTCCTTGATGCGCCCCTTGATCTTGTCCGCCTCGCCCTGGCCGTCGATGATCGTCGTGTTGTCCTTGTCGATCACGAGGCGCTTAGCGCGGCCCATGTCGCTGAGCACGGCGTTCTCGAGCTTGAAGCCCACTTCCTCGCTGATGACGTTGCCCTTCGTGAGGACCGCAATGTCCTCGAGCATCGCCTTGCGACGGTCACCGAAGCCCGGCGCCTTGACGGCGGCGACCTTCAGCGTGCCCCGCAGCTTGTTCACGACCAGCGTGGCGAGCGCCTCGCCCTCGATGTCCTCGGCGATGATCAGGAGCGGCTTGCCGGTCTGCGCGACCTTCTCGAGCACCGGGAGCAGGTCCTTCATGGACGAGATCTTCTTGTCGTGGATCAGGATGTAGGCGTCCTCAAGGGCGACTTCCATCTTCTCCGGGTCGGTGATGAAGTACGGCGACAGGTAGCCGCGGTCGAACTGCATGCCGTCCACGGTCTCCAGCGTCGTCTCGAGGCCGCGCGCTTCCTCGACCGTGATGACGCCGTCCTTGCCCACCTTCTCCATCGCGTCGGCGATGAGGTCGCCGATTTCCTTGTCGTTGTTGGCCGAGATCGCACCGACCTGCGAGATCTCCTTCTTGCCCGTCGTCGGCACGGAGAACTTCTTGAGCTCCTCGGTGATCGCGATCACCGCCTTGTCGATGCCGCGCTTGATGGCCATCGGGTTGGCGCCGGCCGTCACGTTCTTGAGGCCCTCGCGGAAGATGGCCTGGGCGAGCACCGTCGCCGTCGTCGTGCCGTCGCCGGCAATGTCCGACGTCTTCGTCGCCACTTCCTTGACCATCTGCGCGCCAATGTTCTCGAGCGCATCGGTCAGCTCGATTTCCTTGGCCACCGTCACGCCGTCCTTGGTCACGGTCGGGGCGCCAAACTTCTTCTCGATGACGACGTTCCGGCCCTTGGGGCCGAGCGTGACCTTCACCGCTTCGGCCAACTGATCGATGCCGCGCTTGAGCGCCGCGCGGGCATCAACGTTGAAATGCAGTTGCTTCGCTGCCATGGGTATCTGCTCCGTGGTGCTTGAGGGGAGAGGCTTAGTTGACGACCGCGAGGACGTCCGACTCGCGCAGGATCAGGTAGTTCTCGCCATCGATGGTGACTTCGGTGCCGCTGTATTTCCCGTACAGCACCTTGTCGCCGACCTTCACGCCCATGGGGACCAGCTTGCCGTCCTCATAGCGACCGGGGCCCACGGCGATGATCTCGCCTTGCTGGGGCTTTTCCTTGGCCGTGTCCGGGATGTACAGACCGCCGCGCATCTGCTCGGCTTCCTCGCTGGCCTTGATGACCACGCGATCGGAGAGCGGCGCGACCTTCGACCCAGGGGTCTTGGCTGCCATGTTTGGGACTCCTCGTGCAATTGGGGGTAAGTATGTGATGACTGACTCGCGTTGGCACTCATCTCTGCCGAGTGCTAACAACAGGGGTAAAGATACGCGAGAGTCGTGCCAACGCAAGTGGCCTCAATTCACGCCAATTGAGCGTAACCATAATAACCACAGCAGCTTGTGTATGCCATAATTGCAGAAGGCCGACTGTCAGGCCGGCCCTCGCATCCTGTCATTCCGACGCCTGCCCTACCCAAGCATCGCGTGGGCCATGGCCAACCCGCGGAGCGTCAGGTCCGGCTCCAGCCGGTCGAGTTCCTTGCACAACGGCATGAACGACGCAGCGAGTCCGCCGGTGGCGATCACGAGCGGCACCTGAGATCCGGGCCACTCCGCCTTGATGCGGCGCACGAGCCCGTCAATGGCGTCGGCCGCACCGAGTACCACGCCCGACCGGATGCATTCCTCGGTGCGCCGCCCGATGACCTTCGACGGCGGCAGCAGTTCCGTGGCCGTCAGCTTGGCGGTCTTCCGAAAGAGCGACTCGGCCGACATCTGCACGCCGGGAGAGATGACGCCGCCGATGAACTTGCCGTCGGCGGTGATGCAGTCGTAGGTCGTTGCCGTGCCGAGGTCCACGACGATGCAGTCACGGTGTTGCAGGCGGCTTGCCGCCAATGTGTTGATAATGCGATCGGCGCCGACGGTCAGCGGCTCGTCCACATCGAGGACGATGGGAAGCCTGGACCTGGCGTCCACGATCACGGCCGGTTCTCCGGTGAGGCGTGCACATGCTTCGGCCAGCGGGCCCGTCACCGCCGGCACCACGGATCCGATTGCCGCGCCAGTCACGGTCGCCACGCCGACCCCGGACGCGTCGAGCAGCGACCGCACCAGGAGATAGGCCTCATCGGGCGTGCGGCTGGCGTCGGTCGTGACGCGCCAGCGCGACGTGACCTCCTCGCCGTCACACAGGCCGATGGTGGTTTCGGTGTTCCCCACGTCGAAGACGAGCAGCATCAGCGATCCTCCGCAAAGACGAGCGACCCGGTGCGGCATGCGACCGGTCCGGACGCGGTGTCCACCACCAATTCTCCCGTCGGGCTGATCCCCGCCACAACCCCCGTCGCGGGCTGACTTGCCCTCCGTCCCGCACTGTAGTCACGCGCGGCATACCGGGTCAGTTCGTCGGCCGTCAGCGGACCCTCCAGCGCCACGGCCGCGCGCATCGCCGGCACCGCGAGGTCCAGCGCCTGCAGGCGCGTGACACCGGGCGCGAGACCGGCCGACCCGTCCACGTCGGCGGCCGGCACCACGTTGAGTCCGACTCCAATGGCGACCCATTCCACGCGCTGGTCCCGCCAGCGCGCCTCGATCAGGATGCCCGCGAGCTTTCCCTCGCCGACGTAGAGATCGTTGGGCCACTTGAGGCGCACGCGCTCGTTGGCGAGCGCGTCGAGCGCCTCTGCCATGCACAACCCCACGCGCAACGACAGCACCTCGATCCCGCTCGGCGATCCGGGACGCTCCACCATCGTCATCCAGAGGCCGCCTCCGGGCGGCGAGGACCAGCGCCGGCCGCCGCGCCCCCGCCCCGCCTCCTGTTCATTCGCGACGATCAGCGTGCCCGATGGGGCTCCTCGCGCCGCCGCGGCATGCGCGAGATCCATGGTGGAGCTCACCAGCTCGTGCAATTCGCACGCCGGCAGGCGGAGCCGCGCCGCCAGCTCCGCCGCGGTCAAGCCGTCGAGCTGCGCTTCAACCACGCGCCGCCACAAGCGCGTAGATCGCGAGGCCGAGCGCGAACCGGTAGATCGCGAAGACGGCGAAGCCGTAGCGCTGGAGGAATCGCAGCAGCACGGCGATGGCGAGCCAGCTGCTGATGGCAGCCGCCGCAATCCCCACGACGACGGTGCCGTCGATCCCACTCGAGACAAGCTTGGGGACCTTGAGCACCGCTGCCGCCGCAATGACCGGCATCGACATCAGGAAACTGAAGACGGCGGCAGATTGGCGGTCGAACTTCAACGCGCGCGCGGCCGTCATGGTGGAGCCGGAGCGTGAAACGCCGGGGATCAGGGCGAAGACCTGTGCGATGCCGATGAGCAGCGCCTGCTTCCACGTCATCTCGTGCAGCGGACGCGTGGCCGGCGACGCCCGGTCCGCCCACCAGAGCAGGATGCCCATCACGATAAGCATCGTCGCGGTGAGCGCCGGAGCCCGGAACACGGTCTCGGCATAGTCCTCGAGCAGAAGTCCGAAGATCGCGGCGGGGATCGTCGCCACCCCGATGAAGAGGACGCGACGCTCCGCCACCGTCTCGACCCGGCGCGTTGTCATCACGTTGACCGCTGCCCGCGCCAGTGAGATCCACTCGGCCCAGAAGTAGGCGATGAGCGCCACCAAGGTGCCGAGATGCAGGGCGA
The DNA here is from genome assembly GCA_013822425.1 of Gemmatimonas sp. Taxonomy (GTDB): domain Bacteria; phylum Gemmatimonadota; class Gemmatimonadetes; order Gemmatimonadales; family Gemmatimonadaceae; genus PNKL01. Next base: position 9,923 of record PNKL01000028.1, read on the forward strand.
CATCGAAGGCGAGGCCGGGCGCGGGCCAGCCGAACGCCCAAGGGGTCAGTGAGAGATGCGCCGAACTGCTGATGGGCAGGAACTCGGCGAGGCCCTGCAGCGTGCCCATGACGGCCGCCTGCCAGAGGGTAAGGTCAGTCATTCGATGAAAGCTAGGGCGCGGCCGTCGCTACTGCACGGCGTCGGCGTAGAGCGCCTCGTACAACGGAAGGACACGGTCAGTAGCAAAGCAGCCCGCGGCGCGCCGAACGGCCGCCGCGCTCATCGCCTGCCAGCGGTCCTGGTGGCCGAGCAGGTCAATGGCGGCGCCGGCCATGCCGACGATGTCGCCGACCGCGCCGAGATGTCCGGTCACGCCGGACTCCACCACTTCAGGGAGGCCACCGACGTTGTACCCCAGCACGGGGACGCCGCAGGATTGCGCCTCGAGCGCCGACAGGCCGAAGCTCTCCTGGTCGGTGGTGAGGAGATACAGGTCCGCGCTCGCGAGCAGCGGGGCGATGCCGTCGATCTTGCCGAGGAAGCGCACGTCGCCCTCGACATCGAGCCGCCGCGCCTCTTCCTCGGCGGCCGAACGGTCGGGGCCGTCGCCAACCATCACGAGCACGGAGGGAATCTCGCGGCGCACCGCCGCGAAGATCTGCACCACGTCGGTGACGCGCTTGACGGGGCGCATGTTGGAGATGTGCATCAGCACCTTGCGGCCGCCGCCGAGCTGCCCGCGGAGCGCACCATCATAGGCGCCGCGGTCGAAGACCACGGGATTCACGAAGTTCGGGATGACCTCGACGCGGCGGTTGTCGCAGCCGAAGGCGCGCACCGTCTCGTCCTTGAGGTATTGCGAGACCGCCGTCACGCGGTCGGACTTCTCGATGGAGAACTTGGTGATGGCGTGGTACGAGTGATCCTGGCCGACGATGGTGATGTCGGTGCCGTGCAGGGTCGTGACCACGGGCAGGTCGTGTCCCGCCTCGCGCAGCATCTGCTTGGCGAGCCAGGCGCTGGTGGCGTGCGGAATGGCATAGTGCACGTGGAGGAGGTCGAGTTTCTGCTGGGTGGCCACCTCGTGCATGCGCACGGCAAGCGCGAGGTCGTAGGGCGGGTACTGGAAGAGCGGGTACGATCCGATGGCCACTTCATGGAAGAAGATGCGCGGCGAGAAGACCGGCAGCCGGAAGGGATGGGCGTAGGTGATGAAGTGCACCTCGTGCCCGCGCGCGGCGAGCGCGATGCCCAACTCTGTGGCTACGGCCCCCGAGCCGCCGTACGTCGGATAGCAGGTGATGCCAATCTTCACGCCGATCGTCCCTCGCTGCACCAGCGCCCGGCCGCGTTTGCGGCGTCGGCGCTGCGCGGATCAATGTGGGTTACGGCCTCGTCGGTGAGCTGGTGCCGGAACCAGGTGCGCTGCCGCTTGGCGTACTGGCGCGTGGAAACAAGTATAGCCGACTTCGCCTCCTCGAGGCTTGACGTGCCGTGCACCATCTCTCGCAGCGCCTCGTAGCCGCAGGCGTTCCAGGCCGGCGCGGAGTCCGGCACACGCTCCGCGAGCGACTGCACTTCGTCCAGCCAGCCATCCGTGAGCATCTGCCCGAGCCGGCGTTCGATGCGCGGGTGCAGGTCGTCGCCGGGATCCACGACGAGCCATCGCGCGCGCCAGTGCGGGGCGCGCGCCGCGTCTCGATGGAGATCGGAGATGCGCTTGCCCGTGAGCATTGCCACCTCGAGGGAGCGCAGCAGCTGCGTGCGGCCGAGCCCGGCACGGCAGGCGTCCACGTGCGTCACCCAGCGGCGCAGCGTGGCGGTGTCGAGCGATTCCAGCTCCGCCGCGAGCGCGGCGCGTCGCACGGGATCCAGCGGCGGCTCCTCGAAGAGGGGTTCGGTGAGCGCCCGCAGGTAGAGCCCGGTGCCGCCGACGACGAGCACGCGCTCCACCCCGACGCGGCGAATCACCGCGGCCGCCTGGGCCGCCCACGCGGCCGCGCTGTACCGCTCCGTCGGATCGGCGAGGTCAATGCCCTCGTGCGGCACCCGCGCGCGCTCGGCAGCCGTCGGCTTCGCCGTGCCGATGTTGAAGCCGCGGTAGACCTGCCGCGAGTCGGCGGCGAGGATGGTGAGTCCCCGCGCCTCGGCGAGCGCCAACGCCAGCGCGGACTTGCCGGCGCCCGTGGGCCCGCAGACGATGCGCAGCTCAGCGCCGGCCGAAGCGCCGCTCGAGCTCATCCCACGACACGTGGACGATGGTGGCGCGCCCGTGCACGTCATGTGCGGGCAGCGTCGTGCCGGCGAGCGCGAGGTAGAGCGCACGCATCTCGCCGGGCGCGAGCACGTCGCCCGCCTTGATGGCGGCCTTGCACGCCACGGTCGCCGCGAGCCGCTCGTGCCGCGCGTGCGCGCTCGCCAGCCGGTCGCCGGTCAGCGCCTGCAGCGTGTCGCGCAGGCACCGCTCGGCATCGAAGCGCGGGTGCGGGTGCGGCGTGGCCTGCACGAGCACCGACGCGCCGCCAAACGCCTCCGCCTCGAAGCCGAGGCGCGTCAGCAGGTCGCGATTGGCGTCGAAGGCGTCGGCCTCGGCGGGCGAGAGGTGGAGCGTCAGCGGAAAGAGCAGCCGCTGGGCCGGCGTGTCGCCGCGCTCCATGGCGCCGAGGAACCGCTCGTAGAGTACGCGCTCGTGCGCCGAGTGCTGGTCAATGAGCACCAGGCCGTCGTCGCGCTCGAAGGCAATAAAAGTGCGGCGGAGCTGAAAGAGATTCGGTGTTTCGGGCACGGGCACGGTGGGGTGCTCGGGCACGGGCACGGTGGGGTGCACGGTGCTGGGACCGGCAATTGACGAATCCGGATTGTCCGGTACCGCACCCTCTGTTTCGTGCGCATCGAAGAGTGGGGCGCTCCCAGCTTCGTGCGTCGGGGCGCGCAGCACTTCCACGTCCACGTCTCTCGGGAAGAACTGCACGCTCGGTGAGGTGCCGGGGGTGCCGAACCAGGCGACGGCGTTTTCGGTGCCGAGGGCGCGGCGCACGGCGCGCTCGACGGCGCGCTCCACGGTCCAGCGGTCGCGAAAGCGCACTTCCGCCTTGGCCGGATGCACGTTGACGTCCACATCGCTCCCCGGCAACTCGACCTCGAGCAGCACGGTGGGACGAACGCCCGCCGGAATCGTGGAGCGATACGCCGCCTCGGCGGCGCGCACGATGCCGGTGTCGCGCACGGCGCGGCCGTTCACGGTGACGAAGACGCGCCGCGTCGCGGTCCCCGCGTCGGATGGCCGCTCCACGAGGCCGCTCACCCGGATCGGCCCGCCCACGTCGTCCACGCCGACCATCGCGTCGGCGAGGGTGACGCTCCAGAGCGCGGCGACGCGGTCGCGCAGGCTGCTGGCCGGCGGCAGCGTGAGCAGGGCTTTGCCGTCGTGCGTGACGGAAAAGCGCACGGCACGCCGCGTGAGCGCCATCGACGTCAGCACGTCCATCACCGCGCGCCACTCGCTGCGCGCGCCGCGCAGGAACTTGAGCCGCGCCGGCACGTTGAAGAACAGGTCGCTCACCGCGACGGTCGTGCCGCGGCGCCGGGCCACGTCACCCACCGACGCGAGCGTGCCCCCCTCGACGCGCACGCGCGTCCCGGCGCCGTCGCCGGTGGCGGTGTCGATCTCGAGCCGTGCCACGGAGCCGATCGCGGGGAGCGCCTCGCCTCGGAATCCGAAGGAGGCGACGCCGACGAGGTCGGCCGCCGTGCGGATCTTCGACGTCGCGTGCCGCTCGATGGCGAGCACCGCATCCTCGCGCGACATGCCGCTGCCGTCGTCGCTGATGCGCACGAGCGCCCGACCGCCCTCCTGCCCCGCGATGTCGATGCTGGTGGCGCCCGCGTCGAGCGCGTTCTCCACCAGCTCCTTCACCACCGAGGCCGGACGCTCCACCACCTCACCCGCCGCGATCTGGTCGGCGACGGTTCCGGGAAGCACGCGAATCAGGGACACGCCGAAATCTCCCGGTGCGCGGTGCGCGGGTCAATCATCGCCGAGCGGAAGCAGGAGTTCGGCGGCGATCCACCCCTGTCGCTGGCCGTCGAGGCGGACATGCGCCCAGGCACCCTGACGCTGGAGGATGCGCGCCACTTCTCCGGTGAGCGGCGCGGCACCCGGCTCGGCGCCGAGCACGGGAAGCGCGCGCAGCGGCTCGGGGCGCAGGACGACCGCGATGTCGGCGGCGCGCTGGAGATCGTCGAGGGCCGCTGCGGCAAGCAGGACGAGCGCGCAGCCGACCGTGAGCCACGCGCCGCGCCGCGCGATCGGACGGCCCGTCCATGCGCGCCGCGCGAGCATCGCCCACCCGGTGAGCCACGCGACGAGGAGCAGCACCGGCGGCAGTTGGACCGGCACGGGGGGCACGCGGGCGATGCCGCGGTTCTGCACGGCGCGCGCGAGCGACAGTCGGTCGCGCAGTTGTCGGTCGAGCGGCGCGCGGCGCAGGGCACGCTGCCACCCCTGCACGGCGCGCGCGGTGTCGGCGGCCATCCACGCCGCCGTGCCAACGTTCGCCCAGACGTTGGGGTGATCGCTGCGCAGGCGAGCGACGTCCAGGAAGTGACGTTCGGCACGCTCAAAGTCGCGTCCTGCAAAGGCGGTCTGCGCCGCGGCCCAACTCCTGGCGGCATCGCCGCCTTGGCGGGCGAGCAGGGGCGTCGCGCTGCAGGCCAGCGCGAGCACCACGATCCGCACGGCATGGCGACGCGCACGGACGATGCCGCCGCGACGTGCCTCGCCATCCACCGCGGTGACGAGCGCGGAGAGGTCGGCCGCGGTCGGGAGGTCCAGTGGTCGCGCGCCACTGAAGACCGCCGCATCGAGCCGCTGCAGGAGCGACGCCGCCTTGCGCGCCGTCTCCTCGGTCACGCCCTCGTGGCGCAGGTCCGCCACCAGCGTCTCGTTGGCAAGCGCGAGGCCGGCATCGAGGCCCAGGCGATCGCGCAGCGCCTCGTGCGCCAGGCGCCGCAGCGCGGCAGCGTCGAGGGGCGGTGCGCTGACGGCGTCGCGGAGCCGTCGCGCGTGGCTCGGTGCGGGGCGAGGGCGGCGACGACGGCGACGGAAGGCGCCCACCGCGGCGGGGAGCGGGGCGGCCAGGAGCAACGCCACGAGCCACGGCGCACGCAGCCACGAGTATCCGACGGCAGGGCCCACGGACGCGCGCACCGTCAGGTCGACCGGCGTCGCGCTCGCCTCGTCGGCGAGCGCCATGGCGTCGGCCATCGCATCCACGGCCACCGTGTCGCCTGCGGCGACGGTCACCTCCACCGACGTGGTCGACGCCAACTCGAACCGGCGCGCGACCGGATTGAAATAGACGAAGCGCTGCGGCGGCACGCGGCGGCGTCCCACCTGCCGCGGCGTGAGCAGCCAGTCGAATTCCTTGGCGCCGCGGAGCGTGGACGGCGTCGAGTCGAACTCCACGCGTTCGTCGGCGGCCACGACGCTTCCCCACCCCACGGAGAGCCGCGGACGCGGCAGCAGCGTGACGTTGCCGCGTCCCTCGATGCGCATCGTGACGACGAGCGGATTGCCCACCCGCCCCGAACTCGAGTCCACGCGGAGGCGCGCCCGCCACTCCCCCACCGCGCCCGCCCAGTCCTCGGGCCGCCCGGCCGTCGGTACCGGCAGCACGACAAGCGTGACGGCCTCGCTGCGCATCGAGTGCGACTCCTCGCGGCTGAAGAACGACGCGCTCTGCGGCAGGGCATAGGTGAGCTTGGACGGCGGCACCGGGTAGCGCCCTGGCGAGAGTGCGAAGAAGGCCCGCTGGAAGACGTGGACCTCGTAGGGACGGCCGTCGATGTTGCCGATGAGCGGCGTCTTGGCGTCCGGCAGATCGTACACCAGCAGCGCGCGGGTCTCGGGCGGGACGAACTCCGGGTTGCGCCGCAGGCGCTGGCGCACTTCCTGGTTAAGGAAGACGCCAATCTGATACGTGGCCTGCTGGCCGACGTACACCGTATCGGGCACAAGAATGGCGTGGAAGTTCACGCCGCGCGCCGGGTCAATGCGCGAGCGCGATACGACTGGCGGGCTCTGGGCGAGGGCGACGGCGGGGAGCAACATGAGTAGACCGGCCAGCAGTCCCCCTCCCCAGGTACAGGGAACAGGGAACAGGGTGTGGTGCAGGGTGCGGGGGATTGGGTGGGTCATCGCTACCAGTCCTTCCCTCCCGGCGGGCGGTCGCGCTGCGGCACGCGGCGGCGGCGCGACTGCGTATCGCGCTCGTCGCGCCCGGCGGCGTCGAGCAACTGCTGCGCCTGCTGCGGCGACATGCCCGATGGATCGCGCTGGGGCTGCGGCAGCGACTGCTCGTCCTCGCGTGCGCCGCCGCCTGCGGACGGCGGCGGTGAGAGTCGCATCTTGAGCGCGAGTTCGTAGTTCCAGCGGGCGTCCGCGTCCGTGGGATTCGCCAGCAACAGCGTGCGGAAGGAGGCGAGCGCGCCGCGCACCGATGCCGACCGCTCGTCGCCCTCCGCCTTGCGCGCACGGTGCAGCTGCGCGAGGCCCAGGTTGTAGAGCGCGCGGTCACGCAGGGCGGGCGCCGCGCCGTAGCTCGCGCGCTCGAGCGCTTCCACGGCGGCGTCCAATGAATCAGCGGCCAGGAGCACCGTGCCGAAGTTGTAGAGGGTACGGGGCGACCGGTCGCCGCGCGCCACCGCATCGCGGAAGCTGCGGATGGACGCCGTCGTGCGGCCCTCCTTGAACTCACCCAGCGCGCGGTCGGCCACCGACTGCGCCTGCATCGCCCGGGGCGCGAGAGCCAGCGTGCCGGCAAGGAGCGCCCCGGCGGCGGCGCCGAGTCGGCGGCGCACGCCCGCCGGCAGCCAGCGCGCGCGCAGGCGCCCGCCATCGGCACGCCAGGCGTCGAAGAGGAGCAGCAGCACGGCGAAGCCGAGCAGCCACTGGTACCGCGCGGGCATCGCGAGCCCCGCCTCGGTCGCGCGCCGGCGCGCCTCGAGCGACGAGAGGGCGCGCGCAATGCGCGTGCCCTTGTCGGTGACGTTCGCGGGGATGAACTCGCCGTCCGCCACCCGCGCCACCTCGGCGAGCGTCTCCGCCGCGTAGCGCGTGATGACGATGTCGCCGTTCTCATCGCGCTTGGCCTGCACGCCGCTCTCGGTGCGAAGCGGAATGGACGAGCCCCCCTCGGTCCCGAAGCCAACGGTGACGAGCCGCACGCCCTGCGCTCGCGCGCGCTGCGCCTCGCGGATCGCCTCGGCGCGGTCATCGAAGCCCTCGCCATCGGTGAGAAGCACGACCGCCTTCCCCGCCCCGCCCTGCGCGGCGGCGAGCAGGTCGAGCGCACCCGTGATGGCCGGCGCGAGCGCCGTGCCCGGCTGGCCGACGATGGAGGGATCGAGATTGTCGAGAAAGAGCTCGAGCGCACCGTCATCGGACGTCAGCGGGGATAGCACGTACGCACGGCCGGCGAACGCAATGAGCGCCACGCGGTCGCCGGGCGCCGCCGCGCGAAAGCGGCGCACCTCCCGCTTCATGCGCTCCAGCCGCGTGGGACGCTCGTCGTCGGCCAGCATGGACAGCGACGCGTCCATGGCCAGCACGACGTCGCCGCCGCGCGTGCGAATGAGCTCACGCGCCGTGCCCCAGCGCGGCCCGGCGAGCGCGATGGACACGAGGACGCTCGCCGCGCCCAGTCGCAGCGCGCGGTGAAGCCCCGCCGCCGACTTCGCCGAGGGAGCAAGCCGCTGGAGCGCCGCGTCCGGCCCGAGCGCGGCGAGTCGCTCGCCACGCCGTCGTTGCCACAGCCAGGCGGCCGCGGCGCCCAGCACCGCGACGAGCAGCGCGAAGACGAGCAGGACGGGACGCTCCCACGCGATCATGGCAGCGGTCCTCGCCACGCGAGGAGCGCGAGCTCGAGCACGAGCGCCCCGAGTGCCAGCCCGAGCGGATAGATGTAGAGCTCGGTGTATCGCACATAACGCGAGGCGCGCACCGGCACGCGCTCGAGCCGGTCGATCTGCGCGTAGATGCGCTGCAGCGCTGCGCCGTCCCGGGCGCGGAAGTAGCGTCCGTTTGTCCCGAGCGCGATGTCGGTGAGCAGCGGCTCGTCAATCTCCACCTTGCGGTTCTCGTAGCGCAGCCCGAACACGCCCCGCCCCACAGGCACCGGCGCCATCCCCTCGCTGCCGACGCCAATGGTGTAGACGCGGATGCCGAGCGAACCCGCGGCCTGCGCCGCCGTGCGCGGATCAATGGTCCCGCGGTTGTTCACGCCGTCGGTGAGCAGCACCATCACCTTCGACCGCCCAGGTGCGTCGCGCAGCCGGTTCGCGCCGGTGGCGATGGCGGTGCCGATGGCGGTGCCGTCCTCGAGTTGCCCCGACTGCAGGTTGTCCACGGCGGCGAGCACCACGGGGTAGTCCACCGTGAGCGGCACCTGCGTGAGCGCCTCGCCGGAGAACGACACCAACCCGATCGCGTCCGTGGACCGCGCGAGCACGAACTGCTTGATCTTCTCCTTGGCGACTTCCAGCCGGTTCTGCGGCTGGAAATCCTCGGCCAGCATCGAGCTCGAGAGGTCCACCACCAGCATGATGCTGATGCCCTCCCCTGTCACCTGTGCGGTGCGCGCCCCGGTCCGCGGACGCGCGAGCGCCACGGTACCGGCCACAAGCGCCACCACGCGCAGGAGGAGCAGCGCCCGCGCCGCCCATCGCCCGCGTCCGGGCCCGCGCCGCAGCATGTCCACGCGCGAGAAGAGGATGGCGTCGGGACGCCGGTGACGCCGCCAGCGCAGCCAGCCGAGGATGAGCGGAAGGAGGAGCAGCCACCACGGCGACGCGAACTCCCAGCCACGCAGCAGGCCCATCACGACTTCCTCCGGCGCCCGCGCGGTCCCTTGCCCTTGTCAGCGGCGGCGAGGCGCGCCTCGTAGGCCACCTGCACGTCGCGCACCACGCCGCGCGCGCCGCGTGCCACATGCGCCACGCGCTCGGCATCCACCGCCGCACCCGCGAACTTCACCGCATCCGCCGCCTCAAGGACCTCTGCCACTTCCTCCGGGAGGATGGGCAGCGCATTGTCGGCCAGCGCCATCACGTACTCGGGCGTGATGAGCCCGTCGGTGGCCTGCGGGAAGCGCCTCGTGAGGTACGCGCGCATCACCTCGGCATAGGCGAGCACGGCGCGGCCCGGCTCGCCCGCCTCCACCAGCGCCAGCGCGTCCACCGCCGCGAAGCCCGCCTGTGCATCGGCGAAGGCGTCGAGCGGAGCCGTGCCCGTCGTGCGTCGCTTCCGCCACGCGCGCCACGACATCCACGCGATGACCAAGACGCCCGCCGCGCCAAGAGCCCAGCGCCACCACGCCGGCGCTGGATCGAACGGCGCGCGCGCCGCTCGCGGCATGTGCGCGGCCGTGTCGGCCGGCAGCAGTGACGTGACTTCCACGCTGAGGCGCCCCACGGCCAGCGCCTCGGTGTCGCGCACGCGCGTCCACCGTACGTCGCCAAGCGGCACTTCGCGACGCCCCGGTTCCCACGCGATGAAGCGATAGGTCGCGGTCTGGTCGAACACCTCGCTGGTGGACCGATCCTCGATGGCGCGCGGATCCACCGCCTCGACGCTCCCCGCCGAATCCGGCACGGCCGGGAATCGAATGAGCGTGCCGGCGGCCGCACGCACGCGCACCCGCACGGTGAACGGCTCCCCCACCGCGACCGTCAGCGGAAGCACGTCCACCGACACGACCGGACGCCCCGGCGGGTCCTGGAGCGCGAGCAGCAGCGCGACCGGCACCAGCCAGTGCATCAGTGCCGCGCCCGCCGCCGCGCCCGCGTCTCGCGCGTGGCGAAGAAGCGCATCAGGGCGTCCACGTACCCCGTCTCGGTGCGCACGCGGACCTCGTCAGTGGCCAGGCGCCGGAAGCGCGACGTGCGCTCCGCCCGCTCGACCCGCTGCGCTTCCGCGTACGCGCGCCGCACGGCGGCGGCGTTCGTGTCCACCTCGAGATAGGCCCCGGTCTCCGGATCCACGAGGCGGGCAACGCCCAGCGCCGGCAGGTCACGCTCGCCGGGGTCATCGAGCACCACGCCGACGACGTCGTGCCGCTGGCGCAGGCGGCGCAGCGCGCGTTCGGGATCCGGCGCCACCCAGTCGGAAATGATGAAGACGATCGCGTGGTGCGAGAGCAGCCGCGCCGCGTGGTCGATCGCGCCGGCGAGGTCGGTGGCGCGCTGGCGCGCTGGCCAGGCGAGCACGTCGCGCACGAGGCGCAGCGCATGGCGGCGACCCTTGCGCGGCGGCACCACGTGCTCGATGCCATCGGAGAAGAGCACCATCCCCACGCGGTCATTGTTGCGCGTGGCGGTGAGCGCGAGCACCGCCGCGAGCTCCGCCGAGAGCGCGCGCTTGTCGCGCTCGCCGGTGCCGAACCGCGCCGAGCCCGAGCAGTCCACCAGCAGCAGCACGGTGAGTTCGCGCTCCTCGACGTAGCGCTTCACGAAGAGCCGGCGCATGCGCGCCGAGACGTTCCAGTCGATGGTGCGCACTTCGTCACCGGGCTGGTACTCGCGCACCTCGGCGAACTCCATGCCCTGCCCCTTGAACACCGAGTGGTATTCGCCGGCGAAATGCGAGTTCACCAGGCCGCGCGTGCGCAGCTCGATGCGCTTGACCTGGCGCAGGATCTCGGGCGGGACGCTCCGGGCACCCTCGTCCGGCGCCGGCCGGTGCGGATCGACCGGTGTGGGCGCGAACACTGGCGTCACGGCGCGGGGACGGCGTCAAGGATGCGGGCGATCACGTCGTCTGGCGTGACGTTCTCCGCCTCGGCCTCATAGGTGAGCAGCACCCGGTGCCGCAACACGTCGGGGGCGAGTGCCTTGACGTCGTCGGGCGAGACATAGTCGCGGCCGCGCAGGAAGGCGTGCGCTCGCGACGTTTGCGCCAAGGCGATGGTGGCGCGCGGCGAGGCGCCGAACTCGATGAGCGGCTGCAGCGACGCGAGCCCCGCCTCGGCTGGGGCACGCGTGGCGTGCACCAGGTCCACGATGTAGTCCACGAGCCGTTCGTCGAGCCGCAGGCCGGCGATCTCGTGCCGCGTGGTGAGAATCTGCGCGGGCGTGGCCACGGGATCCACCGGGATCGCGTCACCCGACGCCATCCGCCGCATGATCTCCTTCTCCTCGTCGCGGGTGGGATACCCCACGCGCAGCTTGAGCATGAAGCGGTCCACCTGCGCCTCGGGCAGCGGATACGTCCCCTCCTGCTCGATCGGGTTCTGCGTGGCCAGCACGAGGAACGGCTCCTCGAGCAGGAACGACTGCCCGCCAATCGTGACCTGCTTCTCCTGCATCGCCTCGAGCAGCGCCGCCTGCACCTTCGCCGGGGCGCGGTTGATCTCGTCGGCGAGCACGATGTTCGCGAAGATCGGCCCCGGCTTCACCGAGAACGTGGCGGTCCCCTGATCGAACACCTGCGTGCCAACCACGTCGGCCGGCAGCAGGTCAGGCGTGAACTGGATGCGGCTGAACGTGGTGCTGATCGTCTCGGCGAGCGTGCGCACGGTCAGCGTCTTCGCGAGTCCAGGGACGCCTTCGAGCAGCACGTGTCCGCCGGTCAGGACGGCGATCAGGAGCCGGTCGATCATGGCGTCCTGGCCGACGATGCGCTTGGCGACTTCTGAGGAGATGCGGCCGGCGAGTGTGGTGGGCACTGTGGCTGACGGTAGGCGGTAGATGGTGGATGGTAGATGCGGACGGCAGACGGCGGATGACCTGACAGGCGTCGCACTGCGGCCGCCGCGGTTCTACCCCGGAGTCGCGTCGGGGTTGATGCCAAGGGTCGCGATGAGCGCGATTTCCTTTGGAGTGAGCGGCCGCGACGCGCCGGCGGGAAGCGAGCCCAGTCGCACGGGTCCGAACTGCGTGCGCACGAGGCGGCGCACCTCGAGGCCGAGCGCCTCGCAGAGCCGCCGCACCTCGCGGTTGCGCCCCTCGCGGATGGTGATGGAGACCTGCCACTGACGGTCCTCGCCCTGCACGGCGTCCACGGCAACGGGCTTCACGAAGCCATCCTCAAGTTCCACGCCGATGCGCGCCTGCCGCACCGCGGTGGGGACGTCGCCTCGCGCGATCACCACGTAGGTGCGCTCGATCTCCGACGACGGGTGCGTCAGCCGATGCGCCGCTTCGCCGTCGGTCGTGAGCAGCAGCACGCCCTCGGTGAGGTAATCGAGGCGACCGACATAGGTGAGTCCCGGCACGTCGGGCACGAGCTCGAAGACCGTGCGGCGATCGCTCCCGTCGGGGCGCGAGGTGAGCACGCCGGCCGGCTTGTGGAGCACGAGCCAGATGGGCTTCTGCGGCTTGGCGAGCTGCTGCCCGTCAACCGTGATGACGTCGCGCGTGGGATCCACGTTCTGGCCGGTCTTGGCCACGGCGCCGTTGATGCGCACGCGCCCAGCCGCGACCAACTCCTCGGCCTTGCGGCGCGACGCGATCCCGGCGCGGGCCAGGGCCCGGTGAATGCGCATCGCGCCATCGCTCATCGGGGTCCTTCCGTGCCGAAGACTTCAGCCAGCGTCTCCTGCTCACGCGCGCGCAGCGCGACGGCGAGTTCGTCCGTGCGAGGCAGTTCCTCGAGGTGGCGCAGCGCGAACTGTTCGAGGAACGCGTCCGTCGTGCCGTACAGCAGCGGACGCCCGAGCGCCTCGGAGCGCCCGACCACGTCAATCAGCCCGCGCTCGTGCAGCGACTTGAGCACGCTGCCCACATCCACGCCGCGAATCTCCTCCACCTCGGCGCGGCTGATGGGCTGCCGGTACGCGACGATAGCCAGCGTCTCCAGCGCCGCCGGCGACAGGCGTCGCGGGCGGACCGCCATCTGCGCGTGCTCAATCGCCTCCGTGTACTCCGGCCGCGTCAGGATCTGCCAGCCGCCACCGGCGTCCACGAGTTCGACGGCGTGGCCATCCACGTCGTAGTGCTCGCGCAGTTCGTCGAGCGCCGCCTGGAGGGCGGCGGGCGACGCCTCCGTGTCGAGCGTGGCGAGTTCGTCGGTGGGAATGGGGCGCGGGCTCGCGAAGAGCGCCGCCTCAAGCAGCTTCGCCAGCGAGTTCACGGCGGATCTCCACGGAAGCAAAGGGACGGGGTTGGGCCAGGCGCAGTTCACCGCGCCGAGCCAGCTCGAGAAGGGCGAGGAGGCCGGAGAGGACCTCCCACGGCTCGGCGCCCGGGGGCACGACGTCACGGAAGCGGGCCACCGCGCGCAACGCGATGACGGCGCGCACGACCTCGATGAAGCCATCCACGTCAATCGGGCGCGAAATGACGTCGTGGATCTCGGGACGTTCCGCGTGGCGCAGCACGCGATCCACGGCGGCGAGCAGCTCGCCCAACGAGAGCGAGAGCGGGGCCTGGATGACGGGCGAGAGCGAGGCGGGCACGAAGGTGCGCGCAAAGCGGTTGCGTCGGTCCTCGCCCAGCCGTTCGAGGACATCCACCACCTCGCGCATCTGCTGGTATTCGAGGAGTCGGCGCACGAGTTCGGTGCGCGGATCTTCCCAGGCCTCCTCTCCGTCGGGGCGCGGCAGGAGCATCTGCGCCTTGATGCGCAGCAGGCGCGCGGCCATCTCGAGGTATTCGGCCGCCTCGTTCAGCTGGAGGTGGTGCATCCGCGTGATGAACTGCTGGCAGATGCGCGCGACGGGGATATCGTAGATGTCCACCTTCTCGTCGCGGATCAGCGCGAGCAGGAGGTCGAGCGGTCCGCTGTAGTGCGGGAGGTCAACCGAAAACCCCAGTTCGGTATCGCCGACGGCGGCACCGGCGGCGCTGCCAGGGGCGCGGGAGGCGCTGGTACCGGTCGTCACGTCGTCCACGGGCTCAGCAGCATGAAGGGAGAGACGAATTGCATCGCGAGCCGGTCGAGCCAGATGGCCGGCGCCATCCACGCCGTCAGCACGGGGCCGCCGAACATGAGCAGCAGGATCAGAATCAGGATGCCGAAGCGCGCCACCCGCTCGTAGTGCATCGCCCACGCCGTGGGCAGGAAGTGCTTGACGACGTGGGAGCCGTCGAGCGGCGGCAGGGGCATGAGGTTGAAGACTGCCAGCAGGAGATTGATGAAGATCCCGAGGCGGAACATCAGCTGCACGAGGGAGAGCGTGTCCGCCGCGCCCGGCATGAGCTGCCCGAGCAGACCGAGAGCGATGATGGCCGGGACGAGCAGCACCGCGAGCACGAGGTTGGTGGCGATCCCGGCGAGCGAGACGATGATGTCGCCGCTGCGGTAGTTGCGGTAGTTGCGCGGATCCACCGGCACCGGCTTGGCGCCGCCGAGCGCCATGCCTGTCGTGTAGAACATGACGGCCGGCAGGATGATCGTCATGAACGGGTCGATGTGCCGGAGCGGGTTCCAGCTCAGGCGGCCGAGCAGCTTGGCGGTGTCGTCGCCCTGCTTGTGGGCGGCATACCCGTGGGCGTACTCATGCGCGACCATCGCGAAGAGCAGCACCGGCGCACCGAGAAGTAGCGTTATAGCCTTGGGGGTCACGCGGTCATCGCCGGGGGGAAGAAGAGGCCCGTCGCGGGCAGTCGACTCTAAAGTAGGGGGAGGCGGCGATAGATGGTAGATGAGTGGAGACTGATTGAGGAAATGGACCTAGGATTGCGATTGAGGATTGCGATTCAGGATTGCGATTGGCGACCGGAGCCCGACCGGTGCCATGGCTGATCACGAATCGGTGTCCTGAATCGCAATCCTCGATCGCAATCCTAATGTCCATATCCTCGATTAGCTGTCACCAACCTTCTGCGTACCTTGACTTGCCCCCCTTCACCGACCATTTTTGAATGCTGGCGCCGAACGGCGCGCCTTGAACCACTGACGGAGAGTACCAAGCGTGCCAAGAATCGCGTCCGCAAAGAAGAACATGCGCAAGACCCGCACGGCGACCGTGCGCAATCGTGCGCAGCGCGCCACGCTGCGGACTGCCCTCAAGAAGGCCAAGACGGGATTCGCGTCGCCGGCCGAGAAGAAGGTCGCCGTCCAGCTCGTGGATCGCGCCGCCCGCAAGGGACTGGTGCACAAGAACGCCGCGGCCCGGCATAAGAGTCAGATTGCCAAGAGCAGATAGACAACAGATAGACAACAGATAGACAACAGAGAGACAACAGAAACACAACAGAGAAACAACAGAGAAACAACAGACAGACGAGAGACAGGTACGGAAACGGCTGAGGGGGCGACAATGCGTCGCCCCCTCTGTTGTCTCTCTGTTGTCTCTCTGTTGTGTTTCTGTTGTCTCTCTGTTGTCTCTCTGTTGTCTCTCTGTTGTCTCTCTGTTGTCTCTCTCAGAACGCCGCCAGTTCCCCTCCGCATCGCTCACAATACCACTCTGTCGGGAAGTTCAGCGTGCCGCACTCCTGGCAGCGCAGTGACTTGATCGCCTCACTGGTGCGCGGGGTCGGCCGGCCGAAGTAGCTCTCGCGCGGCGGCGTCATCTCCTGGCTCACGCGGGGCTCCGGCACCGGATCGGGGAACGGCATCGGCGGCTCGGGCGTGGCGTAGTCGGTCGCGTCGCTCGGCGGTGCTGGAGCCGCAAGCGGTTCCGACGGGAGCTCCGGCGGCGGCTCAGACTGCGGCGCGTCCGATCCGCGCTTCGGCGAGCCGCGCCGCGAGTCGGCCGGCGTGCGCTTCGGAGCCATCGCGGGCTCCATCGCGGGCTCCATCGGATGGAACGTGCCCACCGGCGTCGGCTGTCCGACAACCGACTTCAGGAAGGCGAGTTCGTCGAAGCTCGGCGCCAGCGGCTGGGCGAGTTCCGCCGGCGCACTGACCGACTGCTCGTGAATCGGGATCGTGGGCTGCGCCGGGACGACCTCCCCGCTTACCGGCGTCGGCCTGGACGATTCCGGCACGGTGTCATCGCGCGGCGCCTCGCCATCGGGCACCGCCTGAAACGCTCCCTCCTGCGCAAACCTCCACGCTTCGTCGGGCGCCGCATCGGGCTCGGCCGACGCGACGGCCTCGGCCGACGCGACGGCCTCGGCCAGCCCCTCCTCCTCGACTTTCGACCCCGGGCCCGCGACCTCGGCGAGCACGTCACGCAGGCGCCGCAGTTCATCGCGAAGCCCGTCGCGTTCGCCCGTCACCACCCCAAGCTCGTCATCGAGCCGGGAACGACGCTTCTCCCACTCGCGCTCGGAGAACTCGCCCACTGCCGCCCGCAACTCGGCCTCGGCGCGCTCGTCACGCTTCTTCGCGAGCGCCTCCTCGCGCTCCGTCAGCCGAGACGCCACATCCACCGCGGCCATCTGCACCGAGTCGGACGCGGCCACAAGCTTGGCCTGCACCTTGTCGAGTTTGGCCGTGTAGTCGTCGTGCACCTTCTGGTAAACGGCCGGCGGCGTCTCCGCACGCCTCGCGGCCAGCGCCGAGATCCAGCCCGACACCTTGCGGCGCTCGGCCAAGAGCTTCTCGACGGTCTCCGCCGTGTCTTTTTCGGGGGTGCTCATCGGGGGATTACCTCGTCAACTGTTGCGAGACGCCTGCCGCAGCGTGTCGAGCGCGGCGAGGGCGTCGGCCGGCAATGATCGCACAGGACCCAACGCCCGGGCCGTCCACATGATGCGAGCGCCGTTCTCGAGACTCTCCATGCGCTGGTGCGCCTCGGTGAGCGTGCGGCCGACGGTGAGTGCGCCGTGATGCGCCATCAGGAAGGCGTCGTGCGACGCCCAGAAGGGATCGAAGACATCGGCCGCCGCATCGGTGCTCGGCGTCCCGTAGGGCACGAGCGTCACCGGCCCGACGCCGTAGCGCACCTCGGCAAGCGCCGTCGTGTCGATGGACTGCCCCACCAGCGTGAACGCGGTGGCCACGGGGGGATGGGCGTGGACCACGGCGCGCACATCGGCGCGCCGCTGGTAGGCGCGCAGGTGCACCGCCAACTCGGATGTCGGACGCCGCGCCCCGCTGCGCACGGTGCCATCGAGGCCGAGTTCCACGAGATCCTCCGGACGCAGGTCCACCTTTGACAGGCCGGCCGGCGTCACCAGCACGGCATCGTCGCCGACCCGAACGGACATTCCCGTCCTGGCCCGCGATGAGTCCGCGCTCATACAGTCGCCGGCAGACAGCACACACCGCCTGCCGAAGGTCGTCGGTCCGGTGCGTGGCGGTTACCCCATCGTCTTGAAGACGATCCGACCGTCCACGAGGGTACATCCGACCCGGCCGTGGAGGATCCGCCCCCCGTAGGGCGTGTTGCGCCCCTTGGTGAGGAACGCCTTGGGATCCACGGTCCACGCCTGGTCGGGATCGAAGACCGTGATGTCGGCCGCGGTCCCGCGACGCAGGGTGCCGCCGGGCAGGCCGAACAGGCGCGCCGGGGCGCAGGCCATGCGCTCGATCAGCGTGCCCAGGGAGATGATGCCCGACTTCACGAGCCAGGTCACGTTGACGGCAAGCGCCGTCTCGAGTCCAATGATGCCGTTGGGGGCATCGCTGAACTCGCGCTGCTTGTCGTCGTTGTGATGCGGCGCATGGTCGGTGGCAATCACGTCAATCGTGCCATCCTTCACCGCCTGCTGCACCGCCTCGACGTCCACCGCCGTGCGCAGCGGCGGGTTCATCTTGGCGTTGGTGTTGTACCCCTCCACCGCGGCGTCGGTGAGCGACAGGTGGTGCGGGCACGCTTCGGCCGTGACCGGGATGCCGCGTTCCTTGCCCCAGCGAATCAGCTCCACCGATCCCTTGGTGCTCATGTGGCAGAGGTGCACGTGTCCGCCGGTCAGTCGCGCGAGCAGGATGTCGCGAATGGCCATGATCTCCTCGGCCTCCGCGGGAATCCCCTTGAGCCCGAGGCGCGCCGAGACGAAGCCTTCGTGCATGGCGCCGCCGGCGGCGAGGGTCGGCTCCTCGCAGTGATCGGCGACCGGGATGCCGAACGTGCGCGCGTATTCGAGCGCGGTGCGCATCAGCTGCGCGCTCACCACCGGCCTGCCGTCGTCGCTCACCGCCACCGCGCCGGCGTGCACCATCTCGCCGAACTCGGCGAGGCGCTCGCCCTGTTGTCCGATGGAGATGGCGCCGATGGGATAGACGCGGGCGGCGTTGGCGGCGCGTCCCTGCTTGAGGACGAATCCGACCGCCGCCTGATTGTCGGTGACCGGATCGGTATTCGGCATCGCGCAGACGGCGGTGAAGCCGCCGGCGGCCGCGGCCCGTGCGCCGGTGAGGATCGTCTCGACGTCTTCCCTGCCCGGCTCGCGCAGGTGGCAGTGCACGTCCACGAAGCCCGGCGAGACCACCTGTCCGGCGCAATTGATGACCTCGGCGCCGTCGGGTGTGCCGATGGTGCCGCCCAGTGCCTCGACCTTGCCGTTGCGGATGAGCAGGTCGCCAACGCCATCGAGATTCGAGGACGGGTCGAGCAGGCGCCCGCCCTTGAGCAGCACGTCACGGTGTTCAGTCATCAGCGGTCGCCTTTCTTGCGGCCTCGGCAAGCGCCGGCGCGTTGCCGGCAAGGAGGTAGAGCACGGCCATGCGCACGGCCACGCCGTTGGTCACCTGGTCGAGGATCACCGAGTGCGGGCCGTCCGCCACCTCGCTGTCGATCTCGACGCCACGGTTCATGGGACCCGGGTGCATGATCAGGATGTCACGCGGTGCGCGGTCGAGCCGCTCGCGCGTGATGCCGAAGACCCGGTTGTACTCGCGCAACGAGGGAATGTAGCCCGCCGTCATGCGTTCGAGCTGGAGCCGCAGGACATTGAGTGCGTCGGCCCACTCGATGGCCTGCTCGACGCGGTCGAAGACCTGCACGCCGAAGTCGGCGATGGCGGTGGGGAGCAGCGAACGCGGGCCGCAGACGGCCACCTCGGCGCCCAGCTTGGTGAGCCCCCAGATGTTGGAGCGCGCCACGCGCGAGTGGAGGACGTCTCCGACGATGCAGACGCGCTTGCCGACGAGGGTGCCAAAGCGCCGGCGCAGCGTCAGCATGTCGAGCAGGCCCTGCGTGGGGTGCTCGTGCGTGCCGTCGCCCGCGTTGATGACGTTGCTCTCGATGCGCTCGGCGAGGAAGCGCGCCGCCCCCGACGAGGCATGGCGGATGACCACCATGTCGATCTTCATCGCCTCGAGGTTCTTGGCGGTGTCCACCAGCGTCTCGCCCTTGATGACCGAACTCGCTGACGTGGCGACGTTCACCGTGTCGGCCGACATGCGCTTCTCGGCGAACTCGAACGAGATGCGCGTGCGGGTGGAGGCCTCGAAGAACAGGTTGACCACCGTGGCACCGCGCAGCGTCGGCACTTTCTTGATGGCGCGCTCGCTGATCTCGCGAAGCGGTTCGGCGGTGTCGAGAATGAGCGTGATCTGCTCGGCAGACAGGTGCTCGAGCCCGAGCAGGTCCTTGCCGAGCGGAGCGCTCACGTTCCCTCCCCGGCGACGACCATGGTGACTTCGTCTCGGCCGTCCAGTTCACTCACGAAGACGTCCACGCGGCCACCAGGAGGGACGTCGACCGTTCGGCCCACCACGTCGGCATGGATGGGGAGTTCGCGCCCGCCGCGATCCACGAGCACGGCCAGCATGATGCGCGATGGCCGGCCGAAGTCGGCCAGTTCGTCGAGCGCGGCGCGAATGGTGCGCCCCGTATAGAGCACATCGTCCACGATGCAGAGCGTCTTGCCATCGATGCTGCACGGGATGACCGTCTTGCCGACGATCGGACGCGGCCCGACCGTCTGCAGGTCATCACGGTAGAGCGTGATGTCGAGGGCGCCGCGCGGCACCGCCGCGACTTCGCGCTGGGTGATCAGGTGGGCGATCCGGTCGGCGAGCTGCACGCCCCGGCGCTGGATGCCGACGAGCACGAGGTTGTCCGTGCCGTCGGCGCGTTCGACAATTTCGTCCGCCATGCGCGCCACGGTGCGTTCGAGCGCACGCGCGTTGAGGACGATCGTCGGAGCGGTGGCCATGCGACGTGGAATATGTCCCCTCGGCATACGGTTGGACAACGGGGCGGCGCAACACGGGGCGGCGCCAACAAAAAAGCCCTCCGCGTGGTGCGGAGGGCTTGGGTGGCTCACGGCCGGTGGCGTCACGGGTGTGACGTGGGCCGGCGCCCGTCCGGCGGCGGCTCGGCCGCTGCGTCGACAGGCGCTGCGCTTAGGCCGCGCGATCGGTGGCGGACACCGGCACCGACTGCGGCCGAACCAGGTACACCGTCTCGCGGCCCGGGCCCAGCGCGTCGCGGCGGACCGGGTACGGTATCCACCCGATGATCGTGCCTCGCTCGTCGCAGAGGCAGAGAAGTGATCCGGCGGTTGTCATCAGTACTCTGGCTTCCATTGGGGGGTCCTCCGTCTATCGGCCCGGCTGTCTTGTGCCGCCGGGAGGTTCACTCTCTTTGACACCTCACACGCCCGAAAGGTTTGCGACCCGTGTCACGGGGGCGTATTCTGCCGGTATCGGCTGCGTCTCCCCTGCTGTGTCACGCTGACCCCCTGACCGATGTGTGGCCGTTTTGCGCTCTCGAAGAGCGATCGAATTGACTGGGCACAGTTCGGAGTGAAACGCGGCCCAATGCTGCCGCCGCACTGGACCCTGGGCCCCGGCTGAGCCATCGCCGCCGTGCGGGACGCCGGCGAGGGGCCGGAAGTCGCGATGCTGCGCTGGGGGTTGATTCCCTCTTGGGCGAAGGCCGCGGCGATCGGCCGCCGGTTGGCGAATGCGCGCGCCGAGACGGCGGCGGAGACGCCGGCGTTCCGGGCGGCGTGATCGAGACGTGCACGGTTCTCACGACCGAGCCGAACGCATTGATGGCGCCCCTTCATTGGCGCATGCCGGTGATCATCCCGCCGGCGTCGTATGCGTCGTGGCTCTCGGCGGACACATCGCAGGCGGCCGCCCAAGCGCTTTTCGCGGCGTGGGATCCGGCGGAGTGGCGGGCGCACTCACCGTCCGCCTAGGGCGCGACCGACCAGCTGCGGACCGTTCGCGGCAGCGTCTCGGTACGGCCACCAGTGTACTTGATGTAGATCGTGTAGTTCATCGGGAAGACCGGCTGCGCCTGCGTGCAATACCGGCGGCCGACGTCATCCCACCACTTCTTCGTCGCACTGGTCAGTGCGTACGCCGACGTGTTGCCCATGCCGGTCAGGCTTGCCGACGCAATGACCAGATGCGGATCGTCGATGAACGACAGCACACGATACCGATAGTCGGGAGTCCCGCTCGCATTGGGGTTGCTGTTGAATCGCAGCATGAAGACGTCGGCGTTGGTCTCGTAGACCGGAGTGGTGGCACCATCCTTGCCGCATGACGCCGCGGCTCCTGCCGTGGCCAGCAAGTGCTGCCTTCGTTGCCTGCCCATGTCCCGCCCTCCCTTGCCTCTCCGAGGGATACCATTGGGCAA
>PNKL01000029.1 GCA_013822425.1 Gemmatimonas sp.
TTTTTCACCACGGAGCGCACGGAGGACGACGGAGGGCCACGAAGTACGACAAATATCTGGGTAACGACAGCGCGCCACGCAGATCTTTGCGTGGCGTGCGCAGTTCCCCCAAGATGTTGTACCTACTCCGTGGCTCTCGGCAGTTCTCCGTGTGCTCCGTGGTGAAAAAGCCCAGCGCCGTTAGATCGTCATCGTTCCTTCGCTCACGAGAACTGCCTCACCGCCCACGCGCAACGCGATGATGGCGCCATCGGCCTTGTCGGCCTCGATCTCCAGCCGGCTTGGCCG
Source organism: Gemmatimonas sp. (assembly GCA_013822425.1). Classification (GTDB taxonomy): domain Bacteria; phylum Gemmatimonadota; class Gemmatimonadetes; order Gemmatimonadales; family Gemmatimonadaceae; genus PNKL01. Next base: position 289 of record PNKL01000029.1, read on the forward strand.
TCCCATCTCGACACCCTGATCAATGGTCCATGCCAGCGTGCCGGTGCGCGTGCGCGAGCGCGCGGCGAGGTACCCGGCGAAGGTCACCGCGGCGGAACCGGTGGCTGGGTCCTCCGGAACGCTGATTCCTGGCGCGAACATGCGGGCGCGGTAATGGCGGTCCCCACCTTCGGCATCGGCGGCGTAGACCCAGATCATGGACGCCCACGCGTTGGCCAGCGTCTCCTCCCACCGCTCCACGTTCACCCGCGCGCGCCCCACCGCGGCCACGCTCGCGAGCGGGACGATGAGGAACGGCAGGCCGCACGAAACGGCCTGCGGGCGCTCCGACGTCGCCATGATGTCATCGGTGCCGAGCCCGAGCATCTTGGCCAGCATGCTGCGAGACGGCACCGGCGGGCCGATCTCGGGGAGCTTGGCTGCGGAGAGCTGGGCCCAGCCGCCCCCGGCATGCACTCCGCGAATCACCACCGGCACCGGCCCGACCTGCTCCTCGAGGACGATGCGCGTCTCCCCATCGCTCAACGGAATTGACCCTGTAGCGGCCAGCACCACGGCGGTGCCCACCGTCGGATGCCCGGCGAACGGCACCTCGCCTCCCGGAGTGAAAATGCGCACCCGTCGCGTGTGCCCCGGATGCTCCGGCGGGTACAGGAACGTCGTCTCGGAGTAGTTGAACTCGCGGCAGATAGGGAGAAGCAGCTCCTCCGGAATCCCGCTGGCGTCCGGAATGACGGCCAGTTGGTTGCCGCCAAACCGGACGCCGCTGAAGACGTCGGTGGTGATGTAACGGATGGTGGGCAACGTCTCCTACTCCTCGGCCATGAACGGGTATTTGTAGTCAGTCGGCGGCACAAACGTTTCTTTGATCGTCCGCGCGCTGACCCAGCGCATGAGGTTCAGCTTCGAACCGGCCTTGTCATTGGTGCCGCTGCCGCGCGCGCCGCCAAATGGCTGCTGCCCGACGACGGCGCCGGTGGGCTTGTCGTTGACGTAGAAGTTGCCGGCGGCGTTGCGCAGCGCCGTGTGCGCTTCGAGCACCGCCCGCCGCTCGCGGGCGAAGACGGCGCCGGTGAGGGCGTACGGCGAGGTCTGGTCCACGATCTGGAGCGTCTCCGCCCACTTGGCATCGTCGTACACGCACACCGTAAGCACGGGGCCAAAGATCTCCTCGCACAGCAGGCGGTACGACGGGCTGTCGGCCTGCACGAGCGTAGGTTCGATGAACCACCCGGTCTCGCTGTGCGTCTTTCCGCCGGCCAGCACCTTGGCGTTCTTGTGCGCGTCGGCCACATACTCGCTGATGCTCGTGAACGCCTTCTTGTCGATGACGGCGCCCATGAAGTTCCTGAAGTCGGCGACATCGCCCATCTTGATGTCGGCGATCATCTCCTGCGCATACTGCAGGACGTCCTTCCAGAGCGAATTGGGGATGTAGGCGCGGCTCGCCGCCGAGCACTTCTGTCCCTGGTACTCGAAGGCGCCGCGCACCATGGCCACGGCCACGGCCTTGGCGTCGGCACTCGGGTGCGCCACGATGAAGTCCTTGCCGCCTGTCTCGCCGACGATGCGCGGGTACGAGCGATAGCGGTTCATGTTCTTGCCGATCGTCTCCCACATCGAGTTGAAGACGCCGGTGGAACCGGTGAAGTGCACGCCGGCCAGGTCGGGGTGCGCCAGCGCCACGCCGGAGACAGCGGATGCCTCGCCCGGGACGAAGTTGATGACGCCCGGCGGCAGACCGGCCTCGACCAGCAGTTGGAACATGTACCAGGACGACAGCATGGACGTACTGGCGGGCTTCCAGAGCACCGCGTTGCCCATGAGGGCCGGCGACGTTGGCAGGTTGCCACCGATGGCCGTGAAGTTGAACGGCGTCACGGCATAGACGAACCCCTCCAGCGGCCGGTAGTCGGTCTGGTTCCACATCCCGGGCGAGGAGAAGGGCTGCTCCGTGTACAGTTCCTGCGCGAAATGCACGTTGAAGCGGAAGAAGTCCGTCATTTCGCAGGCGGCGTCGATCTCCGACTGGTAGACGGTCTTCGACTGTCCGAGCATCGTGGCGGCGTTCAGGGTGCTGCGCCAGGTGGTGGCCAGCAGCTCGGCGGCGCGCAACATGACCGCGGCGCGGTCCTCCCACTTCCAAGACCCCCACTCCTTCTGCGCCTCTGCGGCCGCCCTGATCGCCGCCTCCACGTCTTCCTTGCTGGCCCGGTGGAAGCGGCCGATCACCTGCTGGTGGTTGTGAGGCGAGCGGACGTCCACCAGGTCGCCGGTGCGCACTTCCTTGCCGCCGATGACGGCGGGGATGTCGGCGCACTCCTTCGACATGGCGGCGAGGCGGGCCTTGAGCTCGGCCTTTTCAGGGGAGCCGGGAGCGTACGACTTGACGGGCTCGTTGACCGGGGGCGGGACACGGCGGATACCGTTCACGGGTGCGGCGGGGATATGCATGACGTCGGGCCTCAAACTGTATGGTTGGGAAGTGCCCCCCAAAGATAATCGCCCACTGCCGCCGGTGTCCCCTGCCCTGAGAGCGCCCGAAGGGCAGTCCCCCTCGCTTCCTCGGGGGTCCCCGTACAAATTGCCCACAACTTCCACAACGTGGTTTCGTGCGCGTACTTCTGGCTGATGACGACGCCCTCATGCGGCTGTTGCTCGAGGAAGTGCTGCGGGCATGCGGGCACCAACCGATCGCGGCAAGCGACGGCATCGAGGCGTGGGCGGCCTTCGAGCGCGAGGTGCCGCCGATGGTCATTCTGGACTGGCAGATGCCGGGACTCGACGGGCTCGAGGTCTGCCGGCGGATTCGTGCGCACCCGAAAGGCGACATCACCTTCGTCCTCATGGTCACCGCCCGCGACCGCGCCGACGACCTGACGGCCGTGCTCGACGCCGGGGCCGACGACTACATGTCCAAGCCGGTGACCCCCGACAACCTGCAGGCGCGGCTGCGCATCGCGGAGCGCCGCATCGAGGTGTCACGGGCACGGAGGACCGCCGAGGAGGAGCTGCGCCGCGCACGCTACCTGGCGGGGATCGGTGAGACGACGCTGGCCCTGCACCACGAGATCAATAACCCGCTGGCGGCGCTCCTGACGCACACCTCGCTCATTCAGAGCGGCATCATGGGCGAGCGGGAGGTGAAGGAGTCACTCGGCCTGATCGCCGAGCAGGCACGCCGGATCGCCGAGGTGGTGAGGCGGCTCGGCGAGATTGAACGCCAGCAGCGGGCGATGTCCGTGGAGTACCTCAACGAGTCGCGGATGCTCGATCTGCGGAGTGACGGCGGCCCCGCGGCCGCAGGCAAGGGGCCGTGAGGCGTCTGCTCGGGTCGCACCCGAGCGACGCGGGCGGCATCGCTATGGCGGCGCGGCGAGCCGCCGCGGCCGGAATGACAACCCTGCAGGTCTTCACGGCCGTGCCCACCTACTACAACGACAAGGCGGGGATGAAGGCCGACAAGGCTGCCCGCTTCCGTGTGGCGCTGGCCGAGGGCGGCATTGCCCCCGGCGACGTGCTGGTGCACGCGGCGTACGTGCTGAACACCGCGTCGCCCGAGGAGGAAAAGGCCGTCCGTGCCCGTGCCGGCCTCGCCAAGGAACTGGAGCGCACGCAGGCGATCGGCGCGCTGGGGTGCTGCTTCCACCCCGGCTCGGCGGGCGCCGGCGACCCGGAACGCGCGGCGATCCAGGTGGGCGAGACGATCCGGCATGCTGTCGAGACGGTGCCCGGCACCGCGAGGGTCCTCGTGGAGAACACGGCCGGGGCGGGGAAGACCATGGGGCGCACTCCGGAGGAGATCGCGCTCATGCTCGCGCAAGTCCCCCAGGCGCTGCGCCATCGCACCGGATATGGGCTCGATACCTGCCACCTGTTTGCCGCCGGACACGACATCGCCTCGAGCGAGGCATCGCTGCGGGTGGTGCTCGACCGGTTCGAGCACGTCATCGGCGAGCCGCCGGCGTTCTTCCACCTGAACGACAGCCAGCACCCGTTCGGCTCGAACAAGGATCGTCACGCCCTGCTGGGCGAGGGCGCCATTGGCGCGGCTCCGTTCCAGTGGCTGCTGGCCGACCCGCGCGCGGTGGCGGTGCCGTGCATTCTCGAGACGCCGCACGACTACGGCGAGCCGGCGGAGGACGACACCGGAGCGGATTCGGCCGACCTGCGGATGATGATGCTCCTCCGCGCCTGGACGGGTGCTGCTGTGCCGTAGGGCGCGTTTTCCCTCTGAAAACGGGGCCGTCAGGGGCCGGTTTCTCCCGGCGATCGGGCACCGCGCACCCCCGAGTTGCCTGTTTTCCCTCTGGGGGGCGGCAACCCTCGGCCAAAATTTCGGCCGTTTTCAGAGGGAAACACTATTGCGCTCAGAGGGAAACAATTTACTTTCGAGACGTCGGGGCGCGTGTTCTACCGGGAGAGCACCGACCGCGAACATCCTTTCCAGGAGAAAACCGAATGGCTGCCAAGAAGAAGGTTGCGAAGAAGCCGGCGAAGAAGGCCGCGAAGAAGGCCGCGAAGAAGCCGGCCAAGAAGAAGACCGCTCGCAAGCCGAACGCCGCGTTCATGAAGCCGGTGACGCCCAACGAGACGCTCGCCGCGATCGTCGGCGCCAACCCGCTGCCGCGCACCGAGCTCACCAAGAAGCTCTGGGCGTACATCAAGAAGAACGGCCTGCAGGACAAGAAGAACCGCCGCATGATCAACGCCGACGACAAGATGAAGAAGCTGTTCGGCGGCAAGGCGCAGGCCTCGATGTTCGACCTCACGAAGTTCGCCAGCAAGAACGTCAAGTAGTCTCGCTGGACGGCCGTGAGGCCGTATCCGAGGGGGCGCTCCCGATTGCGGGCGCGCCCCCTCGGCTCGTCGGCCCCTTGAATGCGTCCTCGCCGCACCCAGATTTCTCGTATTGCCCCTGCCGTTCCTCTCTACGAACGATCCGTGACCAAGAAGAAAGCCGAGAAGCCCAAGAGCACCGTTGCCGCCGCCCGCGGGGGCACGGGCACGCCGTTTGCCCGAAAAGCGTGGGAGAACTTCAAGTCCATCGCCGCCACGCTGGCGATCTTCCTGTTCATCCGCGCCTTTTTCGTCGAGGCGTATCGCATTCCGTCGGGGTCCATGATTCCGGCGCTGCTCATCGGCGACTGGCTGTTCGTCAACAAGCTGGTCTACGGGCCGAACGTGCCGTTCACCTCGGTGAACCTGCCCGGCTACGCTGAGCCGAAGCGCGGCGAGGTGGTGGTCTTCAAGTCGCCGTACCAGCCGGACGAGGCGGAGATCGGCAATGATCCCACGCCGACGCTCGTCAAGCGTCTGGTGGGGATGCCGGGCGACACGATGTACATGCGCGCAGGCGTGCTGCACATCAACGGCACGCCTCAGCGGCAGGGGTATGGCGCCGAGCAGAATCCCAAGGGGGATCCCAACGAGGTCCACCCGCTCTTCGACTGGCAGAAGCGGGTGGGGCTGGATTCGTCACGCTTCGGCCCCGCGCCAGCGCAGCCGACGCACGACGACTGGGGTCCGTTGGTGGTGCCCCCGGGCCACTACTTCATGATGGGCGACAACCGGTACCAGTCGAAGGACTCGCGCTACTGGGGGCTCGTCCCACGGAAGAACCTCCGCGGGCGCCCGATCTTCATCTATTACACGTACGTGCCGCAGGACGAGTCGGACCGGGCGCTGTCGTTCATTACGGATATTCGGTGGGGACGAATAGGGCACCTCATTAAGTAGAGAAACAACAGAGAGACAACAGAGAGACAACAGAGAGACAACAGAGAGACAACAGAGAGACAACAGAGAGACAACAGAAAGGGACGAGCGAGGAGGAGATGGACAGTTGCGCCCGCGATGAGCGGGCGCGCACTCTTTGAAGGACCTCTTTCCAGCCGATCCATGCGAATTCGCCACGCCACCCTTGTTCTTGCCGCGCTCGCGCTCGCGCTCAGCGCGTGCGACGCCGGCTCATCGCGCACCAGTGCGGCGCCAGCCGCTGCGCCAGCCGCCGACCTCCAGTTTCTGCACCCGTTCGGCGCGCCGACGCGGCCGTTTTCCCCCGCCGTCCGCGTGGGGAACCTGATCTACTTGGCCGGCCAGATCGGCACCGACCCGTCGGCAGGCGGCACGGTGGTGCCGGGCGGCATCGCCGCCGAGACCAGGCAGGTGATGGAGAACATCAAGCGCGTCGCGGAATCGGTGGGCTCGTCCATGGACCGGCTGGCGAAGTGCACGGTCTTCATGGCCGACATGAAGGAATGGGATGCGATGAACGAGGTGTACCGCACCTACTTCACCGCTCCCAACTTCCCGGCGCGCTCCGCGCTCGGCGTCAACGGCCTCGCGCTGAACGCCCGGGTCGAGATCGAGTGCATCGCGGTTGCCAAGTGACCGAGGGTCGAGCGGTGCGGGGGACGGTCAGGGTGCGAAGGCGGGTGCGCACGGCGCTGGCATTCGTGCTGGCGCTCCTCCTGTTCGTACCGGCCGTTGGCCGCGCCCAGGCCGTTCGTACCGGCCGCGTCGTCACCGACTCGCTCTGGTCGTACGCGCTCGGCACTCACAAGAAGGTGCAGGTCTACCTGCCACCGTCGTATGACGGGTCGTCGGCGCGCTACCCGGTGGCGTACTACCTGCACGGATGGAGCGGCGACGAAACCAATTGGGTGAAGGCCGGGCGCATCAACAGCTCCATGGACACCCTCGTGGCACGCGGAATGCGCGAGATGATCGTGGTGATGCCCGACGGCGACGACTCGTGGTGGACGACGTCGAACTCACTGCCGGACGTGCCCGGCTGTTTGCGAAGGCTTCCCAACTACGTCACGGACGCAGCGACCTACTGCGTACCGTGGCCGCACTACGACGACTACGTCAACTACGACCTCGTGCGGTACGTGGATGCCACGTATCGCACGCGGGCCGACCGCGCGCATCGCGGCATCGCCGGGCTCAGCATGGGCGGGTTCGGTGCCGTGCTGCTTGCGCTGCAGTATCCGGAGACGTTTGCGGCCGCCGCCTCACACTCCGGTGTCCTCTGGCCGCTGGAATGGGCGCCGGAGGGCGTACTCAACCGTCCTGCGGGAACACCGGATTCGATGTGGACGCGGATCTGGAACAACGCCGTGGGTCGAAGCGTCCGCGCGGTGTTCGGCCGCGACACCGCCGCCTTCTACGCGAAGGACCCGGTCCGCATGCTCGACCGCGCCAAGGCGCGCGGCGCCGCGCTGCCAGCGCTCAAGGCCGACTGCGGCACGGGCGATCCCTTTCTTGCGGGCAATCGCGCCTTCCGCGATGCCCTGCGCTCGCGCGGCGTGACGCTGGCGTACGACGAACATCCGGGCGTGCACGACTGGGCCTACTGGCGCACGCATGCCCGCGAGAGCCTGGTGTGGCTCGCGACGCAGATCGCCGCACCGTAATCTTCCTCCGTGGCTGATTTCTTCCCCCGCAAGACTATCGCCTGGGAGGTCGTCGAGGATCCGACGATGCTCCGGCGCCTCTCCAGCTCGCTGCCGGAGATGGCGCTGCTCACCGGCGTCACGCTTCGCCTCTACCGTGCCTACGTGCTGTCGCACGGGTCGCCGGAGAGCGGGCTTTGGGTGGGATCCACGCTCGTCATCGGCGCGGTGCTGCTGCTCGTGCTGCTCACGGCGCACCTGGCCAACTACACGGTCCGGCACTGGTGGTGGCGCGCGCCGATGTTCGCCGTGCTCGAGGCCGGCACCGAGATCATGATGTCGCTGGCGCTCACGGCCGTGGGCCTGGAGAAGATTGGCAGCGGCGTGGCGGAGCTCAGTGACTGGCTGCCGGGTGCCGCGCAGGTGCTGGCCTGGCGCGTGCTGCTCATCATCCCCTTCACGGTGTTGCTGGCGGTGGTGGTCACGATCGTGCGCCGTCTCCTGCTCGCGCGCGAGCACCGCTCCTCCACGGCCCAGCGGGTGTCCGATGCCCACCGGGCTGTCGCCGAGGAACCGCCGGCTCCACCGGCCTGAGACTCCCCTCATTGGCAGGACCTATGACACGCCTTTCGCGAATCGCCCTCGCCGCGACCCTCCTGTGGGCCGCCACGCCAGTTGCCGCCCAGCGCCCCGCCGGCCGGCTGGCCGACCAACGCCGTCCGTTCGGCACGCTCCGCGAGCAGGCGGTGCGGCAGCAGCGCTGGCTCGAGGCCCGGATGCAGACGGTCCTGCCCGCGCTCATGCGGTCGCACGGCTTTGACATGTGGATCGTGCCGATGCGCGAGTACGCCGAGGACCCCGTCTTCTCGTCCTTTGTGTCGCCGACCACGTTTGCGGCGCGGCGTCGCACGATCTACGTGATGTTTGACAAATGTTCGGCGTCCGGCCGCACCGATCCGGGAGACGGCTCGTGCATCGAGCGCATCGCGCTCGGCGGTTCGTCGCAGGGCGGCGTCTGGCAGGCGATGCGTTCCACGCTGGCGGTGGAAGCGCCGGTCGGCGGCCAGCAGGCCGAGTTGTGGGGCGACGAACAGTGGAAGCTGCTCAAGAAAGTGGTGGACGAACGCAACCCGCGGGTGATCGGCATCAACTACTCCCGCACCTTTGCCTTCTCCGACGGGCTGACGCACGGCGAGTACCTGGGCATGACCGAGGCGCTCGGTGACCGCTGGAACGCCCGGCTGAAGCCGGCGGAGGAGCTGCCGCTCCAGTTCATCGCATCGCGCGTGGCCGACGAGGATGCGTTCTACGGCGAGGTGATGCAGCTTGTCTGGGAGTTGATTGGAGGGATGTACTCGTCCCAGGTCATCGTTCCCGGCAAGACGAAGACCAGCGATCTGGTCTGGTGGTGGCGCCAGCGCGTGAACGACCTTGGACTGGGGACCTGGTTCCAGCCGAGCATCGACGTGCAGCGAGCGGGGGCGACGGAGGAGTCGTTGGGGAGCGACCCCATCATCCAGCGCGGCGACGTGCTGCATTGCGACGTGGGTATCACCGCGCTGGGCCTCAACACCGACACCCAGCACATGGCGTACGTCCTCAAACCCGGTGAGAAGGCGGCGCCGGCGGGGTTGCAGCAGGCACTCGCGAACGGGAATACCCTGCAGGACATCGTGATGACGGAGATGCAACCCGGCCGGAGTGGAAATGACATCCTGAAGGCGGCACGCGCGCAGATGACGACGCGCGGCATCACCGGCACCGTCTACTCGCACCCCATCGGGATGCATGGACACGGTGCGGGGCCGCTGGTAGGGCTGTGGGACTATCAGGAAGGCGTGCCCGGGCGCGGCGACTCGAAGTTGATCGCGAACATGTGGTACTCCATCGAGCTGCAGGCGACCACGCCGGTGCCCGAGTGGAACGGACAACCGGTGCGGATGGCTCTGGAAGAGGACATGGTGATTGGCACCGATGGCACGCCGCGCTGGGTGCGAGCCCAGCAGAAGCAGCTCTGGCTGGTGAGGTAGGCAGATGAAGAAAGAGCTGATTGTCGTCGGCGACCGTGTCCTCATTCGTGTCGAGGACGGGGAAGAGCGCACGAAGGTCGGGCTGTACCTCCCCGCGACGGCGATGGAAGGGCAGCAGGTGCAGGGCGGCACCATCGTGGCCACCGGACCAGGGCAGCCGCTTCCCGCCGTCGAGGATCACCTCGACGAGCCGTGGCGCATCACCTCAGGGCCGCAGACAAAGCACGTCCCGATGCAGGCGCGCGTGGGCGACTACGCGCTGTTCTTCCGCAAGGCGGCGGTGGAGATCACGTTTGAGGGCGAACGCTACCTGGTGGTGCCGCAGGCGGCGATCCTGACGTTGTCGCGCTGAGCGACGGCCGTCGGAACACACTGGCGCCAACGGTGGTTTATTCTCAAGTATGGTGCGGGCGGTACGACAACACCGCCCGCACCCTGATGAGCAGGTTGACCCCCCAATCAGGAATGAATGTCAGATGATGTATCCGGAACCGATGGTTGCGCCAATGCGCGAAGAGCTCACCCGCCTTGGCGTGCAGGAACTCCGCACGGCGGCGGACGTCGCCGAAGCGCTCGGCAACGCGAAGGGGACGGCGCTGGTCGTCGTCAACTCGGTTTGCGGCTGCTCGGCGCGCAATGCGCGCCCCGCCGTGGAAGCGGCGCTCCAGCACGTGGTGAAGCCCGACCAGCTGTACACCGTGTTCGCCGGCCAGGATGTGGACGCCACAAAGGCAGCGCGCGCGTTCTTCATTGGCTATCCGCCGTCATCACCATCCATTGCGCTGCTCAAGGATGGCCGCCTCGTGACGATGCTCGAGCGCCATCAGATCGAGAGCCGCACGGCAAGCGAGATCGCGGCGGATCTCGTGGCCGCATTCGATCGGCATTGCGCTGCCGGCGTGGCCTGAAAAAAGGTGCGCCGAGGCTCTGGCGCGAACTGACCAGGTGATTGTAGCTTGTGCCTTACCAATGCGAACGTGGCATTGGTCATCGCGGCGGCTCACGCCGCCAGCGGACAAGAGGACCGGCTTCCGGGAGCCGGTCCTTCTTGTTAGCGCAGACAAACAACAGAGAGACAACAGAGAGACAACAGAGTACGGCGTGTACTGTTGTTTCTCTGTTGTCTTTCTGTTGTTTCTCTTTATATTTCAAAGTGACAATGATCCAGCCTGACTCTCACTCAGATGCTCGTCCTGTCTCCGACCTGGCTCATCATGCCGCCGACCAACTCGCGTTCATTCGCGACACGATGGCGCGTGCAGGGCGCTTCACCGCCGTCTCGGGTGCGGGGACGGTCGGTACGGGGATCATCGGCAGTGTCGCCGCCGTGTTGGCACCACGCGCTGCGTCGCAGGGACAATGGCTGACGGTTTGGCTCATGGCGGCGGCGGCTGCCATTGTCGTCTCGCTCGGCGCCATGGCGCGCAAGGCGAGCCGCTCGGGACAGTCGTTGCGTGCGGGCCCCGCGCGAACATTCGCGCTCGCGTTCGCGCCACCCCTCACGGTGGGCGGGCTGCTGACCGTGGCGCTTGCCATCGCCGGCGCGTGGCAGCTGCTGCCCGGCACGTGGCTGGTGTGCTATGGCGCCGCGGTCGTATCCGGCGGCGCATTCTCGGTGCGTACGGTGCCGGTGTTCGGCACGGTGCTTGTCGCACTCGGCGCGGCCGCGCTGTTCCTGCCGGTCGCGTCGCATGCGTGGCTCCTGGGCGTCGGCTTCGGTGCGGCGCACCTGCTGTTCGGCTTTCTGATTGCGAGGTATCACGGTGGCTAAGGCAATTTCTCCCGCCGCGAAGCGCGGCGACCGCAAGCCGACGCCTACGACGCCGGCGTTGGCCCCCGTACTCGGCGGCGAGCCGGTCCCCGCCGCGCTCGACAAGCTCATTCACGACCGTGTGCGACTGGGCATCATCAGCGCGCTTGCCGTAAACGACCGCCTCAGCTTCACCGACCTGCGCGACCTGCTCGCGCTGACCGACGGCAACCTGAGCGTGCACGCGCGCAAGCTCGAGGACAGCGGGTACGTCTCCTGCACCAAGGGTTTCGACGGCCGCGTGCCGAAGAGCGAGTTCCGCCTCACCGCCGCCGGCAGGCGGGCGCTGGAGCGCTACCTCGGGCACATGGAAGCGCTGATCGAAGCCACCAGAGGACGGTAGAGAAAGAGAGACAACAGAGAGACAACAGAGAAACAACAGAAATACAACAGAGGACAGCGGACTCATGGCGGGCGAGACAATCGCGGCCGACGTCTGTTGTCTCTCTGTTGTTTCTCTCACCTCAGCTTGTCCACCTCCGCCTCCACGTCCGCCTTGGTTACCGTGGTGGGTAACCTCATGCCCCGTTCACCGGCCTTGCTCGGCACCACCGTGGACGCCACGCTGCCGTCGGCGGCGAGGCGCACGAGCGCCGTGGCGGTGTTGTGCTCGCCCGCTCCCTGCGTGACGTGCAACGCCAGCAGCCACCGGCCTTCGTCGGGCCACTGCTTCCTGAGCGCAAAGGCGCCCTCGCGCGACAGCGGCACGAAGGTGAGCGTGATCGTACGACGCTGGCCGTTCACGATCCCCTCGGCGGTGCCGCTCACCGGCAGCCCCACGGGCGTGTTGTGATGGAAGGCGTGCACCACGAGAAAGGCGTCGCGCGCCTTCGGGTCGAACGGATTGCCCGGGTACTCGATGGTGATCCAGGGCGGTCCGGCCATCGCGGGCGTGGCGATGACGAGGAGCAGCGGGACAACAGCGAGGCGCAGCCGTCTGGCGAACATCCTTCCTCCAGGTTCGGGGGACGCACCCGCCCGGCACCCCCGCATTCACGGGGGTGCATCGGCGGGCGAAGATCGTGGAATTACGGCGAGGTTGCGGTCACTCGCCCCTTGAACGTGCGCACGGTGATGCTGGCCCCGGAGGTGGCGCCGCCGAGTTCCTGGACGATTCCGCCAGGCGCCTTGGCGGGATCAGCAATCGACCGCAATCCGAAGAGGTCGCTGACGGCAGCCGTGACCATGAGCGTCGCGTTGACCGAGCGCGGAAGCACGAGGTCCACATGCCCGGCGTGCGTATCCACGGCAAGCGTGCCGCCGGCGCCGATGGCGCCCTCGTATCGCACGTCGCCAGTCACCGTCTCGATACGGCCGCGGCGCAGGAACCCGCCGCCGCGGACCGTCACCCGGCCGCTGACGGTGGCGATGGCGCCGTCCTCCGAACCGCCGGTGAATTCGATGCGGCCGGTGGCGGTCTTCAGTCGCATGTAATCGGGCGACGCCTGCACCACAAGATCGCCGCCCATCGTTTCGGCGGTGATCTCCGTGGCGGTGCCGTTGATGCGAACGGTGCCGGATGCCGAACCGCAGTCGAGTGGGCCGCTGGTGCCGTCCACGCGAACGTCAGCCTCTCCGCCGCGAATCCAGAGGCGCGCGCGCCGCGGGACCTTCACGGTGAGATCGGCCATCGCCTCCATGCCGTCGCCCTCCACGGCACCCTTCGCTCCCTGGCGCCCTCCGCCGAGAAAGAACTGCGACTTCGCGGAGATCGTGCCCGTCACGACGATCGAGTCGACGTCCCACCCGACGACGCGTACGGAGCCGGACGAGACGAAGAACTTGAACATGCCGTTCGGGTCGAGCGGGAGCCGCCGGTCAATCTTCTGTTGGGCGGGGAGCGTCGCCGACGGCACAAAGGTGCAGGCGAGCATCAGGAGTGAGCGCAGTCGCATGGTCAGGTCCTAGCTGGAGCGGAGCGGAAGTTCATTGGCGCGCCGCAGGAGGTCGAGTTTCTGGCGGTACACGGAGTCAAGCAGGTCCATCAAGTCGCGGCTGGCGGGGTCCTGCTCGAGCGCGGCGCGGGCCTCGCCGATGGCGCGGTCGATGGTGCGCAGGCTTTCCTCGACGGCGCGCACCGTCGAGGGAGACAAACGCGACCGGCGCGCGCGGAGCACACGCTCCAAATCCGCGGAGGCAGCCTCGTAGCTGTCCGAGACATCCACCACGACCTGACGCGCAGCACCGAAGTGACCCGGTGGAGTAGCGCCTGGACTCGAGAACGAAGCCGCTGCGCTGGCCGCGCCCGCGGGTGCGGCAGCCACTGACGGTGCGTCCGCCTCACCACGCATCACGAGCACCGTCACTGCCGAACTGCCCACCACAAGGACCGCTGCGGCAGCGGCAACGCGCCAGCGATTTGAGCTGTGGTGTCGCACCGGCACCGTAGGGGCGCCCATCGGCACGACGCGTGCCGCTTCGATGCGTGCCCGGATGGCGGGCCACGCGTCCGCAGCAGGCGCCACCTCGCGGGGCAGATCGTCTGCGGCACGCTGCAGCGCGCCGAGGCGCGGGTCATCAGGAGGAGTGCGGTGGTCGGTCATGACTCAAGTACCTCGATGAGCAGTTTTCTGGCGCGATGCAACTGGGCCCGCACGGTACCGGTGGCGACGCCCTGCATCTCGGCGATCTCCTCGTGCAGGTAGCCCTCGATGTCATGCAGCACAAAGGCGGCGCGAGCCCCGGCGGGAAGACGTGCAATGGCGCGCTCAAGGTCAATGCGCGCATCCGGATCATCGGTCACGTACCCTCGTACGGCGTCTACACCCAGCGATTCAGGTTCGTCGCTGGTGACCACCCGCGCCTCGCGCCGCAGTTCACTCCGCCTGGAGACGAGATAAACATTCACGGCCACGCGGTGCATCCAGGAGCCCAGCGCACTCTCGCCTCGGAAGGACGGGAGTTTCTCCCAGATGCGCACGAAAACGTCCTGCAGCAACTCCTCGGCTCCGTGTCCAGCCGTCAAACGGATGCAGAGTGCGTTCACTCGCCCCACATGCGCCCGGTACAGTCGCTCAAACGCGTCCAAGTCGCCACGCTGGGCGCGGGGGATGTCGTCATCCATCGGCGACGGGGCAGAGGTTACGGCGGGGAGCGGGGACATGGAGGCTTGTCATTGAGATGCCGCGCAACGGCCCAGCGTTTAAGCCGGTCTTCAAGAAGCCGAAACGCGCACGGCGTACAGCCCGTGTTGGCTGTACGCCGTGCGCCCAACGACTCCACGGTCAGCTCTGCCTGATCCACCGCGCCAGTTCCCGCATCGTCGGCCGCTTGCCGTACATCAGCAGGCCCACCCGATAGATGCGCGCCGACAGCCAGACGCAAATGGCGCACGTCACCGCGACACCGGCTAGCGTCCCGGCGAGCTCGTACCAAGGGATGGAAATGGCGCTCATCCGCATGGGCATGATGACCGGCGCCGAGAAGGGGATCCAGCTCACGATCTCCGCCAGGCGGCTCGTCGGGTTGAGCATGACGGGCTGAGCGAAGATGATGCTGAAGACCAAGAGCATGATCACCGGCTGCGCCGCCTGATTGGCGTCTTCCTGGCTCGACACCATGGCGCCCACCGCCGCGAATAGCGCGGCGTAGAGGCTGTAGCCGAGGATGAAGAACAGCACCAGCGCCACGATGAGCATGGGCGGCATCTGTGGCAGCGGCAGGTTCGGCATGGCTGGCATCCCGAGCGCCGTGAAGATATGCATACGCAACTGATAAAGCGCCACGGCGCTTCCCAACCAGACGGCCTGCTGAAGCAGACCCACCGCGCCGACACCGATGACCTTGCCGGCGAGCAGCACGTCCGTGGACACCGACGACACGATGACCTCGGCCACGCGCGTCGTCTTCTCCTCGAGGACGCCGCGCAGGATGTTCTGGCCGTAGAGCACGATCATCATGTACAGCAGGAAGGCGATCAGGAACCCGAAGATCGCGCTCCCGATGCCCGATCCGCCGCGTCCCTTGTCGGTGATGCGTTCGGCGCTCATGGAAATCTTCACGCGGGTGAGGTCCTCGACGCGTTTGGGATCGAGTCCCTCGCGCTCGAGTCGCTGCCCCAGGAGCGCCGACCGCAGCGCGTCCTGGATGATCTCGATCTCGCGGATTGACGACGCGTTGCGCCCGGCGTAGCGCGCCTTCTGCTCCTGGATGGTGGCCGAGTCGACCACCAGGTACCCGCGGCGCGTCTTCGCCATCACGTCCTTCGTGGCGAGCGACTCGGCGGCGGCAACCTCGCCGGGGGCGACCACCACCACCTGCGTTGCAGCCGCATTGCCCATGGGGCCGCCGTTCAGGCGCGTGGCCACGCGATCGCCGAGCCCCGTCGTCGTGGCGTCAATGATGCGGATGTCGGCGACGCGCACGTCCTTCATGCCGCGCACCGACAGATAGGCGGGCAACACCATGATGACGCCGAAGAAGACAGGGCCAAAGATGGTGACGATGATGAACCACTTGGTGCGTACGCGCTCGAGGAACTCGCGCTTGATGACCGCCCAGAGCTTACCCATGGCCTTGCATCCCCTCCTCCACGCCCGCCGCGCCAACCCGGTCGAGGAAGATCTGGTGGAGCGACGGCTGGATCAGCTCAAAGCGCTGCACCTGCGCGCCGGCACCGACGAGGCGCTGCAGCAGCAGCTGCGGATTGCCGCCTGCCGTCATCTCGATCTCGAAGTAGCGGTTGTTGTCGTCCATCTTGAGCACCAGCGCGCGATCCGCGAGGACGGCAGAGACGTCGGCACTCGGATCCCCACCCAGCGACAGCGCCACGTTGAGCTTGTGGTGCTCGGACTTCACGCCGACGACGGTGCCGTCGAGCACCTTCTCGCCGCGGGCAATGATGCACACCGAGTCGCAGAGGCGCTCGGCGTTGTCCATCAGGTGGGTGGAGAAGACCACGGTCTTGCCGCGGCGCTTCAGCTCCACCACCACGTCTTTCAGCGCCTGCGCATTGATCGGGTCGAGGCCGCTGAATGGTTCGTCGAGGATGACAACGTCCGGGTCGTGCAGCAGCGTGCCGATGAACTGGACCTTCTGCTGCATGCCGCGGGAGAGTTCGTCCACCTTGGCGTTGCCCCAGTCCTTCTCGGGGCTCTTCAGCGAGAGGCGCTCGAGCCACTCGGTAATGCGGCGGTCGGCCGTCTTGCCGTCCACGCCCTTGAGTTCAGCCAGGAAGCGCAGGAGACGACGCACCTGCATCTTCTTGTAGAGGCCGCGCTCCTCGGGGAGGTAGCCGAGGCGGTCGAGCAGGCCGGGCGTGAGATGGGGAGAGCCCAGCACGGTGATCGATCCCGAATCGGGGGCGATCACGTTGAGGATCATCCGGATGGTTGTGGTCTTGCCGGCGCCGTTTGGCCCCAGCAGGCCATAGACCGACCCGCGTGGCACCGCGAGCGAGAGCTCGCGCACCGCGACGTGCTCGGCAAACCGCTTGGTGATCCCCCGGAGTTCGAGGGCGAGTTCAGGCATAGGTCCTGATGTTGAGGGTCAAACGAATATAGGACTTCGGGTACGGGGTGCAGGGTGGGGGAAGAGGTAGGGGCACGGTGGGGGAACGGGTGCCCACTCCTTGAGACCAATACGCAATTAGGTGACACTACGCTCATGCTGCGCCGATTGATTCTCGCCCTTGTCGTGTTTTCCGCTGCCTGCGGGCCTCGCGGCGAACGGCCCGACGGGTCAAAAGTGCTCGTTGCCTTCAACGCCGGCTCGCTGGCGGTTCCCATGCGGGTGGCGCTCGATTCCTTCGCGGCGCGCGAGGGCGTGGAGGTGCAGCAGGAGAGCGCCGGCTCGCTCGAGACAGCGCGAAAGCTCACCGAACTGGGGTCGGTGCCGGACGTCATCGCGCTCGCGGACGAGGAGGTCTTTCCGCAGCTGCTCATGCCGGAGCACGTCTCCTGGTACGTGCGCTTCGCCCACAATCGGATGGTGCTGGCGCACACGCCCCGCGCACGCGGCGCCGACGGCATCACCGGGGACAACTGGTGGCAGGTGCTGCTGCGCGACGGCGTCGAGACGGGGCGCAGCGACCCCCAGCTCGACCCGAACGGCTACCGCACCCTGCTCGTGCTGCAGCTCGCCGAGCATCACTATGCGCAACCGGGGCTCGCCGAACGGCTCCTGCGGGCCATGCCGGCGCGCAATGTGCGGCCCAAGGAGGCCGACCTCGTCGGGCTCCTCCAGGCGGGGGAGTTCGACTACATCTGGTCGTATGAGTCCATGGCGAAGAACCTGGGGCTGGACTTCGTGCGGCTTCCCGAGGCCATTGACCTGTCATCACCCGCCGACTCCGCGCTGTACGCGACGGCTCGAGTGAAGGTGCGCGGCAAGGGAGCGGACTCGGTGGAGTTCCGCGGTCGGCCGATCGTCTACGCGCTCTCGGTGCCGACGGCGGCGCCCCATCGTGCGATCGGAGAGCAGTTCGTGCGGTACCTGCTCTCGGCAGACGGGCGGCGCGTGCTGCGGGAGCAGGGACTCGACGCGCTCAAGGTGCCGGGCGTGGTGGGCACCGGTGCTCCGGCCGGGCTGGTTCCATGACGTCATCGATAGCAGTGGCGCCGTCGCCCGGTCGCGGATTGCAGCGGGTCATCGCCGTGCTGGCGGCGCTCGCCAGTTCGCTCCTGCTGCTCTTCCTGGCCGTTCCGATTGGCCAGTTGATCGGGGCAGGCGGCGCCGATGGTATCCGTCAACTGGCAAGCGACGCGGAACTGCGCAGCGCGCTCTCGCTGACGGCCATCACCGCTACCGTGGCGACGCTGCTCGGCGTCCTCGGCGGCACGCCGCTCGCCTACCTGCTGGCGCGCCGCGAGTTTCGCGGCCGCGCCGTGCTCTCGGCCGTGCTCGACCTGCCGTTGCTGATTCCGCATCCCGTGGCCGGCATCGCTCTCCTGCTGCTGCTCGGGCGTGAGTCGGCGGTGGGCGGGACCATGCTGGCCGCCGGGCTTCGCGTGGTGGGGACGCCGCTGGGCATCGTCGCCGCCATGCTGTTCGTGGCGGCTCCGCTCTTCATCAGCGGGGCACGCGAAGCCTTTGCGCGCGTGGACCCGCGCTTCGAGGCGGTGGCGCGTACCCTGGGCGATCCCCCGTTGCGCGCCTTCCTGCGCATCACGCTGCCGCTGTCGCGGCGCGGGCTCGTCGCGTCGGCAGTGGTGATGTGGGCGCGCGCCGTCAGCGAGTTCGGCGCCATCGTCGTGCTGACCTACAACCCGAAGGTGGCGAGCGTGCTGAGCTACGATCGCTTCACCAGCTTCGGGTTGCGCGAGGCGCTTCCGGTGGCCGCGGTGCTTGCCGTGCTCGCGCTGATTCCGCTGACTGCCCTGCGCACGCTGAAGGGCGCCGACGACGGGATGACGCGATGATCGAATGCCGCGCCCTCAGCGCGCGCCACGGCGCGTTCCAGCTCGCGGACGTGTCGTTCGCCGTCCCCACGGGGCAATACGGCGTGGTCATCGGCCCGGCCGGGTCGGGCAAGACGACGCTGCTCGAAACCATCGCCGGAGTGGTGCCAGCCACCTCAGGCCAGCTGTGGCTGCACGGCGCCGACGCCACGACGCTGGCTCCGGAAGCCCGCGGACTCTCCCTCGTGTACCAGCATGCCTTCCTCTTCCCGCACCTGAGCGTCGCGGCCAACATCGCCTACGGCGCGGCCTCCGCAGAAGTGGCCGAGGAGGTGACGCGCCGCTTTGGCGCCGACGTGCTTGCGGGACGCCCCGTGCGTGCCCTCTCCGGCGGCGAGCGGCAGCTGGTGGCACTGGCACGTGCCTTCGCACGCCGTCCGGGGGTGGTGCTGCTCGACGAGCCGTTCAGCGCGCTCGACCCGCGCCGCCGCACGATCGTGCGACGCGAAGTGCGTGCGCTGCACCGCGAGTGGGGCGTGACAACGCTGCAGGTGACGCACGATTTCACCGAGGCAGGGCTGCTGGGCGACGTCGCCGTGCTGCTCGATGGCGGCCGCGCCCTCCAGTCCGGCGCACCAGACGAGGTCTTCCGGCGTCCGGCCTCGCCGTACATCGCGGAGTTCCTGGGCGCCGAGAACGTGCTGGCGGGTGCCGTGCGCGTGCTGGAGGAGGAGGCGCCCGACTGGCTGGAGGGCGATCCGGCGCCGATCGCGCACGGCTATCGCGCCATCGAGTTCACGTCGGGGCCGCTGGTGCTCTACACCGTTGGGGATTTTCCCGCAGGCGACGGATACGCCGTCATCCGTGCCGAGGAAATCGTGCTTTCGCTCGAGTCGCCCGCCGGCTCCGCGCGCAACCGGTTCCGTGGCGTGGTGACGGAGCGCGACACGCTGGGTGCGCTCACACGCGTAACGGTGGACGTGGATGGCGTACCCCTCGTGGCCTCGTTGACGACGCGTTCCGCCAAGGAGCTGTCGCTCGCGGTCGGGATGGAAGTGACGGCGTCGTTCAAGGCGATGGCCGTGCACCTCTGCTGACGCCCCGTCAACGCCAGCATATCAGGTACTCAGCGAGGTCCTCGCACCGCGGAAACATCTGGCGCACGGCGGCAACGGACTCGAAGGATGGAACTGGCGAGAACTCCGGGCGGCGCTTGATCACGACGATCGAGGCCCCGATCGCCTGGACGCGCGCCGGAATGTCCCGTGCGGCGTCCGGCGTGCGGTCGAGAAACTCGAAGAACGTGCGCGTCCGGTTCGGCAGACCGGCGAGAAAGTACACCTCGGGAGCATCGGGACCTGCCCAAAGCGTCCGGCCCGCACCAATGCGACCCAAGATGCTGAC
Source organism: Gemmatimonas sp. (assembly GCA_013822425.1). Lineage (GTDB taxonomy): Bacteria > Gemmatimonadota > Gemmatimonadetes > Gemmatimonadales > Gemmatimonadaceae > PNKL01. The sequence continues at coordinate 20,270 of PNKL01000029.1, forward strand.
GAGGGCCCGGGCGTCGCTGGCATCCTCGGCCATCACGCGCAGTCGCGCCCGCGGCACGCTCAGCATCACCGAATCAGCCCCCGGTCGATATCGAATGCCCAGAGAGTAGATGGTGCCGGGATTGAGTCGCAGGGCGGCGAAAGCGAGCAAGAAGACGCCGACCAGAACAACCGCGCGTCGCGAGACATGCTCCCAGTCCTGCACGGCGGCGAAGAGGCCAAGCACACTGAGCGGCACGGCGTAGAGCGTGTAGATGGGCGCCGCAAACGGGAACTCGATCAGCATTCCCGATACGGCGATGATGGCAATGGACCGGGCCATGTCTCGGCGAGGCGTACCGTGGCCAAAGGCACGCGAGAACAAGGGTGGGAGTGCCAGGGATGCGGCGACCAGCATGGGCAGACTCCACACGGAAGCCCATCCGGCCTGATACCACCGCGGGTCACGCGCGGACGCCAGCACAATCGTGCCAAACCAGATGATGCCGACGCCACGGGCCACCGCCGCCATCCGGCCGTCACGCCGTGGCCACAGGATGAAGACCACCGGCAGGCTCCACAGCAACCCACCGGGAGACGGTGGCAGGTACATCGCCTCATTGAGCCGTCGCCACGGGGTGATGAAGGTTCCAACCAGGAGGTCGGGGCCGGCTGATTCGATGGTGAAGAAGACGGTGAAGATGGCCAGCGGAATCGCCACGCCGGCCAGATAGGGGCCAAGGACGCGGGCGAGAATGCGAAGGCGATCCACTGCAGTTCCGCCGCCGCTCGTCCATTCCCGGTACGCGAGGGTCCACACCAGCAGCGTGAACGGCGGAACCAGCCGCCAGGCCATGCGTTCGCCGGCACTCAGGGCCAGCATCGCAAGCAACGCGAGGCCGGATCCAAGGGCGGCGATCATCGCCACTCGCAGTTGATGCAACGTCGCGGTAGCGGGACCGCGGTCAGCTGGCTGCGGAGTGGCGGCCCAGAAGGCCAGCGCGCAGCCAACAAGCTGGACGATCCCGGTGAGCTTCACGAGAACCGCGAGCCCGCCGCAGATGCCCGCCGCGATGATCCATCGGCGGCGGCCACTCTCATGCCAACGAACGACGGCGAGCATGCCGAACGTAGCGAGGAAGAGCAGATACCACGAGGGCATGGGCGCACGGTAGTTGGGCACGGACAGCGCCAGACAGGTCAGCGCCGTCAGTGCCGCGCCCGCCGGCGAAGCAAAGCGTCGCGCCACGGCGTTCACCGCCGCAAGCCACAGCAGCGACCACACGAATAGTGGCCACCTCAGTGTGTTGACGCTGACGCCAGCGACGCGAAAGGCCGCCGCATTCATGTACGTCAGCAGCCCGGAATACGGATCGTCAAAGTCCCGGTGCGGCACTTCGCCGCGTAGCACGCGCTCGGCGGCCTGTCCCAGCGTCCCCTCGTCGTGCGGGACCCATCCGCGGTCGAGGTCGCGCAACAGCAAGAACGCGCCGATGCACATCAGGAGCGCGAGGGTGAGCGGTGCCGCCCAGCGCCGACGTTCCAGGACGCGGTCAATGGATGGATGCATCTCAGTCTTGCGTCCGAGGATCGGCGTGGTGATACGGTCGAGGGGTCTCTGATCGGGGCAGCGCGACCCTGAATACGACCACGCTATTCGCCGTACGTCTTGCCGGGCGCAATCTCGCCTCCGGTCATGGCTGTGTTCGTGGGAGTACTTGCCCGGCGCTCGGGCAGGAATTGCGCGTGCCGCTGGCCGGGCACCACACTAGCGCGTTGCCTGCGCAACAAGAAGCAAGGAACTGCCAAACCACGGCGCTCGGTCCGCAAAGAGTGCCTGCTCGGTCCGGCATATTGCCATCAGGGCCGCATTGACGGCTGCGGGTGGTGTGCGAGGTGGCCGCGGTGCCGGCCGCAAGACGGTTTCCATGCCGCGCATCGCCAGTTTTGCCAGCGCCAGCAGCACGAAGAAGTACTGGGCGCGTACCACGGTGAATCCATGGGCACGCACCAGCGTCGAGAACTCTTCGCGCGTGAATCGCGTCACGTGGTGATTGACTTCGTCGTGCGTTGTCCAAAGACTGCGGAACGCCGGAACCGTCGCCACGAACCAGCCTGCTGGGGCCACGAGTCGGCGAACCTGAGCCAGGAACGCCGAGGGATCATCGAGGTGTTCGATGACATCGAGCGCAAGCACGAGGTCGAAGGGTTCCGGCGGCTGATACGATTCGTCGAGATGGCCGTTGACAATGCGTGAGCGCCACGGGCCATCGGGCGAGAGTGCCTCGGATGAGGGCTCCACGCCATACGGCTCCCCGAAGCGCGCCAAGACAGGGAAGAGCAGTCCATCTCCGCATCCCACATCGAGGATCCGTCGCAGCGGTCGCTGGGTGACCAAACGCTGCAGAACGCCGGCCAGCATTCGCTCGCGACTGCGCCACCACCAGTGATGAACGTAGAGTTCGCGATAGTCGCGCAGGTACTGCGCATCCATCAGTCATTCTCCCCGCGTGGGGCGTGTCGAATGACCGATTCCACCACGTAGGCTGGGCGTCGCTTGACCTCGACATAGATGCGACCGATGTACTCGCCGAGAATCCAGAGCACGATGAGCAGGATGCCGGCGAAGAACGTGCCGGCCACGAACAGCGCGGTAAATCCCTGCGGGGAACGACCGAGTGCCACGCGCGCGTACACCGCATAGAGGCTGAAGAGCAGCGCTCCAAGAAAGCTCAGGAAGCCAATGCCGGCGCTGATGCGCAACGGCACGACCGAGAACGAGAAAGCGCCATCAAGCGCCAGGCCCACGAGGCGGCCCAGCGAGTACTTGGTCGTGCCGGCGGCGCGTGCCGCGCGCGGCATCGCCATCGCCGTCTGACGGAACCCGACCCAACTGCGCAGGCCGCGAAGGTAGCGCTCACGCTCCGGGAGGGACGTCACCGCCGTGACGACCTGTCGCGTCATCAACGCGAAGTCCCCGACGTCGAGTTCCTGCGGCACGTTGGACAGCCTGGCGATCAGCCGGTACGCCAGGTAATATGCCGCGCGCTTCCAGATTGTCTCCTTGCGCTCAACGCGGCGCACAACAACGACGTCATACCCCTCATCGAGTTTCGTGAGAAGCGACGGCAGGGCCTCCGGGGCGTCCTGGAGGTCCGCGTCCATGCTGAGAACGACGTCACCGATCGCATGACCGAGTGCGGCCGAAAGCGCCGCCTGATGGCCGAAATTCCGGGACAGGTTGATCACGACGATGCGGTGATCGCGTGCCGCCGCTGCTGCCAGCAGCTCTCGTGTCCGATCCTGGCTGCCGTCATTCACGAAGACGATTTCATGCGGTCCGCCGGGTTGCGCATCGAGGACCGCGGTCAGCCGTCCAAGCAATTCGGGAATGACGTCTTCCTCATTGTAGACCGGAATGGCGACACTGATGCGGCGCGGCCTCATGCTGTCCCCGCGACGCAATAGACCCTTTGCCAAAGCGGCACGCCGGGAACGCCGAGCGGAAACGTCACGAGTTGCTCGATATGCATCGATTGCGCGAACAAGGCATGCCACGCATCCAGCGGACGAGCAAACCGGCCACGGTCCATGCGGGCGAGCACTCTGGCGGCGGATGGCCCGGGAGGGAGGATGAGGTCAAGTATGTGAATCCTTCCCTGCGGCGCGAGCCTCTGCACCAGCCGTGACAACAGATGCGCCACCGCATCATCCGGAAGGTGGTGCATCAGCGAATTCAGGAGGATAACGTCGAACTGTTCGCGGGGCAGCACATCGGGGTCCGTCACATCGCCGGTAACGAACCGCCCGGCATGTCGACGCTGGGCGCTCTGGATGTAGTCCGGGTTGACGTCGATGCCCGTGTACCGGGTGTTGACGAAGTGGTGTGCGTTCGTGCCCGGACCGCAGCCCACATCGAGCAGCCGGGTCTGGGGTGTCAGCGCAAGCTGGGCGAGACAGGGAGCGATCTTTCGCTCCTGGAATGGGGCCTGCAGGATCCGATAAACCACCGGGACTTCAAGCGTCCGGGCGATGAAGCGAGAGATCATGGCAATGCCCCCGCATCCGGGACGCGCCGCAACAGCGCGCCCCCGGTTCGAGGGACGAACGGGCCGGACGCGAGGAGCGTCCCGTCCGCCTCAAGCGAGCGCAGCCAGGCACGGTGGGCCTCGGTATTGATCTCGATCTCCTCGAGTGACGCGCGATATCGGATGATGACCATTGCGTACATGCCCCTACCACCCGATGCCGTAGTCTTCGCCGTGATTCGATGCCGCGCCCCACATGGTCTTGTGCTTGCGGTCGAACAGGATGGCCGTGATCGGTCCTGACGTCCACTCTTCGTATTCCATCGTGTACCCCATCCGCCGCAGCTCATTGCGCACGTAGAACGGCAGCGACTCGGCCGCGAGCATGCGTCCCGGCCGGCTCTCGTGCTGGCCGAACGACGACCGCATCTGGAAGGAGTTGATGTTCGGCGCCTCCACCGCTTCCTGCGGCGTCATGCCGAACTCGGTGACGTTCAGCAGGAACTGCAGGAGGTTCTGGTCCTGCGAGTCGCCACCCTGCACGGACACGGCGAGGTACGGCGCGCCATCCTTGAGGGCGAGCGACGGCGTGAGCGTCACGCGCGGGCGCTTGCCCGGTTCGATGACGTTGAACGGGCCGTCTTCGGGCGCCGTGACGAAGCTCTGCGCGCGCTGCGACAGCCCGACACCCGTGTTCCCGGCGATCACGGCGGGAATCCACCCGCCCGACGGCGTGACGGAGATAACCCACCCTTCCTCATCGGCTGCCTGAATCGACGTCGTGCCGGAGTAGAAGGCCTGCTTGAACGCCTCGTCTCCCGTCTCTGCCGGAGGCAGACGATCCTGCTGCCCGCTCCGCGGCAGGTTCGTGGGCGCCGGCAATACCGTCCACGCATCCAATTGCGCCTTGAGCGGGTTGGCGCGCCCTTCGAATGGATACGGATCGCCGGGCTTCACACCGGCGTCATTGCGGGTCCAGTTGATCTGTCCGTACCGCGCCTTGGCATATTCCTTTGACAGCAGCCCCTTCATCGGTTGGTCCTTTGCAAACGCCGGATCGCCGTAGTAGAAGTCGCGGTCGGCGAACGCCATGGACATCGCCTGATACACGGTGTGCAGGTAGCGCGCGCTGTTGTAGCCCATCCCCTTGAGGTCGGCGTTCTCCAGGATGTTCAGCGCCTGCAGCAGCGCCGGCCCCTGCTGCCACTGCTGCAGCTTGTAGACCTCGACGCCCTTGTAGCTGGTCGAGAGCGGCTCCTCGATCTTCACCTTCCAGTTGGCGAGGTCCTGTTCGGTGAACAGCCCCCCTTCCTCACGCACGCCGCGCACGATTTCCTTGGCGATGTCGCCCTTGTAGAACCGGTCGTACGCCGCGTAGATGGCGTCCTTGCGGCTCTTTCCCGCCTTCAAGGCCGCCTGCTCCGTCTCCACCAGCTTGCGGAGGGTCGCCGCGAGATCCTTCTGCACGAAGATCTCGCCGGGCTCCGGCGCCTCGCGCCGTTCGCCGAGATGCGGCAGGTAGACGGCCTTGGAGTACTTCCACTGCTTGATGCGGGCCTTGTTTGCTTCCATCGAATTGGCGGTCTGCGCCTCGATGGCGTAGCCATCGGCCATCTGGATCGCCGGCGCCAGCACCTCCTTGAGTGACAGCTTGCCGTACTCGGCCAGCATCGTCATCAGGCCGCCCGGCGTGCCGGGGGTCACTGCGGCCAACGGGCCGAACTCCGGGGGATATCGGTAGCCCTTGCCGCGGTAGAACTCCGCCGTCGCGCCCGTCGGGGCCGCGCCGAGCGCGTTGATGCCGATGACCTTCTTGAGCCCCGGGTGATAAATCAGCGCCTGGGTCTCGCCGCCCCAGCTGAGCACGTCCCACATGGTGGTGACGGCGCCAAGCATCGCGCAGGCGGCATCAATGGCGTTGCCGCCCTTGGCGAACATCATGGCCCCGGCGGTGGCCGCGAGCGGCTTGCCGGTGACCGCCATCCAGTGGCGCCCATGCAGCGGCGGCCTGGCCGTGCGCTGGGCGGAGAGGGAACCCGCCAATCCGATCGTGGCGGCGAAGGCCAGAAGCAGGGCAGTCAGCGTGCGGTTGCGCATCCGTGGATTCCTCGGTCGGGTACACCATGGCGGTCGCGCGGCGTCTCCGACGCGCACGCGGTATTCGTCACCAGCAATACTCGACAGACGCCCCTATCGTTCGCTAGGGTGGCGGCTCGCGGGCACCCGCTGGCGACGGTACTTTCGACGGCATGACACCGATGCTGCGCTTCCTCGTTGCCCCCCTGGCCCTTCTCGCAGTCGCCGCGATGCCTGTCGAGGCACAGGGTGACGGCACTCCCGACGACGCCATCCGCGTCAACCAGGTGGGCTACCTTCCCGACGCGCCCAAGGTGGCGGTGGTTTGCGCACTCGCGCTTCGCGCGGTGGCGGATTTCGAGGTGGTGAACCAAAGCGGCAAACGGGTATTCGGACCGAAAGCTGCCACCTCGGCAGGCAAGTTTGGCCCGTGCGCCGCCACGTACCGCCTCGATTTCAGCGCGCTGCAAACCCCGGGCGCGTATCGTCTCCGCGCCGGCGCCCTTACTTCACCCGTGGTGAAGATCGGACCGACAGTCTGGAACGGCCTCGCCGAGATACCGCTGCGCTATATGCGGCAGCAACGCTCCGGCTACAATCCCACGCACGACAAGGTGGTCCACGCGACGGATGGGATCATCGTGGACCACCCCACACGCGCCGGCGAGTACCTGCCGGCGACCGGCGGTTGGGCCGACGCGTCGGACTACCTGCAGTACGTCGCAGGAGCGTCTCAAGCTCGCCGGCTACTATCGCGACGGCCTCGCGGCCGTGGCGAAGAAGGCCGACAACGGCTTCCACATGGGCGTCCCGTTCATCTGGTGCTCCAGCAACCTGATCACCTCGCTGGCGGTCACGGCGCTGCAGTACCGTCGCATCACTGGCGACAATACGTACCGTGGACTCGAGCAATCGGCCATTGACTGGCTGTTTGGCACCAACCCGTGGGGCGTCTCGATGGTCATCGGGGTGCCGGCGGACGGCAACTTCGCCCGCGACCCGCACGCGGTGATCTCGGTGAAGCTGAAGTACCAGCTCGATGGCGCACTCCTCGACGGCCCGGTCTACTCCTCGATCTTCAAGAACCTCGCTGGCGTCGCGCTGACCAAGCCCGACGCGTACACCAAGTGGAACACCGGGCACATCGTCTACCACGACGACTGGGGCGACTACTCCACGAACGAGCCCATCATGGACGGCTCGGTGAACCTGCTCTACCTGTTGTCGTGGCTCGAGCGGCGGTGACGGCGACGGACTCCTGGTATCACGAAGATTGAGCGGTGCCCAGGGGCGCGAAGAACCCGTGCCCGTGCGGGCGCGCGGGGACGGAGGGCAGCACCTGCACGTGCGGCGCCAACGACATCGCGCGGTACCGCGCCCGCCTGTCGGGTCCGCTCGCCGATCGTCTGGACCTGCGCGTCACGGTGGCCCCCGTGGCGCTTTCGCTGATGCAGGGCACGGGCAGCGAATCCTCGGCCGCCGTGCGTGCGCGGGTAGTGTCGGCGCGCGACCGGCAGCGCGAACGCTATGCCGCCACGCCCGGCGTGCACGCCAACGCGCAGGCGTCGGTGCGCATGCTGCGCAGCGCGCACGGCGTGAGTGCCGACGCGCACGACTGGCTGATCGCGGCGGCCGACCGGCTGCGCCTCAGCGCCCGCGGGTACGCGCGCGTCCTGCGGGTGGCGCGCACGATTGCCGACCTCGACAGAGTGGACGCGGTGAGCCGCGACGCGGTCGCCGAGGCGCTGCGATTCCGCGGCGCCTGAGCTCCCGAGGACATCGCCGACTCGCACGCACGATGCAAGCGTTGACGCCATCCATAACGTGACATAACGTCACACAGCAGTTCATGGGGTCATGTGGCGTGAGGCCGAACGCAGCACGAAGAGTGCGCGTTGCTGGACAACGGGGTGATTGACGAGGCGTGCCGGTACTATTACGCTATGTAATGGACATGCAAATGCGTACATATTGATGCCTGCCAACGAACGACACGACAGATAGTTGTACGCTGCGAGCGAAAGCTGTGCCCCTCGCGTCGGATCGCGCTCTCTCGCACGCGGGCGGCGCGGAGGGGTCAGCTAGCGAGGCACTACGGCCGACCTTTCGAATCGGTTCGGCTGCCGGTCGCGATTCGGACTTAAAGGTGCGGCATGCGAGCCAGCGTACCTCTTGGCGGTGTGTCGGCGGGGGTATGGTGCGACTATGCCCCTGCCCGCAGTCAGTGATGAGTAGCTCATTGGTGTAGCGGCGCTGGACGAGGCCGCCGTTACTTGCACTCTGACGAAACGGAGGACCGAATGTCTCGGAGAAGGATGACTTTCAGAGCGGGTGTATGTGTCGGCGTCTTGTTCGTGTTTCAACGTGCGCCAGAGCTGCACGCACAGGAATCTGGCATGGTTGCGCTCGTAGGCCCGATAATGTCCACGGGCGAATTGAAAGTGCGCTCCGGCGTGACGATGCGGGCTGACCTTGACGTCGAACTGAGCGGACCGGCGTTGGGCCCGCACGCGCGGTTGCGTCCGACGGTTTCTTATCAGCGGCTCAGCAGTGGCACGGGCGCGAAGGGTTCGCTTCTTGGAATTGGACTGAGAAGAGAGTGGCTGTTGCCGTTCCCTGTAACGCCTCGGCTCGCATTTGTGCAAACAGGTGTGGATCTGCACTTGCTCAGTCGAAACACATGCGACGTTGTGTACGCCTCCAATGCAACGGTTCCTTCCGGTCGATGCGATGACTGGACGACGCGTACTTCATTGACCGCTGGTATCGGTATCGACGCGCCGCTTGGAAGCCGGCATGTACGCACCCTAATCCGCGCCGCTTGGATCCCGACCATGGGTGCGTTCGTCCCGCTTACGATTGGCATGTCGTTCTAGCTGTGCCGCAACTGCAAGCGAGTGCGCGTCAGGGTGCAGCCCTGCCGCGGACTGAAACGCCGTGTATTCACCGCCCACACGCGGAGTGTGTCAAATGCTAAGGAAAGGTTGTCTCTTAGTCCTGACGCTTCTCTCGGCAGCGTCCTGTGGGGACTCACTCATCATGCAGCCTGATTCCGTGGTGTCGCCGAAGTCGGTCACCGCACGTGCAGTGGCGCGCGACAGCGTCGCAGGGGAGTATATAGTCACACTGAAGAATGGCACACTAGATCCACTCGTCATGGCGAGTAGTGTTATCCGCGCGGATATTGGTCGTGCGGTATTCGAGGTCTACCGTGGCGCGATTCGTGGATTCGCGGCGAAGCTGACTCCGGCTGAACTGGGTGCACTTCGCAATCATCCGATGGTCAAGTACGTGGAACCGAACTATATCATCTCTGCGATGACCACCAGTGTCGCCTCCAATTCATGGGGTAGAGATCGAATCGATGCCCGAACCGGACTGGACGGGCTCTTCACCTACGATGGATCTGGAGCTGGAGTGCGCGTGTACATTCTGGATACTGGGATATTGACGTCGCATCCAGGTTTTGGCGGACGAGCTTCAATGGTCTGGCCGAGCCCTTCTGACGTCGATTGCCAAGGGCATGGGACCGCAGCGGCGGGAATCGTTGGCGGCACGGACTTCGGGGTGGCTCCGGCGTCCACTCTTCTTGGTGTCAAAGTATTCGCCAACTGCAATAACTCCGGCCCGTTGTCGACTATTATCTCGGGGGTCAACTGGGTCTACTCCAATGCGGTGCTGCCGGCCGTTGCCAATATGTCCTTTGGTGGTACCTACTCTTCGGCGCTAATGGATGCTGTCAATAGCCTCGCCGCACGAGGAATTTCGGTGGTCGTGTCGGCTGGCAACAGTAATACCGACGCTTGCACGCAATCGCCGTCGAATGCCACGCTCGCGATATCGACCATGGCGATGACGAGCGCAGATGCGCGAGCGACGTACTCGAACTACGGCGGCTGCACCGACCTTTTCGCGCCCGCGGATAATGTCATCACGCTTGGCCTGAATGGGGCTACGGTCTTCTTTGGAGGGACCTCGGCTGCAGCGCCGCATGTAGCCGGACTCGCAGCACAGTACCTTAGCGTGTACCCGGCTGCTGACCAAGCAGACGTCAAGGCGTACATCAAGGCGACTGCGACACCCAACGCAGTGAGCGGCGTTCCGGGGTCGACACCAAATCTGCTTCTTTTCAGTCGGTTCACGTTTACGTCCACCATCCACGGTCCCGACATAGCGATCATGCAGGACGTTTATCAGTATCGTGCGAACCTGAGTTTTGGTGCGGCTCCGTACTCCTA
>PNKL01000030.1 GCA_013822425.1 Gemmatimonas sp.
TAATGCTCCGGCTTATACGGCCCCTCTACCGGCACTCCAATGTAGTTCGCCTGCTTCTCGCTGAGCGTCGTCAGCTTCACGCCGAGCTTGTCGAGGTGCAGCCGCGCCACCTTCTCGTCGAGCTTCTTGGGCAGGGTGTACACCTGCTTCCGGTCGTACTTCGTCCCCGAGAGCGTCGCCTTCCCCTGCGCCGCGAGGTGCAGGTCGATCTGCGCCACCACCTGGTTCGTGAACGAGCAGCTCATCACGAAACTCGGATGCCCCGTGGCGCAGCCGAGGTTGAGCAGGCGCCCCTCGGCGAGGATCAGCACCGAGTGCCCGTCGGGGAAGATCCACTCGTCGAACTGCGGCTTGATGTTGTTGCGCACGATGCCCGGATACGTCTTCAGCCCGGCCATGTCGATCTCGTTGTCGAAGTGGCCGATGTTGCCGATGATCGCCTTGTCCTTCATCTGCGCCATCTGCTCGACGGTGATGATGTCGAGGTTGCCCGTGGAGGTCACGAAGATGTCGGCCGTCGTCACGACGTCGTCGAGCGTCGCCACCTGGTAGCCTTCCATCGCCGCCTGCAGCGCGCAAATGGGGTCGATCTCGGTGATGACGACACGCGCGCCCTGGCCGCGCAGTGCCTGCGCGCACCCCTTGCCGACGTCACCATAGCCGAGCACCACCGCCACCTTGCCCGCCAGCATCACGTCGCTCGCGCGCAGGATGCCGTCGGTCAAGGAGTGCCGGCAGCCGTACAGGTTGTCGAACTTGCTCTTCGTCACCGAGTCATTGACGTTGACCGCCGGGAAGAGGAGCGTCCCGGCCTTCATCATCTCGTACAGGCGGTGCACGCCCGTCGTCGTCTCTTCCGAGACACCCTTCAGCTCCTTCGCGACCTTCGTCCAGCGCTGGCCGTCCTTCTTCAGCTCGGCGGCGAGCAGACCGAGGATCACGCCGTACTCCTCGCTGTCGGTGAGCGGGTTGTACGCCGGCACCTTCCTGGCGGCCTCGAACTCGACGCCCTTGTGCACCAGCAGGGTCGCGTCGCCGCCGTCATCCAGCAGCAGGCTGGGACCGGTGCCGTCGGGCCACATGAGCGCCTGCTCGGTGCACCACCAGTACTCGTCGAGCGTCTCGCCCTTCCAGGCGAAGACGGGTACGCCGCGTGGGTGCTCCGCCGTGCCGTCCTTGCCCACGGCCACGGCGGCCGCCGCATGGTCCTGCGTCGAGAAGATGTTGCACGACACCCAGCGCACATCGGCGCCGAGTTCGGCGAGCGTCTCGATGAGCACGGCCGTCTGCACGGTCATGTGCAGCGAGCCCATGATCCTGGCGCCCGTCAGCGGCTTGCTCGCGCCGTACTCGGCGCGCAGCGACATCAGGCCGGGCATCTCGTATTCGGCGAGCCGAATCTCCTGGCGACCCCACTCGGCGAGTGAGATGTCCCTGACCTTGAACGGCGGACGGCCGGTGGCGACGGAGGCTTCGAAGGGATGAACGGTAGTGGACATTGGGAAAGACGGGAGAGGGGAGAGGGGAGTCGAGAGTCGGCGAATAGACCGCGTTATCGCGGTGGCTGTTTTTTCCTTCTTCGAACATCGGCGATGAGCACCGCCGAGAAGAGCGTGGGACCCTTGGCCCCGGGGAGGGACGGCAGAGCGTGCACGCGCGCGTCGGCGAAGCCGGCGTCGCCGGCCCACTGCGCGAGCTGGACGGCATCGAAGCCCAGCCAGAGGTGCCCCATCGTCTGGCGGTACTCCTCGTGTTCATGCGGCAGCATATCCACGATCAGCGCGCGGCCGCCCGGGCGCAGCACGCGGCGCGCCTCGGCAAGCGCACGGACCGGCGCGGCCACGTACGGCAGGACCAGCGACATCACGGCGACGTCCACGGTCTTCGCGACCACCGGCAGCGCCTCCAGCGTCCCCTGCCGCACCTCGGCGTTGGCCACGCCGTGCAACCGGGTGCGCGCGGCACGCAGCATGGCGGCCGACTCGTCCACCGCGATGATGCGGTGCACGAACGGGGCGACCGCCTCGGCGAGCTGGCCGGTGCCGCACCCCAGGTCGGCGACCGTGCTCGACGGATCAAGCAGGCCGAGCAGGGCGAAGAGCTCCGGACGGGCGCCGAACAATTCCGTGCGCAGCCGGTCCCACTGCCCCGCCACGGAGGCGAAGAACTCCTGCGACTTCTCGTGTCGGCCAGCGAGCACCTCATGCACGCGCGCCAAGTCACGCTGCGCGGCCGGCTGCCGCACCACGTCGTCGCGCACCGCCTGCCAGAGGCGGCGCGCCGCGGCGTCGAGTTCGCGCCCGGTCATCCGGTAGCGATTGCTCGGCCCCGACTCGCGCGACGACACCCACCCCGCGTCGGCCAGCGCCTTGAGGTGCCGGCTCACGGTGGACTGCGGCAGCTGCAGGACCTCCTGCAGCTCGCCGACCGTCAGCTCGTGCCGCTCAAGACAGGCGAGCAGGCGCGCGCGGGTGGCGTCGGACAGGGCGGCAAGGCGGTCGAAGACCGCGGGGGCAGTGAGAGTGATCATCCGTATATCCGGATAATAGAATGAAAGGCGAACCGGGTCAAGGTACCTCTTTCCACACCCTGCACCCTTCCCCTTCCCCAGCTACTGTGCCACCGCCCGCACCCTGACTATCGTGAAAGCCATGGGACCACTGACTCCGTGGGTGCAGCGCCTGCTGATCGCCAATGTCGCCGCCTTTTTCGTGCAGCTCGCCGCGCCGAGGCTGGTCGAGCCGCTCGTCTTCGTGCCGATGCTGGTCTTCACGCACCCGTGGACGATCGTCACCTACATGTTCCTGCACGGCGGATTCACGCACCTGCTCTTCAACATGCTCGGCCTGTTCTTCTTCGGCCCGCGCATCGAGGAGCGGCTCGGCTCGCGCCGCTTCATCACGCTCTATTTCATCGCGGGCATCAGCGGCGCGCTGTTGTCGTTCGTCTTTGCCCCATACGCCGGCGTCATCGGCGCCTCGGCGGGCGTCTTCGGCGTGATGCTCGCCTTCGCGCACTTCTGGCCGCGCGAGCAGATCTACATCTGGGGCATCCTTCCGCTCGAGGCCCGCTGGCTGGTGGTGATCACCACGGTGCTCGCCCTCTGGAGCGGATTCAGCGGCTCCCGCGGCGGCACGGCCGATTTCGCGCACCTCGGCGGCTACGTGGGCGCGTACCTCTACCTGCGCACGATCCGCTGGGGATCCGCCGCGGCGAAGTTCAAGCGCAAGGCCGAGGGCGGTGCCGTGGTCGGCACGATCGGCGACATCGGCGCGTGGAAGCGGGTTGATCCGAGCAAGGTGCACGAGGTCAACCGCGACGAGGTGAACCGCATCCTCGACAAGATCAGCGCGCAGGGGATCGGGAGCATCACGAGTCAAGAGCGTATCTTCTTGATGCACTTTGTGCCGAGGGAGTGAGTGAAAGAGAAACAACAGAGAGACAACAGAGAGACAACAGAAAAACAACAGAGGTGACCGCGTGCGAACGTGGCCACCTCTGTTGTTTTTCTGTTGTCTCTCTGTTGTTTCTCTGTAGTCTCTCTACGCGTACGAGAAGATCATGGCATAGATGATGAGGAGAACGATAATTGTGCCCATCGCCAAGGCCGTCCAAGCGAACGCGCGGATGGTGCGGATGACGATTGGCTGGTACGCCGGCACGAGGTGTTCTTCCAGCGTTCCCTTCTCCACCAGTGCCGCGTACTCGTCCGGCTTGTCGTGCTTCAGTTCGTCCACCGTCATGCGCCCCGTGAACACGACGACGTCCATGGGGAACTTCTCCGGACGCAGGTGCGTGTTGAAGAAGTGGATGGTGAAGATGAAGCCGGTGGCGAGGAGCGCCTCATCGCTGTGCACGATGGTGGCGACGTTGATGACCCAGCCGGGGAAGAACTTCGAGAAGAAGACCGGGAACCAGAGCATCAGGCCGGTGGACCCGATGATCGCGATGCCCCAGAACACGGCGAAGTAGTCGAACTTCTCCCAGTAGGTCCAGCGGCCGTAGGTCGGGCGCTTCCCCTTGCCGAGGAACCACTTCACCGAGCCGATGAGCTCGCGCAGGTCGCGCTTGTTGAACATCATCGAGCCCGGGCCGAGCGCCAGCTCCTTCCACGTGGTGCCGTCCCGGCGCTTGCGCCGGACGAGGTCCACGAGGTGCGTGACGAAGACGCCGAACATGATGACGGCCGCATAGCGGTGGAAGTAGCCGGTGGTCTCGAAGCCGCCGAGCATGTGCGATACCACCGACGCCCACTTCGTATACGAGAACTTCAGCGTCATCCCCGTCAGGGCGAGGCTGATGAAGCTGAGGATCATGAAGACGTGCAGCGCCCGATTGAGCGGCGTGAAGCGCTGGTACTCGCGCTCGCCTTCCACGGCGGGCGGATGCCGGCCGAACTCCTGACGCATCTTGAGCGCGCGCGGCAGCCACATCAGGGTGTGCAACCCACCGACGGTGAACGTCACCACGAGCAGCGCCGTCATCGCCCAGAAGACCCAGAACAGGACCGGGTACTTGTCGAGGTCGTGGTGGGTCGCGTGCGTCAGGTAGCCGGCGAACTTGCGCGTGGCGCCGGCGTGGCACTTGGCGCAGGTCGCCACGACATTGTCGCGGCTGAGGTGCGACCGGACATCGCTGACCCGCAGGATGTCGTGCGCGCCGTGGCAGTCGTAGCACTGCGCCGTCTTGGTGTAGCCCAGCCGCGACACCTTCCCGTGGTACGTGTCGAAGTACGACTCGGTGATCTTCTCGTGGCAGCTGCCGCACTGCTGCATGATCCGGAGTTTGAAGCCCTCGGCGTCGGTGCGGCTGATGGTGTGCGCCGAGTGGCAGTCCTCGCAGACCGGGAGCTTCTCGCCGGTCCTCGTCACCAGCGGCGAGTGCACGCTGCGCGCGAACTGCCTGGCGATGCCCTCATGGCAGCGGCCGCAGGTCTGCGCCTGGTTGGCGCGGTTGATGCTCGACTGGGTGCTGTCGTGCGGCAGCACGCTGTGCGCCGTGTGGCAGCTCGTGCAGGTGGCGGTGACGACGAGCCCGCTTTCCAGCAGCCCCTTGCCGTGGATGCTCTCGGTGTAGTTCTCGACGATCTTCAGCTGCGTCCCCGTGTAGGCCTTCGCCGCCTTTTCGCCCGTGCGGTGGCACTGGGCGCAGAGCGTGGGGATGCGGGTCGGGAAGATCGGCGATGAAGGGTTGGCCTTGCCGAGGACGCCGTGCGTGCCGTGGCACTGCTTGCAGCTGGGGCCGTTGGGGTCCTGCCTGGCCTCGAGCTGCCCGTGCGTGCTCACGCGGTACTGTTCGCCGACCTCCGCGTGACAGGACGAGCAGTTCACCTTCTCGGTGATCGTCTCGCAGGGGCGCATGCGCGACGGCGAGACGCCGGTGTGGCACTGGCTGCAGCGGATCTTGACGTGGATCGAGGTGGCGATCGAGTCCGGCCGGACGCGCAGGGAGCGGCCGTCCCTGGAGGCCTTGATGTCCGCCTTCTCGTGGCAGCGCAGGCAGTCGCGGTCGGCCATCCCCTGGTCATAGAAGACGCGCCGGGCCTTGTGGGGCTCGTGGCAGTCCACGCAGGCGGGCAGGATGTGCTGCTCGCGCTCCCACAGCTTGCCCTCGATGACCTTGCGGTGGACGTCCTCGATGGCGGCGTGGCAGCTGGCGCACGTCTTGGCGATGTTGCCGCGCGCGATGGACGACCTGGGATCCGTGTGCTTGAGGATCGAGTGCGCCGTATGGCACGACACGCACGTCGCCGCGACGGTGAGCCCCTTGTTCATCAGGGCGTCGCCGTGGATCGACTCGGTGTAGTTGTTGATGATGTTCGACTGGTGGATCTCGCGTTCCCGCTGTACGCGGGTGCCCTCGGAGTGGCACCTGCCGCACAGGTACGGGATGCGCGTCGGCTGCACCGGCGAGCGCGGGTCCTTGGCCGCAACCATCTCGTGCGTGCCGTGACAGCTGCTGCACTTCGGCGCGAGCGGGTCGCCGCGCGCGATCGCCTTGCCGTGGAGCGATCCGTCGTGCTGGGCCTGCTCGGCCTGGTGGCAGCTCCGGCACTGGGCCGGCTTCAGTGTCTCGTCATGCGGGAGTTCCTTCCCCTTCAGGTCGGCATGGCAATCGGTGCAGTTGACCTTGCCGTGCACCGACTTGCCGAATCGCGCCTCGTCCACGAAGAGCGAGACGGTCCGGCCGGCGCGCTTCTTGGTGAGCCCCTTGTCGTTGTGGCAGGCGAGGCAGTCGTCATTGCCCTGCGCGCCGGCGCGCGCCGCCGCGCCGGAGAGCAGCAGGAGCGCGAACGCGAGCAGTCCGGCGCGCCGGGTGGCCCTCGACATGGTCATGGCACGACGGTCATCGGGCGGGTGCGCTTCTCATGCCGGCGCCTGGCCGGGCGGTTCATCGTCCTCTTCCTCGACCACCTGCGCCTTGAGTTGCTCGAGCTCGAGCGGGTGCTCGTCGAGCATCTCGCGCTCCGTGAGCGTGCCTTTCCAGAAGGCGAGGTTGATGGGGTAGATGTCGGGGTTGAAGATCACGAAGTAGAAGTGCCAGACGATGACGGCCAGCGTCGCCAGCCACGCCTCGTAATAGTGCACGGTGCGCGCGATGTCCCAGCCGAGCTTGGTCAGCAGGTTCATGAACGTGTTGTCGAACCACAGGATCACGCCGGTGGCGCCCATCAGGATGGTGCCCCACACCAGCGCCCAGTACTCGCTCTTCTCGATGTAGCTGAACCGCCCGAACTTCGGCCGGACGGTGGACCAGTTGAGGTTGTAGCGGATCATCGCGAAGACGTCGCGCAGGTCCTGCGGAACCGGGAGCAGGTCCTTGAGGAGTTGCCGCCCGCGCGGGACAAACGCCAGGTAATAGACGTGGTAGACGCTGGCGAGCAGCATGATCACGCCCGCAATGCGGTGCACCAGGCTGCGCATCTCAAAGACGCCCGGAAGATTCCGGTTCAGCGGCGCCACCCACCACGCCTCGGGGAACTTGAGCGCGAAGCCGGTGATGACGAGCGTGATGAAGCTGATGACGAGCGTGCCGTGCTGGAGCCGCTCGTTGAGCGACATGCGCAGGTACAGCGTGTGGCCGCCGTGCTCCGCCTCGATGAGCCCGCGTCGCACCATCAGTTGATGCCGGGACTTCCTGATGAAATCGAGGAGGTTGTGCACCAGCATGCCGCCGATGATCAGCGCAATCAGGATGATGTAGCCGAGCGCCACCCAGTAGAGAATCGGCTCGCTTTCCTGGGTGAGGGTGATGTGCACCGATCCCTGGGCGAACTTCTCGCTCGCGCCCGCGTGGCACTTGCCGCACGTCACCGCGAGCTTCGACTTGTGGATCGAGGATGCGGTGTCCGTCGACGGCCGGATGTCGTGCGCGCTGTGGCAGCTGGCGCAGTTGGCCACGTTGAGCGACCCGCC
This sequence comes from Gemmatimonas sp., assembly GCA_013822425.1. Classification (GTDB taxonomy): domain Bacteria; phylum Gemmatimonadota; class Gemmatimonadetes; order Gemmatimonadales; family Gemmatimonadaceae; genus PNKL01. Next base: position 7,416 of record PNKL01000030.1, read on the forward strand.
GCGTCCCGCCAGGCCGTGATAGCTGTCGGTGAACGTCTTGAACCGGTCGCTGCGCAGGCCGTACTTGGCCGACAGCTGCACCGACTCGTGGCACGGTTGGCAGACCTGCGCCGACACGTTCAGCGGCGCCACGCGCGAGTCGGGACTGGCCTTACCGAGGATGTTGTGCTCGCCATGGCATGAGGTGCAGGTCGGCGAGTCGTCGTTCCCCTTGGCCACCTCCACGCCGTGCACGCTCGCGTTGTAGTGGCTCGCGATGCTGGTGTGGCACGCCCCGCAGGTCCTGGCCACGTTGAGCCGGTTGACGAACGACGTCGCGTCCGAGCCGCGCTTCATGTCGTGGCTGCCGTGGCAGCTGACGCAGTTGGCGGCATCGGCCTTGCCGGCCATGAGCGCCTGCCCGTGGACGCTCGCCTCGTATCCCCTGATGAACCCGGCCGTCGGTGACGTCCGTGCCTTCACGTCCTCGTTGTCGAGGTGGCAGGCGAGGCAAAGCTTGTCCTGGTTCTGCTTGACCGTCAGCGAGTCCGCGGAGCCGGCAACCAGCTGGGCGCTGCGATGGCACGTGAGGCAGTTCGGGGCGCCCTTGACGTTGCCGGCGAGCGCCTTGCCGTGTGCCGAGGCCGGGAAGTGTTCGGCGGCCTTCTTGTGGCATGAACCGCAGTCGGCGGTGAGTCGCGCGGCGGAGAACTTCGCCCCCGGCCTCTTCGGCGACTCGACCTCGTGCGCGCCGTGGCACGACTGGCACAGCACCCTGGGCGTGCGCTGCAGAGCGACGGCGCGATTGATGTCGGGATGGAACGGGTGCTTGAAGACGGCCTTGCCGTGGCAGCGCGCGCAGTTGACCGGCGTGATCTCGGCCTTGTGCGGCAGCTCTTCGGGATTAAAGCCCACGTGGCACGACACGCACGCCAGCTTCGCGTGCATCGAACCGTTCAGGACGTGCTCTCGAACGAACAGCGAGATCGGCTTCTTCCCCGGACCTTCCTTGGTCAGGGTCGAATCACTGTGACAAGCCAAGCAGTCCTCGCGCGTCTGCGCGAGGGCCGCCTTGGCGCCCAGCTGAGTGAAGGTTCCGAGCACGAGAAACGGGACAAACAGGCGCCGGATCATGTCTTTGCTCTTCTCTCAGCTGGGCGGGGGTGAGGGAAAGCTTACGCGGCCGGCTTCTTGTGCGCGATGCTCTTCCACGCCTCGTCGAAGTTGAACGTCTTGGCCGTCGGGCTCTTGTCGTTGTGGCAGCCGCGGCAGCTCGCCTCGATGGCGGCCTTGTCGGCCCAGACCACGAGTCCGCCCTTCACGGCGCTGTCACGCACCTTCATCACGCCCATCGCCTTGTAGTCGGCGCCGGGGCCGTGGCAGCTCTCGCACTGCACGCCCTGCTTGATGTCGGCCGCGTCCGGTCCACCCTTGATCGTGTGGCACTCGAGGCACTCGGGCGACTCGTTGGCCGGCTTGGCCAGTCCCTTCGCCTTGGCGACTTCGGCCGCCCGGGGCGTCGTCAGCGTGGTGTATGCGCCGGCATGTTTCGACTTCTCCCAGATGGCGAGTTGCAGTCCCTGCTTCTCCGACTTGTGGCACATCGTGCATGCCTTGACGCCGACGTACGCGTGCTGCGCGCCGGCGACGCTCGGCACCACGACGGCCGCGGCGACGAACGCCAGAAGACCAAGTGTGCGCTTCATGTAGTGCTCCCCTTGCCTGACCTGCGTGTGAACGATGAACTCCGCGATGTCCCGCATCCCTTTATACACCCCGCGGATGCAACGAAATCTCAACGCCTGCACGGCGCTGTGAAATCCAGAGATTGCGGTCTTCGCGTACGGAAAACCCCTACGGTCATGCGGGGGAGATTCCCAGCCTTGAAGGGTAGGGTTTCTGCCTGTGCAACGGGCACTACGTAGGCAATATTGCCGATCACCACGTCGGTGATTGCGCGACCCCACCAGAGAGTTGTGCTCATGCGTTCCAAGCTGCCTCCGTCGTTTACGAATCCGATCACGCTGCTCGGCGTGTCGATCACGACGCTGTGCTTCATCATCATCGGCTTCCTCGCCATCAACGAATGGCTCGCCAAGGACCCCAGCCCGTATGTCGGCGTCCTGGCGTTCATCATCGTGCCGTCGGTGCTGCTGTTCGGCGTGGCGATCGCGGTCTTCGGCATCCTGCGCGAGAACCGGCTGATCCGGATCGGGAAGCGCACCGAGCGCCATTTCCCGACGATCGACCTGGCAAATCCGCGCCATCAGGCGGGCATCGTGGTCGTCGCGGTGCTCGGCGGCACGCTGGTCCTCGCGACCGGCGTTGGCAGCTTCAAGGCGTACCACGCCATGGAAACGGACAAGTTCTGCGGCACAAGCTGCCACACGCCGATGGAACCCGAATACACGGCGTACCAGAACGGACCGCACGCGCGCGTCGGCTGCGTGAAGTGCCACATCGGCTCGGGCGCCGGCTGGTTCGTCAAGTCGAAGCTCTCGGGGAGCTACCAGCTCTACTCGGTGGCTTTCAACAAATTCCCGCGTCCGATTGAGACGCCGATTCACAACCTGCGCCCGGCGCAGCAGACCTGCGAGCAGTGCCACTGGCCGAGCCAGTTCTTCAGCGAAAAGCTGATGCGGCAGACGTATTTCTCGTCGGTGGGTCAGGAGAACGTGCGGTCCTCGATCGACCTGCTGATCAAGGTGGGCGGCGGCAACAAGGAAGCCGGCCCGACGTCCGGCATCCACTGGCACATGAATATCCGCAACAAGGTGACGTACACCGCCACCGACAAGCGACGCCAGGTGATCCCGTGGATCAAGAGCGAAGGGCCGGACGGCGAGGTGCGCATCTTCCGCAGCACGGAATTGCCGTTCACCGCCGAGGATTCGGCCAAGGGCGAGACGCGGCGCATGGACTGCGTGGACTGCCACAATCGACCGGCGCACCAGTACCGCAATCCACAGCGCATGGTGAACCACCTGATGACGCTGGGCTGGATTGACCCGGCGTTGCCGAGCGCCAAGGACCTGGCGGTGCATGCGCTCGAGGAGAAGTACTCGACGGCCGCGATCGCGCAGGACAGCATCCGCCTCACCATCACCGAGTACTACGCGACCAACTTCCCCGCCGTCGCCAAGTCGAAGCAGGCGCAGATCGAGCGCATGGTCACGGAAGTGCAGGGACTGTTCGCCAAGAACTACTTCCCGTCCATGAAGGCCGACTGGAAGAACTTCCCCGATAACATCGGCCACATGTATTTCCTCGGCTGCTTTCGTTGCCACGACGGCAAGCACGTGGACCAGCAGGGCAAGGTACTGACCAACGACTGCAACACCTGCCACACGATTGTCGGACAGCAGGTCGCGGGCAAGGCGCCGCAGGTGTCGCTCGCTGGGCTCCCGTACGTGCACCCCGTGGATGTCGGGAGCGACTGGAAGACCGGCCCCTGCTCCGATTGCCACAACACGCCGCCGGAGGCCAAGGCGCCGGAGAAGCCGAAGGTCGTGGGCGCGCGCACGCCGTCCGCCAGTGGCGCGGGATTCTCCGCGCCACTGTTCCGCCGCACACCGTAGCAGACGACGACGCGCCGCGAGGCGCGTCGTCGAAGACTCAGCCGCTCGACCGGACGCCCTCCCCGGTCGCGATGGCACGGGGCGCACACGCCCCGCGCTGGCCGCTCGTGTACCGCTGAGACCGCACTGGAGGCGCGATGACCGACGGACGTGTGCACGTGTCAGACCCGGCTCTCGCCGAAACGCTGCGGTCCATCGAGTGGCGTCTCGCGCGACTGGAGGCCCGGCTCGAACTGGCACCGCCTGACGGCGCGAGCGACCACGAAGCGGGGTCCCCTGACCAGGGCGCCGGCGAGCAGGACCTCGAGTTCGTGGTCGGGCAGAACTGGCTGGCGAGTGTCGGCGTGCTGGTGCTCACGTGCGGCGTCGGCTTTGCGCTGCTGCTTCCCCTGGCCGGCTTGCCGCCGTTCGTGCCGTCGCTGGCCGGCGGCGCGGTGGCCCTGGTGCTGCTGGCACTCGCGTTCCGCTGGCACACGACGTTCGCGCTCGTCGCCGGCTATTTCCGCGGCGCAGGCATGGCGCTGCTCTACTTCTCCGTGCTGCGCCTCTTCTTCTTCGGCGCCGAGCACGTGCTCTCGGTGGAGAGCATGGCGGGCCGGCTGCTGCTGGTCGCCATCGTCGCCGCCAACATCGCGATTGCGCTCCATCGACAGGCCGCCTGGCTGGCGGCGCTGGCGCTCCTCACCGGGTTCGTCAGTGTCGTGGCCATCGGCACACCGGGCGTGGTCTTCGTCGGCGTCACCGTGCTGCTTGCCATCGGGGCGTGGGCTGCGGTGACGCGCGGCTGGCCCTGGCTGCAGCTCCTCCTGATTCCCGCCGGCTACACTGCGCACCTGCTCTGGCTGATCAATCGTCCATGGCAGGGACGCGCGGTCGAGCTCGCCTCGCGCCCGGTGGCCGGCGCTTACGTCGTGCTGGCCTTCGTGCTGATCAACGCCATGGCGTCGCTGCGGCGGCGCGATCGCGACGAAGAAAGCCTCGCCACGATCCTCGCCGTCCTGCTCAACTGCGGCATGGGGTACCTGTTGTTCGTACTCGCCACGATGGGCGGCGCGCCGGCGCGCTTCGGCCCGGCCCATCTCGCGGCCGCCGCCGTCTTCCTGGGTCTCGCCATCGCGTTCTGGAAACACGTGCGGAGCCAGATCACGACGTTCTTCTACGCGATGACGGCCTACCTGGCGCTCAGCATCGCGCTCGCGAAACTCGTCCCCGTACCGGAGCTGTTCATCTGGCTCTCGGCGGAGAGCCTCCTCGTCGTTGCCACGGCACTCTGGTTCCGGTCCAAGCTTATCGTCGTCGGCAACTTCTTTGTCTTCCTCGGCATCGTGGTCGCGTACATGGTGGTGGCAGCGTCGGCGGAGAGCGGCATCAGCATCGGCCTCGGCGTCGTGGCGCTGCTCACGGCGCGCATCCTCCGCTGGCAGCAGGAGCGGCTCGACCTGCGAACCGAGCTGATGCGCAACGCGTACCTGGCCAGCGGCTTCGTGATCTTCCCGTACGCCACCTATCACCTGGTCGCGAACGCGTGGGTGCCGGTGTCGTGGGTGGGCGTGGCGGTGGCGTACTACGTGATGAACCTGGTCGTGCGCAGCCCCAAGTACCGCTGGATGGGCCACCTCACGCTGCTCCTGACGGCGTTCTACATGATCGTCGTCGGCATCTTCCAGCTGGGGCCGGCGTACCGGATCGCGTCGTTCCTGCTGCTCGGCACGGTGCTGCTGATCGTGTCGCTGATCTTCACCATGGTACGCGCGAGGCGTCGGGAACGGCTGGAGGACCGCCGGTAGCTCTTTTTCGCGGCGCACCCATGTACATTTCGCGAGGGTGTGCTGTCCCCAAACTGACCATTTCAGGAGTGCATTGCATGCGTGGCGCTCTTCCCCTGCTGCTCGCGGCGATTGTCGCCGGCTGCGGATACTCATCAAAGACGGCGGAGTCCGACAAGGTTCCGCTGAGCGACGCGCCGGCGACGCCGGCCGACGCGAAGGCCCCCGCGCCGGCTGGCGCGCTGGCGGGCTCGGTGCTCCAGAAGCTCGACGCCCCGCCCTACACCTATCTTCTCGTGAAAACCACACAGGGCGAGACGTGGGCCGCCGTTCCGCAGGCCGCGGTGGCGACCGGCGCGAACGTGCGCGTCTACAACCCGATGCTGATGACGAAGTTCGAGTCGAAGGCGCTGAAGCGCACCTTTGACGAGATATACTTCGGCACGCTGTCACCGGACGGCAGCGACGCGGCGAGCGCGGGCGGCCCGGCGACGATGGCCGACGGCACGAATCCGCACGCGGGCGTTGCCGTGCCGCCGGCGGAACCGGTAAAGGTAGGCAAGGTGGAGAAGGCCGCCGGCGCTGATGCGTACACGATCGCCGAGGCGTGGGCCAGGAAGGACGCGCTCGCCGGGAAGATCATCGCCATCCGCGGCGTCGTGGTGAAGTACAACGCGCAGGTGATGGGCAAGAACTGGGTGCACCTGCAGGACGGCAGCGGCAACGCGGCCAACAACACCAGTGACATCACCGTCGTCACGATGGACGAGACGGCCAAGGGCCAGACCATCACCATCCGCGGCACGGTGAAGACAAGCAAGGACTTCGGCGCGGGCTACAAGTACGCGATCATCATCGAGGATGCGAAGATCGTGAAGTAGTCACCGGTTCGGCCGATACGCGAAGCGGGCGTTTCTTGGGGCGCCCGCTTCTTTCATGTGGAGTGCTACGACAACGACTTTGCCGCGGCAAGGCAGTAATCGCAGCGCCGCCGCTACGGCGCGAGCCGTTCGATCACCCAGGCGCCGCCCTTCCGCGTGTACTGGAAGCGGTCGTGCATGCGGCTCGCGCGCCCCTGCCAGAACTCGAACAGGTCTGGCAGCACGCGATAGCCGCCCCAGAACGACGGAAGCGGGATCTTGCCGTCGGTGAACTTGCGCTTCATCTCCTCCCACTTCGCCTCGAGCAGCCCGCGCGACGAGATCACCGTGCTCTGCGGCGACGCCCACGCGGCCAGCTGGCTCCCCACGGGACGCGTGACGAAGTACGCGGCGGCCTCGGCGACCGAGACCTTCTCGACGCGGCCCGCGATCAGGACCTGCCGCTCGAGGGCGACCCACGGAAAGAGCAGCGCCGCGTAGGGGTTCTCGGCGAGCTGCCGCGCCTTGCGGCTTTCGAGGTTCGTGAAGAACACGAAGCCGCGCTCGTCGTACTGCTTGAGCAGCACGGTGCGTGCCACCGGGCGGCCGTCGCTCCCCGCCGTTGCCAGCGTCATCGCGTTGGGCTCGTGGATTCCGGACGCGCAGGCCTGATCGAACCAGGCGCGAAACTGTTCTACCGGATCGTCGTTCAGCTCTTCGCGGGTGATGCCCACGGTCGAATACTCGGCGCGCAAGGCGGCGAGGTTCACGGTTCGGTCGGTCATGGTGCCTCCAACGTAATCAGCGCGGGCGTCCGGCGCCGCCGCCGACCGACCTCAGACAGGCAACGCCGAGCGCAGCGCCGAGACGAACGCCCCCAGCTTTGCGGCGTCCAGCCGCCCACCCGTGCGCACGCCCGAGCAGAGGTCCACGCCGGCCGGCCGAACGGTGCGCACCGCCTCGGCCACGTTGTCGGCGCGCAGGCCCCCCGCGAGGAAGACCGGGCATGGCGCCACCGTGCGCACGAGTGCTACGCTGAGCTCCCAGTCATGCGTGCGCCCGGTTCCGCCGAGCTCCGGCACCGCACCGCCGGGATTGCCGGAATCGAGCAGCAGGGCGTCGGCGAGCGGGGCCAGCGCCAGCGCCTGCGCGATGGCGTCGAAACCTCGGACATGAATGACCGGCACGAGTGCGATGCCCTCGACCAGGCGCCGCAGCTCGCGCAGCACCTGTTCGGTGGGCGTGTCCACGATCTGCACCGTGTCGGTGCCGGCCTCACGCACGTGCGCCGCGATGTCGGAGGATGTCGTGCGGCTGGTCAGGAGAAAACGGCGCGCGCGGCCGGCCGTCGCGCGCGCGATCACGGCGATATCGGCGTCGGGAATCGGGCCCGGCCCGCTCGGCATCGCCGACACGAGCCCGATCGCGTCGGCACCGTGCGCGAGGGCGAGCTCGGCCTCGGCGACCGATGCGATGCAGCAGACCTTGAGTTGCACGCCGCTCAGAGGCACGTGAAGACGCGCGGCGCTGTACGCGACTCGGCGCAGGCAAGCCGTGCCCGTGCGCCAAGCGCCCACGCGGCTCGCGCGCGACTACTCGGCACGCTCGAGTGCCAGCGTGGAGTCGCGCAAGCGCTCGCCGACGTAGCAGTGCATCCCGACGGCGGTCAGTCCGGCGCCGCGAAAAGCCTGGCGATACCAGGTCGGGGTGCGTTGGTGCCAGTGCCGCGTGTCGCCCACGAGCTCATCGGCATCGGTGAACGCCTCGAGGTAGGCCACGCCGTCGAGCATCCCGGCCACGGCGCGCAGCCCGGGTTCCGTCTCCTCGGCACGCACGTACTGCAGCACGTCGCAGCAGACGATGAGGTCGAACCGCTCCGTGATCCCGATCTGGCCGAGCGTGCCGAAGGTGCCGGCGCGAATGTCCCGGGTGCGGCCGAAACGCTCCACCACGTACTCGCTGGAGTCCACGCCCACGTAGTCGGCCTTGGGGCGCTCATCGAGAAAGTGCGAACGCCAGGCCGCCTCGCCGCAGCCGACATCAAGAATGGAGCGCACCGGACGCTCGAGCAGCGCCTCGGCGATGCCGAGGACGAGGCGCACCTTGCGGCGCACGCCGGCCGGCGTGTTGACGCGGTGCCGCGGATCGCGGTACCACCGGTCGAAGTACGCCTGGTCGTAGCGCTTGCTCACGCGCCGCCTGCTGTCGCCGCGCGGGCGGCACGGCGCACGTCGGCCGCGTCCGCGACGACGCGGCCCTCCGGCGCCTCGACGGCCAGCCGCACCATGCCCGCGGCCAGTGCGTCGCCCGTGAGCGTGGCCCATCGGTCGTGCAGGGTGTGCGCGCCAGCGATCGCGACCACCCGCAGCAGCGCGTCGGTGACGATGCTCGCCACGCGCTCCGCCACGCGACGCTCGTCACGGTCGCCTCCGGAGATGAACGAAGGCTGCACGATGAGATACGGCAGGCCGCTCTCCTTCAATTCCCGCTCGAACCGGCCGCGCACGGCGAGGTACGGATTGCGGCTCGACTCACGCGCGCCGATGGACGACAGGTAGACGAAGCGCGGCCGGAGGCCTGCGCTGCGGACGGCGCGCAGCAGCATCGCACTGAGGCCGTAGTCCACCTCGTCGTAGCCGGCGGCCGCCCCCGTGGCGCGCGCGTCGCGCGCCGCGCGGGCGCGCGTTGTGCCGAGCAGGGCGAAGACCAGCTCCGGGCGGACCCGCGCCATCGTGCGCGCCATGTCGTCCACGGTCCACGGCGTGGCATCCACGCTGGCGCCGGCGGCCGAAAAGCGGGCGGTCCAGGAGCCCAGCGCCGCGGAGTCGGGTCGCACGTGCGCGACGGTCTGCACGCCCTCGCGCGCGAGGCGCTCGGTCACGTGCCGCCCCGTGTACCCGGTGGCCCCGGCGATGAACGCGGTGGTCATGCAGCGAATCACGCCGGCGGCGGCGCGTCCTCGTCCTTCGGCACCGGCGCCGTTTCGGGCACGGGCTCGCGCCAGGTCAGGATGGCGAGGATCACCGCGCCCACCGACACGCCCGCGTCGGCCACGTTGAACGTCCAGAACCGTGCCGACCCGATGCCGACGTCAATGAAGTCCACCACGCCGCGCGCGCTCCGCAGCCGGTCAATCAGGTTGCCCGCCGCCCCGGCGACGATCATCGCGAGCGAGGCCGACAGCCAGGTGGAGGTCGGCGGCAGTCCGCGCCACATTCGCAGGATGACGACGATCATCACCACGGCGATGACGGAAAAGATCACGCGCGACGACGGGCCGACGTGCATGTTCATCGCCGCCCCGGTGTTGTACGTCAGCGTCCAGCGCAGCACGTCGCCGAGGACTTCCCGCGGCTGGTGCAGCGGCAGGCTCGCTTCGGCGATCCGCTTGGTGACGATGTCGCCGGCGAGGATGCCGAGCGTGATGGAGACGAAGAGACGGTCGCGGACGGAGGAGAACATGCGGGGCGGAAGGGGGACTCGTGGACTGCGCGGTACGTGACGCCTAAGTTACCGCCGCGACGCCCGCGGCGGAAACCCGCCCCGGCGCGATCCCCTCCCCCGCCGTGAGCGCGCCCAGACTCCCCATCGACGACGTCCTGCCCGCGGTGCGCGACGCACTGCGCACGGCGGGACGCGTCGTTTTGGTGGCGCCGCCCGGCGCCGGCAAGACCACACGCGTGCCGCTGGCGCTGCGCGACGAGCCGTGGTGCACCGGGCGCATCCTGGTCCTCGAACCGCGCCGCCTCGCCGCCCGCGCCGCCGCACACCACATGGCCCGGCTGCTGGGCGAAGAGGTCGGAGGCACCGTCGGGTACCGGGTACACCTTGAGTCACGGGTGTCGGCCCGGACGCGCGTGGAGGTGATCACCGAGGGGGTGCTCACGCGCATGCTGCGCGACGACGCCACGCTCGACGGTGTGTCGGCGGTGCTCTTTGACGAGTTCCACGAGCGAAGCCTGCACGCCGACCTTGGACTCGCACTCACCCTGCACGCGCGCAGCCTGGTGCGCGACGACCTGCGCATCGCGGTGATGTCGGCAACCATAGAAGCCGCGCCCGTTGCGGCGCTGCTTGGTGGCGCTCCGGTGATCGAAAGCCAGGGCCGCCTGCACCCGGTCACGACTACCCATCGTGCACCACGGGAACGGCAGCGTGTGGAGGAATTCACGGCGGCCGCGGTGCGCGCCGCGCTGGCAGACGACCACGGCGATGTGCTCGTCTTTCTCCCCGGGCAGGGCGAGATCGCCCGGACGGCCACCCTCCTCGGCGACGCAGGCCCCGCGGTGGACGTGATTCCCCTCTATGGTGCGATGCCGCTGGACGCCCAGGACCGCGCCATTCGCCCGAGCCCCGACGGCCGTCGCAAGGTCGTGCTCGCGACATCCATTGCCGAGACGAGCCTGACCATCGAGGGGGTGCGCGTGGTCATCGACAGCGGACTCTCGCGCGTGCCGCGGTTCGACGCGCGCAGCGGGATGACGCGGCTCGTCACCACCCGCGTGTCGCGCGCCTCGGCCGACCAGCGCCGCGGCCGCGCCGGCCGCCTCGGGCCCGGCGCTTGCTACCGCCTCTGGGCCGAGGGCGACGATGCGCAGCTGCTCGCACAGCGCACACCCGAGATGCTCGAGGCCGACCTTGCTCCCCTCGCGCTCGAACTGGCCGCCGCCGGCATCGAGGACGTGCGCGCGCTGCAATGGCTCGACGCGCCGCCCGAGGGGGCGCTGCGCCAGGCGCAGGGGCTGCTGCGCGAGCTCGACGCGCTCGATGCGCACGGGCGCATCACGCCGCACGGGCGAAGCGTGGCCGCGCTGGGCGCGCACCCACGGCTCGCGCATCTCGTGGCGCGCGGACACGAGCTGGGCCACGGTGCGCTCGCCTGCGACGTGGCGGCGCTGCTCGGCGAGCGCGACCTCTTCGACCGTGTGGCGGCCGAGGGCGATGCCGACCTCACCGATCGGGTGCGCGCACTGCGCGACCCCGCGTTTGCGCGCGCGCACCGCGCCGACCGCGCGCGCGTGCAGCGCGTGCGGCAGGAAGCCGACGCCCTGCGCCGCGAGCTTGGCGCTCGGCGCGACGATACACGCAATGACGCTCGGCGCCGGCCGAACGGTGCGGGGGGTTCCGCGCCTGGTGATGCGACGGGAGATGCCACGCGCGACGCTGCGGTCGGCCTGCTCGTGGCGCTCGCGTACCCGGATCGCCTTGCGCGGCAGCGCCCCGGTGAGCCCGGCCGCTACCTGCTGCGCAACGGCCGCGGTGCGACATTCGCGGCGCCTCAGCCGCTTGGCGCCGCGGAGTGGCTCGCCATCGCGGACGTGGATGGCGATCCGCGCGAGAGTCGCATCTGGATGGCGGCGGCGATTGATGCGGCGGATGTCATGACACACTTCACGTCGCACGGTACGGAGGAGCTGGTGCGCCACTGGGACGCCGCCAAGCGCACGCTCCAACTGATGCGCGTGACGCGACTCGGCGCCATCCCACTGCGTGAGCGCCGCGTGGACGCGCCGAGTGCGGACGAAGCCGCGGCCGCGCTGCTCGAGGTGGTGCACAGCGAGGGGCTCGCCGTGCTCAAGTGGGACGACCGCGCCGTGCGGCTGCGCGAGCGACTCGCCTTCGCGCACCGATGCGACGCGACGTTCCCGGACGTCTCGGACGAGGCGCTGCGCGAGTCGCTCGACGCGTGGCTCCTCCCCGCCCTGCACGCGGTGGGCACGCTGAACGCGCTGGCGCGCGTGGACCTCTCTGACGCCTTGCTCGCCCGCCTCACCAGGAAGCAACGCGAGCGGCTCGAGGCGCTCGCCCCGACACACTGCGTGGTGCCGAGCGGTTCGCGCCTGCCGATCGACTACGCGGATGCCGCGTCCCCCACGCTGGCCGTGCGGCTGCAGGAGCTCTTCGGTCTCGCCAACACGCCGCGCGTCGGCGAGGGCCGCGTGCCGTTGACGCTGCAGCTGCTCTCGCCGGCGCACCGCCCGGTGCAGGTGACGCGCGACCTCGCCGGTTTCTGGGCGCGCTCGTACTTCGACGTGCGCAGGGACCTGCGCGGGCGGTATCCAAAGCACCAGTGGCCGGAGAATCCGCTCGACGCCGCGCCCACGGCGCGCGCGAAGCGGCAGCGACGCCGTTAGACCAACCAACGCCGCGTCGTGCCGAGCAGCTGCTGGTACGACTCTCCGAACAGCTTGAGCAGGTAACGCTCCTCGCGCAGCACGACACCCCAGTGCAACACCCCCCATGCCGGGAACAGCATCGCGACGTACCACGCGTTTGCGCGCAGCAGGCCAACGCCCGCAAGAAAGACGAGCCCGGCGACGTACATCGGATTGCGCGTCCAACGGTACGGCCCGCCGAGGACGAGGAATCGTGACGCGCGCCACGGTGCGGCCGGGGTGCGCGACTTCACGAACTGCTCGTGCGCCCACCAGAGGAGCCCCAGTCCCGCGAGCATCACGGGGACGCCGGCCCAGCGTGAGACCTCCAGCGGCCACGCGTGCACGAATCGCATCGCTTCAGCCGCGGCCATGGCGGCCACCGCGATCAGCGGGGGCGGGGCAATCACGCCCGCGACCTCCTCGGTGCGCGCAAGGAGGGCCGCCTGCCCGGCGTGATATGCAAGATGCTGCACCACGCCGTCCACCATGGTGACGTACGTGTACCCGCGGTCCCCGACCGGCGCCTCGAACGCGGTGTTCGGCGTCGCCGCGACGCGTTGCGCCAGCCGCTCCACGGCTTCGCCGAGTGCGCCGACATCGTGCCGCCATTGCGAATCGGTGGTCGCCGTGGGCGACGGGAAGTCCAGATCGTCGCTCGGCGCACAGGACGGGTCGTCGAACCGCTCCAGCGGAACCCGCACCCAGAGCGTGAGGTGCAGCACGAGTTCCCACGGGGTGTGCGACCCGCGCGCGCGCCGATGCGCCGCCTGCTGCGCCGTGAGGCGAGACAGCACGCTCGCCGCCGACGGCCCGTGCCATGGCTCGCCGTTCCAGGCGCGCCGCAACTCGGCGGCGAGCCGTTCGCCCGTCGTCACGGAACGCCCAACGTTACTTCTTGCTGACAACCTCCTCCTTCAGGATCTTCTTCGCCATCCAGAACACGAGGAAGGCGACGACGAGGAAGTCAATGCTGGAGCCGATCACCTTTCCAAGTTCGAACTTCACACCGAGAAGCTCGGGTGACCACGCACGCCAGTCGCCGCCCGTTGCGGACGTCGCCGCACCAACGATGGGCATCAGGAGTCCGCCCACGACCGCCGTGACCAGTTCGTTCAGCTTGCCGCCGATGATGACGGCGATGGCGAGGCCGATGACGCCGTACTGCTTGAGAAACGCGGTGAACTCCTTCAGCATGGTGCGCTCCAGGTTGGAAAGAGAGTCAGGCGCCGAACTGCGTGAGATGGTGGTTCACGTGCTTGTGGATGAGGACGCCCCAGTCGTGCCCGGAGATGGCGCCGAAGGCCGGGTGCGGTGCCCACGCGCCGTCACGACCGTTCGCGGCGGCACGTTCAATGAGCGCCTTGAGGGCCGCGATGTCCAGGGGCCACGGCTCGGGAGCGCGCGACAGCATCTCGCGCGCCGTGGGTGCTCCCTTGGGAAACGGCAGGACGTGAATGACCAGGTACCGGACGACGCGGCTGGAGAGAAACGACGGCCGGTTCTTGCACGGCTCCTCGCCGAGCGCCATGCGCACCGCCGAGATGAGGTGCGACACCATCCGCGGGGCCGTGAACTTGCCCCAGTGCGCGGGGGCCGTGGCCTCGAGTCCGTCAATGCGCGCCAGCAGGGCCGCGCGGGCGGCGGGATCGAAGATCGTATCAGCCACTACGCCTCCGTCGGCGCGCCGAGCGCGTTCCACTCGCGCCAGCCGCCGGCCATGGACGAGACGTTGGTGTAGCCCATCTGCTGCAGCGCGTCGGCCGCGAGCACCGAGCGAAAGCCGCCACCGCAGTACAGGATGATCTCGGTATTCTTGTCCGGCACCCGCGCCTCGATATCGCGCTCGATCACGCCCTTTCCGAGGTACTCGGCGCCCTGTGCGCGGCCTGCCGCCCATTCACTCTGCTCGCGGATGTCGATGAGCCGCGCACCGGCGGCGGCGCGATCACGCGCCTGCGCGACGGAGACCTCCTTCACCTGCGCGCGCTTGGCTTCGATGAGCGCGAGAAATCCGGGCGCGTGGTACACGATTTCCTCAGCGGTTGGATAGTACGGAAACTGTGGCGGCGGCGCAAAAGCGGAAAGGGGCTAGCAGATGCGCGGCAATTGGTCGCCGGGGAGCAGGTCCACCACACGCGTCCCCCCCAGCGCCGTGCGCAGCGCGACGAGGCGCGCATGCGCGGCCACCACCCGCCCGAGTCGAACCGCGCCTGCGCCCAGTGCATGCGCGCGCAGCGCGCGCAGCGCCTCCTCGGCCCGTTCCTCGGCGACGAAGACGACCATCACCCCTTCGTTCGCGACATAGAGCGGATCGAGCCCGAGCAGCTCGCAGGCGGCGCGCACATCGCCGGGCACGGGAATCGCCGCCTCGTCAATCTCGATCCCGACGTCCGACGCGGCGGCGATCTCGTTGAGCGCGCTCGCGACGCCGCCGCGCGTTGCGTCCCGCAGGACGTGCACGTCCATGCCGAAGTGGCGCAGGCGGTCCACGAGCGGCGCCAGGCAGGCGCTGTCGCTGGTGATGGCGCTCTGGAACGACAGTCCCTCGCGCGCCGCCATGATGGCCATGCCGTGCCGCGCGATCGGCGCGCTCACCAGGACGGCGTCGCCCGCCTGCGCGCGCGCCGGCGCCGGACGGAACGCGGAATCCATGGCACCAACGCCCGTGGTGTTGATGTACAGGCCATCGGCCTTGCCGCGTTCCACCACCTTCGTGTCGCCGGCGACGATCGGCACGCCCGCGTCGCGCGCGGCCTGCGCCATCGCGGCGGTCACCCGATCCAGCACCGCGAGCGACAGTCCCTCCTCGAGCACGAACCCCGCAGTGAGGCAGGCGGCGCGCGCCCCCATCATGGCGACGTCGTTCAAGGTGCCGTGCACCGCGAGCGCACCGATGTTGCCTCCGGGGAACTCGAGCGGATGCACGACGAACGAGTCGGTGGAGATGGCCAGCTCGCCGCCCGCCACGCCAACGACGGCCGCATCGCCAAGCTGCGACAGGATCGGGTTGTCGAAGTGCGGAAGGAAATGGCGCGCCACCAGCTGGGCGCTCAACTTGCCGCCCGACCCGTGCCCCAGCTGCACGCGATCAGTGACCTCGAGGGGAACGGGACAGCTCAGTGCGGCGGGATTCGCGGCGTCGCTCATTGTGCCGCCGGTGCCGCTTCGGCCGCGCGGTGCTTCACGATGCTGTAGTACGCCGAGCAGGCGCCTTCGGTGGAGACCATCGGCGCGCCAAGCGGCTGCTCCGGCGTGCACCGCGTGCCGAACGACGGACACTGCGTCGGCTTGAGTCGCCCGGTGAGGACGTCCCCGGCCTTGCAGGCCTCCGGCTCCGCCACCCTGATGTCGGCCACGCCGAACCGGCGCTCCGCATCGTACGCCGAGAACTCCTCGCGCAGCCGCAGGCCACTCATCGGAATCTCGCCGATGCCACGCCATCGCCGGTCGGTCATCTCGAAGACTTGCTGCACCCGTGCGCGCGCCGGCGGCGTTCCCCGGCGGTGCACCGACCGCGCGTACTGGTTCTCCACTTCATGGCGGCCGCCCTCGAGCTGGCTCACTGCCATCGAGATGCCCTCGAGGATGTCTACTGGCTCGAAGCCCGTCACGATGATCGGCACCGTGTACTTGGCGGCGATCGGCTCGTACTCCTCCCACCCCATCACCGCGCAGACGTGGCCGGCAGCGAGGAAGCCCTGTACGCGGTTGCCCGGAGCGTCAAGAATGGCGGTGATCGCCGGCGGCACCGTGACGTGCGACACCAGTACACTGAAGTTCTTCACGTTGAGGTCGCGGGCCCGCCAGACGGCCATCGCATTGGCCGGCGCGGTGGTTTCGAACCCGACAGCGAAGAAGACGACCTCTTGGTCGGGATGTCGTTGCGCGAGCGCCAGCGCGTCGAGCGGCGAGTAGACCACCCGCACGTCGCCGCCGCGGGCGCGCACCTGCTGCAGGTCGCTGTCGCTGCCGGGCACCCGCAGCATGTCGCCGAACGAAGTGAAGATCACCTTCGGACGCGCGGCGATCGCGAGCGCCTTGTCGATCTGCTCCAGTGGCGTGACGCAGACGGGGCAGCCCGGACCGTGGATCATCTCGACCGCACCCTGCAGCAGCTCGTCGAGCCCCTGCCGCACGATCGTATGCGTCTGGCCGCCGCAGACCTCCATCAAGGTCCAGCGGCGCGTCGCGCGCGCCCGGATCCGGGCGATCAGCGACTTCGCGATCTCCGCGTCACGGTACTCCTCGAGGTACTTCACGGACCGTTCCCCGCCTCTTCCGACGGCGGCTCCGCGCTGGCTGTCATCGCGTCGAGCTCGTCGAGCAGGTTCATCTCCCGGAGCACTTCAAGGGTACGGCGCGCCTCCTCCTCGTCCAGCGTCGCGATGGCGAAGCCGACGTGCACGATCACGTAGGCCCCCACCGACACCTCATCGGCCACATACTGCAGGCAGACGTCGCGGCGCACCCCGCCGAAATC
This sequence comes from Gemmatimonas sp., assembly GCA_013822425.1. GTDB lineage: Bacteria > Gemmatimonadota > Gemmatimonadetes > Gemmatimonadales > Gemmatimonadaceae > PNKL01. The sequence goes on from PNKL01000030.1 coordinate 24,237, forward strand.
CACGACGCCCATGGTGAGGCCGGCGTCGTCGCGGATGGAGGTGATTCTCCCGGGGATGGCGAGGCACATGTCAGTCGCCCCGCGACAGCTTCCAGGCGGCAACGGCGGCCTGGCCGTAGCTGATGGCGCCATCATTGGGGCCGAGCTGTTCCGCGGTCAGCACGTGCAGGTGCGACTCTTCGAGGCGCCGCGTGATGCGGGTGAGAAGGCGGGCGTTCTGGAACGAGCCGCCGGCCAGCACCACCGTGTCGAGGCCGACGCTGGCGGCGACGAGGCGCGCCACGTCCACCGACGTTTCGACCACGCTCTCGTGGAACCGCGCGGCGAGCAGCCCGACGTCCACGCCGTGCCGGCGTCCCTCGCCGAGGGCGGTGAGCAGCGGCACGGGGTCGAGCTGCAGCCGGCCGGCCTCCTCGTAGATCGGAAACGGCAGCGGCGCCGCATGCATGTCGCCGGCAAGCGCCTCGAGCTCCATCGCCGCCTGCCCCTCGAACGACGCATGGCGCCGCACGCCAAGCACGGCGGCCGCCGCGTCAAAGAGGCGGCCCATGGACGAAGCGCGCGGCGCGTTCACCCCCTGCGTCACCTGCAGCTGCACGCCCGTGCGAAGGGAGAGCGGCACTCCGTAGTAGGCGAGGGCGAAGGCCGGCGACTGCCAGCCGGCGAGCGCCTCATAGCCCACCGCCACGCGCCACAGTTCGCGCGCCGCGAGGTCGCCGCCGGGGAGCGCCACGTAACGTAGCTGTGCCGCGCGGCGATAGCCCGACAGGTCGCACACGAGCACTTCGGCGCCCCACACGTTGCCATCGTCCCCGTAGCCGGTGCCGTCAAACGCGAGGCCAACCACCGGCGTGGTGACGCCGTGCTCGGCGGCGACGGCGGCGATGTGCGCGTGATGGTGCTGTACGGTCATGATGCGTGCGAGCCCGAGCTCGTCGGCGATCCGCGTGGAGAGATAGCCCGGATGCAGGTCGCGCACGGCGACCGCCGGTTCCACGCGGAAGAGGGCGCGGTACCGATCGTACGACTGCCGCCAGTGCTCCATTGCCTCGAGGCCATCGAGGTCGCCGATGTGCGGACTGACAAAGGCCTGGCCGTCGCGCACCAGCGTGAACGTGTTCTTGAGGTGCGGCCCCACGGCGATGAGCGGGTGCGGCGACCTGACCGGCAGGGCGACCGGGACCGGCGCGTAGCCGCGGGCGCGCCGCAGCAGGATGTCGTGCGCGCCGGCGATGCGCACCACGGAATCGTCGCAGCGCGACACGATGTCGCGGTCGTGCAGCAGGAAGGCGTCCACCAGCGAGCGCAGGCGGGTGCGCGCCTCGTCGAGCCCGATGGCGATGGGTTCGTCGCCCAGGTTGCCGCTCGTCATCACGAGCGACCGGTCGGCGGACTTGAGCAGCAGATGGTGCAGCGGCGTGTACGCCAGCATCACGCCGACGCGGTCGAGCCCGGGCGCGAGCGCCGACGCCAGCGGCGCATCGGCGCGCGGGCGCAGCAGCAGAATGGGGCGCGCCCGCGAGGTCAGCACCGCCGCCTCCCGGTCGCTCACGCGCGCCAGGGCGCGCGCCTCGTCGAGCGTGCGCACCATGACGGCGAACGGCTTGGCGTCGCGGTGCTTGCGTGACCGCAGGCGGCGGACCGCGGCGTCGTTGGTGGCGTCCACCGCGAGATGGAATCCCCCGAGGCCGCGCACGCCGACGACGGCGCCCATGTGAAGCGCCGTGGCGGCCAGCAGGATGGCCTGCTCCCCGTTGGCGCGCCCTTCACCAGCCGCTCCCTCGAACCACACGCGCGGCCCGCAATCCGGGCAGGCCAGCGTCTCGGCGTGGAACCGACGGTCGCCGCTCGCCGCGTACTCTGCGGCGCAGCGCGCGCAGGGCGCGAAGGCCTTCATCGAGGTGCGCGCGCGGTCGTACGGCAGGTCGTCAATGATCGTGTAACGCGGACCACAGTCGGTGCACGTGATGAACGGGTGGCGGTAGCGTCGGTTTTCGCGATCGAGCAGTTCGCGCTCGCACTGCTCGCATGTCGCCACATCGGGAGGCACCGGCCGCAGCGTGTCGGCGTCCTCGCTCTCGGCGATGTCGAACCCATCCACGCCGGCCGCGTCCACCGCCACCGACTGCACCTCATCAATCCGTGCGACGGGCGGCGCCTCGTCGCGCAGCAGTTGCTCGAAGCGATCGAGCGACGCGGTGGCGCCCTCGAGCCGGATCTCCACCGTGCCGGCGACGTTGCGCACCCAGCCCGCGAGTCCGAACCGGCCGGCGAGCCGGTGCACGAACGGGCGGAATCCGACGCCCTGCACGACCCCGGTCACCGTGAGGCGGCGCGCCTCCCGCGACGGGACGACAGCCATCAGACGCCCGCCAGCGGAACGACCGACCGGTGCAACAGGTCGAACCAGCCGGTGAGGCCGTTCCCGGTCAGGGCCGACACCCGTATGAACCGCAGGGCGGAGTTGACCTGCAGGCAGTTGCGCTCCGCACGCTCGATGTCGAACGGCACGTACGGCAGCAGGTCGGTCTTCGTCATGACCACCCAGTCCGCCTTCTCGAACATCTTGGGATACTTGAGGGGCTTGTCATCGCCCTCCGTGACGGTGAACAGCACGATGCGCGCCTGTTCGCCGAGGTCCCAGCTGGCCGGACAGACCAGGTTGCCGACATTCTCGATGATCAGCAGCCGTGTCCGGTCGAGGTCGATGTGGTCGAGCGCCTCGCTCACCTGCAGCGCGTCGAGGTGACAGGCGCCGCCGGTGACGACGGCCTGCACCAGGCGTCCGGTGTGCACGGACAACCGGTCCGCGTCGTTCTGCGTCTGCACATCGCCCGCCACGACGGCGATGGCCAGCGGTTCGCCAAGCACTTCGAGGGTGCGCTCAAGCAGTGTCGTCTTTCCCGCGCCGGGCGACGACATGAGGTTGAGGGCCGCCACGCCGTGGCGGGCGAGCCGCGCGCGCACCTGCGCAGCCAATTCGTCATTGCGCGCCATCACGCGCTCGCGGACTTCAATCCTCCGAACGGTCATCGTCCTCGACCTCAAGCCAGCTCACCCGCAGGACGTCGCCCGCCTGTGTCGAGAGCACGGGACAGGCGCCCGTCCACGGCGGCTGGCTCAGCACCGACTCCAGGCAGAACTCCAGCGCAGACGGCTCGACGCCACTGTCGAGGCCGACGTCCACACCGACGGCGACGCACCGCGACACAGTCGCGCCCAGTTCCCTCTCGGCGATGCTCCCGATCTCGACGGCCAGACTCAGTTCATGCATCGGACTGCATCATTGACGCCCGCGGCTCGCTGGGTCCGGCCCCATGCCGGATACCTGCAAGTTGGGTGCGCCGCATCGGGCGCGACAGCAGGTGAACCGCTGCAGCGCTGTCCGGTAATCTCCGGTGCTTTCACCCTACTTCGGACGGCGTCGCTCCTCGATTAACAGCGCGTTGGCCACCATGCGCTCGCCCCGAGGGTCGCTGGGCGTATTGATGACCCGTCCATCCACGACCAAGGCCGTCGAGCCGCCGCCGTCGAGATTGAGCGCGTGCGCCACCCCCAGGCCGCGCAGGAAGTCGGCCGTCTCGACGAGCGTCATGCCCACGCTTGCCGCGCTCCGCCCGTCCACGGCCACCAGGTACAGGTGGCTGGTGTCGGCGTCAAAGCCGACCAGGCTCCGCGGATGCCGCACGTTCGCGTTGCAAGCCACGGTGAACTCCCGCCTCGCCGCCTCCTCCACCATGGTCACACGATCGCGCAGGATCACCGGCCACCCACCGACGAGTTGGTCAATGGCCCCAACCGAGGGAAGCCACGAGGCGTGCACGTCGAACGTACCTTGCACCCTGGCAATCGAATCGAGGCGCGCGGCCGTGAAGCCGTACGCGACCAGCGCCCCCTCGTTGGCGGGGAGCGGCACCGAGTCCGCTGCCGTCACCCTGCCGCGCGCACGCAACATCAGCGAGTCACGCCAGTTGCCGCTGACCACCGTCACCCGCAGCTCGCGCCCCGTACGCGCTGAATCGGCGCGGTAACGCCCATTCGCCTCGGGGAGCCAGAGCACCAGACCCTGGCCATTGGACGGCACCACGTTCACGCCGTCCAGCGCCCACGAGCTGGACCCGGCGTGCACCGTTCCGGTGAAGACGAAGCGGTCGATGACGGGGCGTCCGTCGCGCGTCACGCCGAACTGGCCGCGCGCGCTTCGCATCGGACCGCGCGGCACGCCGCTCCACGCGAGCGCCCGCCAGATGCGCCCGTCGCCGACCTGGTTGTTGACGCTCTCGCCGGTACCGAGGTTGAAGAAGTCGGCGTTGATCGCCACGCGGACGTTCCGTCCGTCGCGCCGCGCGCGTTCCACCATCCCCGACACCGTCTCGCGTCCGCGCAGCGAGTCGAGCGCGCGCACGCTGCGCACTGCGTACTGACCGCTCCGCAGGTCCACGCGCACCACGTGCGCCCGCCACGGCCCTTCCTGACGGACAACATAGGTGTGCACCAGTCCCGGCGCGACGGTATCCACGACAGCGGAATCCGCGGCGGGTTGCTGCGCGATCAGCGGAGCGGCGAACGCGAGCGGCAGCAACAGCAGCAGCAGCAGCAGCAGCAGACGGAGCATCGGCCTCTCAGTCGGGGGACGGGTGACGGGTGAAAGCTACATGCGGTCGGGCCACGAGGCGGTCACCCTCAACGGCGAACTACCTTGCCGCGGATTACGCGGATGGGGGCGGATAACACGGATCCTACTTGGGGGGTCCTCAAACGCCGTATCCGCGCTCATCCGCCATTTCCGCGTAATCCGCGGCAAGGCAGTTGCAGTGATGCCTCTACTCGGGCCGCACCGAACCGTGAATGAGCTTCCCTAAGCCCGAGTGCGAGTGCCGATGCGCCGCGTGCCGCCACTCCTCCGGCAGCCGCGCGGCCGCCTGCTCGAGCAGCGCACGCACCTCGGCATCCTCCAACTGGTCGAACTCGCGGTACCACGCGCCGACGGCGATGAATTGCGGCGGCGTGCGCACGATCACCGTCTCATCGGCGACGTGCGTGACGTCCGCCGCGCTGTCCATGGCGGCGACCGGGCTGGCCACCACCACCCGCCGCGCTCCCTGCGCACGCAACGCCATCACGGCGGCGCGCACCGTCGCCCCCGTGGCGATGCCGTCGTCCACCAGGATCACGGTGCTGCCGTGCACGTCCACCGGCGGCCGATCGCCGCGAAAGCGAAGCTCGCCACTGCGCACTTCGTCGTCGGCGTCGCGGATGCGCCGCTCCAGTTCCGGCGCGCGCACCGCGAACGCGTTGACGATCTGCTCGTTGAGCACCCGCACGCCGCCGGTCGCCACCGCGCCCATGGCGAGTTCCTCGTGGCCCGGCACGCCGACTTTGCGCGCCGTGAACACGTCGAGCGGCAAGCCGAGCGCCATGGCGACCTCGAAGGCCACGGGGACGCCGCCGCGCGGCAGTCCGAGCACCAGGACGCCCGATTGTCCTCCGTAGGCCGTCAGTCGCTCGGCCAGTTGGCGTCCGGCTTCGGCACGGTTCTCGAAGACCTGGTGCATGACGCCTCCTCCCGCGCAGCGCGGGCCGGCGGGCCGCGTGCGCGGCGACGCCCGTGATTCCACGCTACGACGCGGCGCGGCGCCAAGAAAGAGGCAATTCCCGCACTGGGCGGCGGCCCCGCCTGACCGCGCGGGCTCGCCGACCCCTTAGGGAAACAGTTGCCGGTAGGCCCCGTACCCCTCGGCTTCGAGGCGGTCAACCGGAATGAACCGCAGCGCCGCCGAGTTGATGCAGTACCGCATGCCGGTCGGACCCGGGCCATCGGGGAACAGGTGCCCCAGGTGCGAGTCGCCCTCCGCCGAGCGCACCTCCACCCGCCGCATGCCGTGGCTGCGGTCCTCGTGCTCGTTCACGTGGCGCGGCTCGATGGGACGGGTAAACGACGGCCAGCCGGTCCCCGAATCGAACTTGTCGGTGGACGCGAAGAGCGGCTCGCCCGACACGACATCCACGTAGATGCCGGCCGCGTGGTGATTCCAGAACTCGTTGCGGAAGGGGGGCTCGGTCGCGCTGCACTGCGTGACCTCATACTGCAGGGGCGTCAGCTTCTCGCGCAGCGATGGGTCGGCGGGATTCGGCTTGTGCATGGGGGGCGTCCTGTGTCAGGGTCTCTTCGCCAACTGAACTATACCC
>PNKL01000031.1 GCA_013822425.1 Gemmatimonas sp.
GGAAAAGGTGGTGCAGTGGCTGCCGCCGTTTGGCGACAAGGACATCAAGGTCATCTACCAGCACACGGCGGCCATGACGAGCGCGGTTTTCACGGACGATGCGCAGACGCTCTTTGTCGCGACCACGAACGCGGGCATGGGCGAGATCTTCGCGGTCAAGCTGAGCGACCCGACCAGGCGGATGAGCATCGTGCGCCTGCGCGGCTGGACCCCGGCCTTTGCGGGCGGTGGCCGCGCAACGGGCTTCCCCGGCGGCGGCGGACGCGGCGGTGCCGACACGCTGACCTTCTACACGAACCCCGGCTCGATGCTCACCAAACGCGGCACCAACGGTGGTGAAGTGGCCGTCGTCACCGCGGCGGGCGAGGTCTTCCTGAAGGGGACGCAGTATTCACGAGACTACCTGGCCAGTCCGCCAAGGGACTTCCTCGACAAGGTCGAGATGGCCACCGGCAAGAAGACGCGCGTCTTCGAGGGTGCCGCGGACGTCGCCGAATCACTCGGCTTGCTTCTCGATGACGATGGCTCGGCCGCCATCGTGACGCGCGAGTCGCCCACGCAGGTGCCGAATGCCTACCTGAAGGACCTGAAGACGGGCACGCTGACCCAACTCACCAGGAACGTGGATCCCGCGCCCGAGTTCACGGCGCTGCAACGCAAGCGCATCACGGTCACGCGCGCCGATGGCATCACGTTCGTGGTGAACGTCACCCTGCCGGCCAACTACACAGCGGGGACGCGGCTTCCGGGCATGTTCTGGTTCTATCCGTACGAGTACACCGACCAGGGCGGCTACGACCGTTCATTGCGCGCCGAAAACGTGAAGCGATTCCCGTCGTCGGGACCGCGGACGATCGAGTTCCTCGCCTCGCAGGGATATGCGGTGGCGAACTTCAACCCACCCATCATCGGTGATGCCGGGCGGATGAACGACAACTACGTGTCGGATCTCCGCATGAACCTGTACGCCGTCATTGATGAACTCGACCGGCAGGCGCTCATTGACCGCACGAAGCTCGGCCTCGGCGGCCACAGCTACGGCGCGTTCAGCACGCTGAACGCCATGGTGCAGACGCCGTTCTTCAAGGCGGGCATCGCCGGCGACGGCATGTACAACCGCACGCTCACGCCCAACGGATTCCAGAGCGAGCGGCGCGACCTGTGGAACGGCCAGCGCACCTACCTCGAGATGTCGCCCATGCTGAACGTGGACAAGCTGCAGGGCGCCGTGCTCATGTACCACTCCATCGAGGACCAGAATGTCGGCACCGATCCCATCAGCTCGATCCGCATGATGCAGGCGCTGCGCGCCAATGGAAAGGTGGCGTCGCTGTACATGTACCCGTACGAGGATCACGGCCCGGTCACCAGGGAAACGCTGCTCGACCAGTGGGCGCGGTGGACGACCTGGCTCGACCTGTACGTGAAGAACGATGGCATGGCGCTGGCGAAGAAGAAGCCCGTCGCGGCGACCGCGACGCAGCCGTAGTACGGGTCTCGCGGGGCTTTTTCACCACGGAGCACACGAAGAACCGCTGAGGGCCACGGAGGACTGCAACAACGAGGGGTAAAGACATCGCGCCTCGCATAGCTTATAGCTTAGCATGGCAAGCGCTGTGTCCCCAAGTAGTTGCAGTTTTCCGTGGCCCTCCGTTTCGCTCCGTGTCCTCCGTGGTGAAGAAGCCGCGCGTCCAGGGAAGGAAGCAGCCTGACACCGCCCCACCCCCGCTTCCGTATGGACGGGATATCGCTCACAATTTGAGCATCCGTGCGCGCCCCCAAGTCCAGCCGCGCGATTGCACGTCTCCACACAGGCATGAGGTACGCATGACTCACACTCTCGCCCGCCGTGTTGCGCGGTCGGTCCTGGCCCTGACGCTTGCCCTGCCGGCGCTCGCCCTGGCGCAGCTGCCGGCCGGCATCAAGCAGGGGGCCACCGTCGAGGGCATCACGGAATACAACCTCGACAACGGCCTCAAGGTCCTCCTGTTTCCCGACGCGTCCAAGCAGACGACCACGGTGAACATCACCTACCTCGTCGGTTCGCGGCATGAGGGTTACGGCGAGACAGGCATGGCCCACCTGCTCGAACACCTGGTGTTCAAGGGGACGCCGAAGCACCCGAACATTCCGCAGGAGTTGACGGAACACGGCGCGCGCCCGAACGGCACCACGTGGTATGACCGCACGAACTACTTCGAGACAGTGCCGGCCACCGATTCGAACCTGGTGTGGGCGCTCGACCTCGAAGCCGACCGCATGGTGAACTCGTACATCGCCAAGAAGGACCTCGAGAGCGAGTTCTCGGTGGTGCGCAATGAGTTTGAGATGGGCGAGAACAATCCGCTCAGCATCCTCTTCGAGCGCACCGCGTCCACCGCGTACCTGTGGCACAACTACGGCAAGAGCACCATCGGCGCGCGCGCCGACATCGAGAACGTGCCAATCGAGCGGCTCAAGGCGTTCTACCAGCGCTATTACCAGCCCGACAATGCCATCCTCGTCGTCGCCGGCAAGTTTGACGTCACCCGTACGCTGGGCCTGATCGCGGAGAAGTTCGGCGCGATTCCCAAGCCGATGCGCTCGCTCGACCGCGGCAACATGATCTACCCGACGTACACCGCCGAGCCCGTGCAGGATGGCGAGCGCACGGTCACCCTGCGACGCGTCGGCGACATCCAGGCGGTCGTGGCCGCCTACCATATCCCCGCCGGCACGCACAAGGACTACGCCGCGGTGGATGTGCTGACGCAGATACTCGGCGACCAGCCGTCCGGCCGCCTGTACAAGGCGCTGGTGGAGAAGAAGCTCGCCGCCGACGTGGCGGCGACGAGCCTGCAGCTCAAGGAGCCCGGGCTCTTCGGCGCCTATGCCAACGTGCGGGTTACGCAGTCACTGGACAGCGCGTCGCGCGCCCTGCTGGCCACCCTCGATGGTGTCACGACTGAACCGCCGACGAAGGAAGAGGTTGAGCGCGCGAAGACGACGCTGCTCAAGCAGATCGACCTCGCGCTCAACAACTCGGAGCGCGTCGGCCTCGAGCTCTCCGAGTGGGCGTCCATGGGCGACTGGCGCATGATGTTCATCCATCGGGATCGCATCAAGGGTGTGACACCGGAAGACGTGCAACGCGTTGCCAAGGCGTATTTCAAGCCCGACAATCGCACCATCGGCAAGTTCATCCCGACGGCCAAGCCCGACCGGGCTGAAGTCGCCTGGGTCGGCGATGCCGAAATCGTGGCCGCCACCAGGGACTACAAGGGCAACGTGGCCCTCGCCGAAGGCGAGGTGTTCGATCCGTCGGCGGCGAATGTCGAGAAGCGGACGACACGCAGCGCGCTGCCCAACGGCTTCAAGCTGGCGCTCCTGCCCAAGCAGACGCGCGGCAACACCGTGAATGCGATGATCGGCTTGCGTTTCGGCGACGAGAAGTCGCTCTCGGGCCGCACCACGGCTGCGCAGCTCATGGGCTCGATGCTCGACAAGGGCACCAGGACCAGGACGCGCCAGCAGATCAAGGACGAGTTCGACAAGCTGAAGGCGCGCGTGAACATCGGTGGTGCCGGAAACAACGTGGTTGTCAACGTCGAGACGACGCGCCCCAACCTGATTCCGACGCTGCGTCTCATTGGTGAGGTGCTGCGAGAACCCGCGTTCGACGCGAAGGAACTCGAGCTCCTGCGCACGGAAGGGCTCGCCGGGCTCGAGCAGAACAGGTCCGAGCCGCAGTTCGTGGCGTTCGTGACCATCCAGCGAATCATGAATCCGTGGCCGAAGGGCCACCCACTGTACATCGGCACGATTGACGAGCAGATTGCCGACCTCAAGGCGGTGAAAGTTGACGAAGTCAGGAAAATCTACACCGATCTGGTCGGCGCGTCGTACGGCGACATGGCCATGGCGGGTGACTTCGACCGCGATTCCGTGACCGCCGTCATGAACGAGCTGTTCGGCGGCTGGAAGAACCCCAAGCCGTTCGCGCGCCTGAAGCGCAAGGCGTTTGACGTGGCGTCAGTCACGGAGTCCATCGAGACGCCGGACAAGGCCAACGCGGTCTATATTGGCGCCGTCAACCTGGCAGTGCGCGATGACCAGCCCGAATACGCGAGCCTCGTGCTCGGCAACTATATCCTCGGCGGCGGGTTCCTCAACTCGCGCCTCGCCGTGCGCATCCGCCAGAAGGACGGTCTGAGCTACGGCGTGCAGTCCGGGTTCGGCGCGCAGGCGCTCGACAGCGCCGCCGTGCTGCAGACATTCGCGATCTACAACCCCGAGAATATCGTGCGCCTCGAGAGCGCCTTCGGCGAGGAGCTTGGCCGCTGGGTGAAGGAGGGCGTGACGGCCGAGGAACTGGAGAATGCCAAGAAGGCGTGGCTGCAGCAGCGCCTGCAATCGCGCGCGCGTGACGCGGAGCTGGTGAGCCGGCTGTCACAGCAGACCTTCCAGGAGCGCACGATGGTCTTCGACCAGTCGCTCGAGGACCGCGTCGCCAAGCTCACCGCGGATGAAGTGAATGCGACCATCAGGAAGTGGGTGAACCCGGCAAAAATGTCGGCGGTCAAGGCGGGCGACTTCAAGAACAAGCCGCCCAAGCCGATGCCAGTGAAACCGTAATCCTCCGCTGGCCTTTTTCACCACGGAGCACACGGAGGAAGAACCGGAGGGCCACGGAGGACTGCAACAACTGGGGTGAACGACAGCGCGCCACGCAGATCCTTGCGTGACGCTGGCTGTTCCCCAGGAAGTTGCAGTCCTCCGTGGCCCTCCGGTTCTTCCTCCGTGTGCTCCGTGGTAAAGAAAGCCTATGGCTTCGGCACCATGGCCTTCCGTCGCGCCACGAGTGCCCGCAGAATCTCCGAGCGCAGGTCACCCTTTTCAAACGCCGAGTATGCATCAAGCGACTCAAACATCTTGCGGGCTGTCACACGATCACCTGTGCGCACGAGCGCGAGCACGCCCGCATTGCCGAGAATCTCGAGCGGCAGCCACGTGTGCCCGGCCACGCGTGACTTGAGCTGCGCCGTCACTTCCGCGGCCACACCCGGCCAGTCGTACGTGCCGGCCGCGCGCATGAAGCGCCACGCCGAGTGCGCCGCCTCGGGCGCCTGCCAGCGCGTCATGTAGCGCTCCACGCCGGCATAGAAGGCGGAGTCCACCACGCCGCTCAGTCCGGCATGATGGTCGCTCTCCACCTCGACGACCATGCGGAACCACGTGAACCAGTCCACCGGCGGGCGCGGCGCCGCCAGCAGATCGCGCATCACGGCCTGCCGGTTGAGGGCGAGGCGGTACAGACGGTCGCTGTCAACTGTGTCGCTCGCAGGCGAAGGCTCGCCGGCGCGCAGTCGTGCCGACCGCGCCCGCAGCAGTACCCGCGGCAGATCGAGCCCTTCCCTCGTCTCCGTGCCGAATCCGATGCGCCGTTCGTCGAACGCGGCGAGCAGGTCAAACCGGTCGCCCGTGGCATCCATGAAGCCGCGCGCCGCGTCCTTGCGATAACGTGTGCGCTCGGCGCTAAGGTCGAGTACGGGGTGGAAGTCTGAGTTCACGAGGCCGCCGGCGAGCACGATCGGCGCCAGGGACTTGTTGGTCGCGACGACGGTCCCCTCAAGCGCTTCCGGCGTGATACGGCGGAACCGGCGCAGGTCGTCGGCCACCTTGGGGTAATCGAATACCGACCAGTCCGGTTCCGGCAGCACGGAGTCCGCCGACGCGACGATGAGGATGTCCACATCGTTGGTGAGATAGATGCGATACGACGGGAAATTGCGCTGCAGGGCGCGCACGACGCTGAGCACCAGTTCGTCGTTGATCTCGTACAGGTGCAGCCACTGCCCGAAGATGCCGTGCGGTGCGAGGTATTGCCGAGCGCGACGGTAGAACTCATCGGTGAAAAGGCCGCTCACCCCGCTCACCCACGGGTTCGACGGCTCCGACAGGATGAAGTCGTACTGCCGGCGGGCCGATGCAAAGACCGACCGCGCGTCGTCGTACACGAACGTCGAGCGCGGATCGTCGAAGACGCGCCGGTTGACCGGGTAGAACATGTGCGAACCGCGCACCATCTCCGGTTCGATGTCAATGGTGGTGAGCCGCTTGAGGTGCGGGCTGCCGAGCAGGAAGTGCGACGACATCCCCGATCCCTGCCCGATGACGACCCCTTCCGCGGCGCGCGGCACGTGCGCCAGCACCACCATCGGTAGGAGCAGTTGTGTGCTCTCGTCGCCGGTGATAACGCGTTCGGCCACGGCGGCGGAGTCGAACCAGATCTCCGATAGCGACGCGTCAGGCTTGCCATTGGTGGAGAGCGCATACTGCTGCTTGCCCGGCGTCTTGCGCACGCTCACCGTGGCGGTTCGGCCATCGCGATAGAACACGACGTTGCGGCCGGTGTATTCCACCTTGCCGTAGCGATACACGCCGCTGGTGAGGATTTCGCGCGTGAACGGCGCATTGAGCGTGGCGCCGACCACGGCAAGGACCGTGGCGCCGGCGAGCCCCACGGCAAGCTTGCGCGTCTCCCGCGAGCCCGCCCCGGCCAGCCACATCAGCCAGACGCCGAGCGCCATGTCGATGACGGCGCCGAATACGAGGAGCGCCTTGAGGCCGATGAGGGGCATGAGCACGAGCGCCGCGAGCGCCGCCCCCACGATGCTGCCGAGCGTGTTGATGCTGTAGACGGCGCCGATGGCGCGCTCGCCAGCCCCTGCGCCAAGCAGCATGCGCGTGATGAGGGGCAGGGTGATGCCCGCGCAGAACGTCGCGGGGAGCATCACCGCAAGGCAGATGGCGTAGCGTGTCAGCGAGAAGGCGCGATAGCCCTCGTCGGTCTTGGCCAGCGTCTCGAGCAGCGACGCCATCCAGTCGAAGCTCATCATGTAGACCGACATCGTGGCGATGGCGAGCGCGCCCATGACCCACTGGGTGATGGCGAGCGCGCGCATCGGGTCGCGGAACAGGTCGGCGCGCGTGCGCACCCAGAGCGCGCCGAGCGACAGTCCGAGAATGAAGGCCGACAGCATGAGCTCGAAGGAGTGCGTGGCGCTCCCGAGCACGAGCGAGAGCATGCGCACCCAGGCGATCTCGTAGATGAACGACGACACCGCGGTGCCGGCGGCGACGATCAGCAGCACGCGCCAGATGTGCGCGGGAACCGGTGCCGCGTCGGCCTCGGTGACCGGCGCGGGATCCACCGGGGCGTCGGTCTCCTCCTGCGCAAACTGCACCGCCGCCACGACCATCGCGGCCACGACGACGTTGAGGATGGCGGCGGTCTGCAAGGTACCGGGAAGGCCGAAGGCGCTGATGAGCGCGAAGCCCGCAACGAGCACGCCCACCGCCGCGCCGAACGAGTTGGCAAAGTAGAGGTTCGCCAGCACCTTGCCGCTCCCCGTCTGTCCGTCAGGCGACGCGGCACGGAGGAAGCCCGCACTCATGAGCGGGAAGGTGGTGCCGAGCAGCACGGACTGCGGCAGGATCAGCAGCGCGGCGATGCCCCACTTCACCACCAGGAGCACGGCGCCGCCCGGAATGGCGGGGAAGAGCGTGTCGTAGCAGAAGGCGGTGATCAGCCCGAACGCACCATGGAAGGCGAGCCCGATGACGCCGCAAGCAGCCTCGGCGCGCGCGTACCACATCAGCGGTGATGCGAGCGTGGCGGAGCGGCGCGCCACCCAGGCGGCGCCGGCGGACATCCCGCCCAGGAAGATTACCAGGACGATGGTCTGGGCGTACGCGCTGTGACCGACGAAAAGCCCGAGGTAGCGGCTCCAGATGGACTCGTAGATGAGCCCTGCCGCGCCCGACAGCACGAACGCGCCCGTGAGCATGAGTTGCAGCAGGGTCATGGGTGCGGAAAATAGCAGGCGGCGGCAGTGAGCGCACGGCGCGACGAAGCCTTCTTCACCACGGAGCGCACGGAGAACAACCGGAGGGCCACGGAGGACTGCAACTTCTTGGGTCAACAGCGAGCGCCACGCGGATACTTGCGTGGCGCGACGTCGTTACCCCTAGCAGTGGCAGTCCTCCGTGGCCCTCCGGTTGTTCTCCGTGCGCTCCGTGGTGAAAAAGGCCGGCTCAGTACACCAACACCGGCTCCACTCGCTCTGCCCAGTCCCCGACCTCCGTCCATGCACGCACCTGCTCGGCGTCAATGTCCTGCGGTGTCTTGTCGAAGACCCGCCGGATGTCGCGCCGCCCGACGAGCCGCTCGAAATGCCCCTCGCCGCTTGGATTGGCCGCGGTGGGATAGCGTGCCCACTGGAAACGCAGGCGATGTGTGCTGGCAACGGCTGCCATGAGGAGCAGCCCCAATGCCACCGGACGCAGGGCGCCGGCCCACGTGACCGTGATGCGAATGCCACGGCACTCCTCGCCCGCGTACGGCCCGGTGGCAGGAATGAAGGTCGTCTCGCTGAACTCCACGCCCTTGGGCACGCGCCGGGCCAAGTCGGCAAGCACCGCGCCCACGTCGAGCCAGGGAGCCCCGACCTGCTGGAACGGCGCATCGGTGCCGCGAGCGACGCTCAGGTTCGTGGCCTCGAACAGGCAGGCTCCGGTATAGAGTTGGGCGCTCTCAAACGACGGCATCGCCGGCGACGTCGGGACCCATGGCAGCAGCGTGTCCGGCCAGCGCATGGCGCGCGTCCAGCCGTCGCAGGCAATGACGTCGAGCCGGACCTTTGCAAAGTGGTCGCGCTGCCACAAGCGGGCGAGCTCGCCGAGCGTGAGCTGATGGCGTATGGGAATGGCGTCCTCGCCGATGAACGACCGGCAGGCGAGGTCGAGTACGGGACCCGCGGCGCTCTGGAGTTCGCCACCCAGCGGATTTGGCCGGTCGAGCACGACGACCCGCGTTCCCGCCTGTTCGCACGCCGCCATCACATGGTAGAGCGTCCACGTGTAGGTGTAGAACCGCGCGCCCACGTCGGGAATGTCGAATAGCACCGCGTCGAGGTCGGTCAGCGACTCCATATCGGGCCGCATGCGCTCGCCATAGAGCGAGACGACCGGCAGGCCCGTCAGCGGGTCGGTACCGTCGGCCACCGCAGCGCCGTCATCGGCGGTGGCGGTGAGCCCATGTTCGGGGCCGAAGAGCCGCACGACGGAAACGCCGCCGGCGATCAGCGCCGCGCGCGAATGGCGCCCAGCATCCGACGCGAGCCGCGCGGCGTCGTTGGTGACGAGCCCGACGCGCGCGGTACCGCCGAGTAGTGACGGATCCGCGACGAGGCGGTCAACGCCGAAGGAGACTGGAGGCATCCCATTCAAAGGTATGCATCGACAGTCCCACCGTCAGGCGTTGCCGCCCTCAACGCATCCCGATCACCGCGCCAGCCACCAGTTCATCTTCACCAGGAAGATGTTGTCGGGACGGGTGGCCGTGAGCGCACGCGCGTCGCGCCCAAGGTCAAACTCGCCCGACGCGTCGCTGCTGCTCCGCGACTGCGTCCAGACGAAGAACAGCGTGGACCCGGGCCGGTACTCCCACCGGAAGACCGCATTGCCGCGCAGCGACCGGACACTGAAGTCCGGGTTGGCTATGCTGAACGACGAGGCCGCACCGGCGCCGTCGGGATCCACCGTGTATGATGTCACGCGGCCCTCGGTATTCCGGGTCTCGGCGATCGTCCCCGCGTCGCGACCGTACACCGCGACGTCGCGCGAACGGGGGGCCGTGTACTCCTTGAAGCCATAGTACTTGCCGGTGGCAAAGAACGGCTGCGCGTACAGTTCAAAGGTCATGCGCGGCGAGAACGTGACGCTCAGGCGCGTGTCCATGCCGAGGGTGTTCTGGTTGAGCCCCGACAAGACGTAACGCGTGCCGTTGAACGCGGTCGCGGCCGGATCTCCCACCGCTTGCACGTACTGCCGTACGGCGCGCGTGAGGTTGTACGACGGGCCGGCCGACAAGGATATGAATGACGTCGGACGATAGCGCACCGTGGCGTTGAACTGATTGCCGAAGCCGCGCTCCGTGTTCCAGCTGTAGCTCGCCTGCGCAGAGCCGTTCACGCGGCGCCGCGTGTCCGTGCCGTAGTTGACGTTGAAGTAGCCGCCGCCAGGAACGTAGACCGCCGGTCCGCCGCGCAGCAGCCGCTCGTCCATCAGCGTCGGCCGCAGGATCACGAAGGTGTTGAAGAAGCCGCCCGACAGCGTGTTGCCGAAGATGCCGGCATGCACGTCGCGCCCCGTCACCTCGAGCCCCTGGTAGTTCCGCTGGTACTGTCCGCCGGCGATCAGCGACAGCGTGCGGTACCACTTGGTGGGCTTGCTCAGGAAGCGCGCGATGTTGCCGTTGAACCACGCGTAGTCGGCACGGCCCTGGAAGGCGATGTCGTTCACCTCGTAGCCCGGCGTGCGCGTGTTCCCCATCAGTTCCCAGTTCCACTCGCCGCCATCCTTGCCGATGCGCACGAATGCGCCGGCCCCCTGCATGGACGTGACGGTCGTGTCCACTGCGCGGCGGTCGTCGGGACGCTGGTAGTAGCGCGCGCTTGACTTCTGCCGCGCCGTGATCACCCGCGGGTCGCCGCTGACGTTGGACGCCATGAGCGACGCCCGCAGCGAATAGGCGCGGTTCTTCCAGTACGATTCGAGGTCCCAGCCGAACATCTCCGAGTGGTTGTTGAGCATCGGCCGGAACTCATCCGTCATCCGGCGCGTCACCGAGGACGCATACAGCCCGGTCACGAGATTGCCACGCTGGAAGTCGCGCTTCAGGCGCCCGACGAGAAAGTTCGTCAGTGGTTCCACGGTGATGTCGGTGCGCGACCCGTCCGCGCGCTGCACCCGCGCCTGCTCCTGCCGCGTGGTGGCGTTCAGCAGGCCCACCGTCCAACCGTTGCCGGTGCGCCCGGTGATCTTGGCGGCGCCAAGGATGGTCGAGGCGTCCGGCATGTCGGCGTACGGACCTTGCGCATAGGCGAGGCTCGCCCCGCTCGGCGCGCGCCCGATACGACGCGAATAGAACGACTCGACGCCGCTGAAGTTGCTGCAGAACATGCAGCGCGTGCCGCCGAAGCGGAACACGCCCGCCCCTTCGATGAAGAACGGGCGCTTCTCCTCGTAGAACGTCTCGAACGCGCTCAGGTTCACTTGGGCGGGATCCACCTCCACCTGGCCGAAGTCCGGCTGGAACGTCGCATCGAGCGTGAGGTTGGGCGTGAGCAAGTACTTCAGGTCCACGCCGGCGCGCACGTCCTGCGTGCGCCCGTCGTTGAACGGGTCGCCCGGGGCGGCGCGCACCGCCTTGGCGCGCGCCACGGTGTACGGCAGCACGGCGAGATGCCGCGGCTGAGTGGCGATCCGCACGCCCTCAAGGTGGCCGAATCGCGACGCACCACCCACCTCGGTCTTCTTCCAGAAGCTCCACATGGCGAACTCCTGCCGGCGCTGGATGAAGCGCCACATCTGCAGGCCCCACATCTGCATCGAGTCGCGCGAGAAGCGCAGCTGGCTGAGCGGGATGCGCATCTCGGCGCTCCAGCCGGCGCTGTCCACGCTGGCCGCGGACTCCCAGATGGGATCCCATCCACTGTCGCAGCACGAGTTGCCAGTGCCGATTTGGTCCTGCCGACTGCCACTCGGGTTCACCGTGAAGAAGGCGCGCGACTGGTGGTCGTGGTAGCCGTCGAGGACGAGGGTGAAGAAGTCGGAGTCGAATTGTGCGTCGCGCCGCGTGAGCTGCGTGCGCACGCCCCTGGTTCCTTCGGTGTCGAACATCCGCGCGCCCACGTAGAGCGCGTCGTCGTCGAACAGGAAGCGCACCTCGGTATGCTGCGAGGCCGGCTGCCCCTCGTCGGGATCGGTCTGCGTGAAGCCCGTGAGGGGCTCGACGCGCGCCCAGACCGGGTCATCGAGCCGGCCGTCAATGGTGATTGGCCCCGTGCGCACCTCGGCGCGCCCGACGGGGACGGGAATCGTGTGCCCCGCCGTGGTGGTGCGCCGGGACACGGACGCGGACCTGATCAAGCCGTCGACGCTGGCGGCGGGCTGCTGCGCCGGCAGCGCCAGCGCAAACGTCGAACACGCGATCGCCGCAAAGGCGCGAAAGCGACCGGATACCGCGGGGCGGAGTATGGTCATGGTCTGCGGGGCGGGGTGTGGTCGCGCGACGAGGTACATCCTGTTTGATGCCGGCAGCGCCGAATTGGTTTACACGACCACCAGCGCGGCCTCGCGGAAGCACCCTCTTGGCAGGAGACACCGGTCCCGCTACGCCGTCGCCGTCTCCACCATCTTGCCGTCGAACAGCGACACCTCACGGTCGGCGTAGTGCGCGTAGCGCGAGTCGTGCGTCACCATGCAGATCGTGGCGCCGTTCTGGTGGAGCTCGCTGAGCAGCTCCATCACCGCCTCGCCGTTCCTGGAGTCGAGGTTGCCCGTCGGCTCGTCGGCGAGCAGGATGGCCGGGTCGCCAGCCACGGCGCGCGCCACCGCCACGCGCTGCTGTTGGCCGCCGCTCAGCTGCGCCGGAAAGTGCTTGGCGCGGTGCGTCATCCCCACGCGCTCCAGCGCCTTCGCCACGCGGTCGCGCCGCTCGCTCGCCGCCATGTCGCGATACGTCAGCGGCAGCTCGATGTTCTCGGCCACTGTCAGGTCGCCGATGAGGTTGAACGCCTGGAAGATGAAGCCGATCTGGCGGTTCCTGACCCGCGCGCGGTCGGCCGCGTTCAGACCGGCCACATGCTGCCCCGCCAGCAGGTACTCGCCGCCACTCGGCGTGTCGAGCAGCCCAAGGATGGACAGCAGCGTGGTCTTGCCGCACCCCGACGGTCCGCTGATGGCCACGTACTCGCCCTTCGCCACGTGCAGGTGCACGTCGCTCAGCGCGTGCGTCTCCACTTCGTCGGTGTAGAAGATCTTGCTGATTCCGCTGAGGCTGATCAGCGCGCCGTTGTCAATCATCCCAAGCTCCCGTGAGTACTGTTGTCTTTCTGTTGTCTCTCTGTTGTCTCTCTGTTGTCTCTCTGTTGCCTCTCTCTACTTGATTCTGACCCTCGCAACGTTGGCATACTGCGACATGTCCGAGACAATGATCTTGTCGCCAACGTCCAGGCCTCGCAGTATCTCAATCACGTTGACCGAACTCCGCCCCAGCTCCACCGGCACGCGCACCGCGGCGCGGCCGCCGTCCACCAGCTTGAACAGCGACACCGACCCCGAACCGGAGCTGAACGCCGGGCGTCCGCTGAACAGCACGTTGTTGAGCTTCTCGATCACGATCGTTCCGTCCACGCTCAGGTCGGGGACCGCGCCATTCGGCAGCGCGCCGTCGAGCCCCACGTCCACCGTGACCGTGCCGCCCTGCGCCGACGGATCCTTGCGGCTCACGTGACCGGCCACGAGGCCGTTGCGCGTATCAATGCTCGCCTTCTGCCCCAGCACCACGTCCTTAGCCTGGCTCTCGGGAATGCGCAGTACGGCCTTGAGCCTGCCGGGCTGCACGACCTTGGCCAGCGTGGTGCGTTCGGGCACCCACTGGCCGAGTTGCAGCGTGAGATCCTGCAGCACGCCGGCATCCGGCGCGCGCACACTGAGCGACCGCAGGCGCGCCTGCTGGTTGTCGGCGATGGCGCGCAGCTGCACCACCTGGCTCTGCTGCGTGGCGATCTGCGAGTCAATGGCCTGCTCCATCAGCGTCAGCCGCTCCTGCTCCACGCGCAGGCGCGTCGTGTACTCCTCGGCGGCCGCCTTCTTGTTGGCGAGCTCGAAACTCGACAGCAGGCGCCTCTTGGCCAGCGAGTCGGCGGCCATCGCTTCCTGGGATGCGTTCACGAACTGGGGGCGCGTGCTCGCCACCACACCCTGCTGGGTGAGCAGTTGGCTGCGCAAGGACGTCCTGAGGTTCAGCAGCTCGATCTGCGCCTGCCGCACCTGCTGTTCGGCCTGCATGGTCTGGATCTGCAGGTCGGGATTGCTGAGCTCGAGCAGCACGTCGCCCGCGTTCACGCGCCGACCGCTCTCGCTGGCCAGCCGTTCCACGCGCGCACTCGCCTGGGCCGTGATGAACCGGATGTGCTCGGGCACCAGCGTGCCGGGGCCGCGTACTTCGCGCACCACGTCGCCGCGGCGGACGCTGTCAATGAGCACCGCCGAGCGCTCGATGGTCTGCGAGGCCGGATCGAGGCTCAGCGCCCACACGGTGATGAGCACGAGTGCGAGAGCACCGGCACCGATCAACAAGTTTCGTTTCGTCTTTTTCTGTGGTGCTCTTACAATATCCATGAGATAGACAACAGAGAGAAAACAGACAAACAACAGAGAGACAACAGTACTTCTTATCTTCTGCTAATCGTACCTCAGCGCATGCATGGGATCCACTTGCGCGGCGCGACGGGCGGGGACGAACGACGCGACGGCCGCCACGGCGATCAGCACCACCGGCACCACGGTAAACGTCATCGGGTCGAGCGAGTTGCCACCGTACAACACCGCGCCCAGCAACCGCGAGGCAGCCAACGCACCAGCAAGTCCAATGCCCGTGCCGATGAGCACCAGGGTCAGTCCCTGCCGCATCACCAGCCGGACCACGTCGGCCGCCTGGGCGCCGATCGCCATCCGGATGCCGATTTCACGCGTGCGCTGTGAGACCGAGTAGGCCATGACGCCGTACATCCCGACCGACGCCAGCAACAACCCCAGCACACCGAATACGCCAAGGGCCGCGCCGGTCAGGCGCGCCGGCAACAGCGAGATGCCAAGGTACTTGTCCATAGAACGGATGTTGCTCAGGGGAAGATTCGCGTCGAGGGCCGTCACCTCGCTGCGCAGCGTTCCGATGAAGGCGTCCGGCTCTCCCGTCGTCCTGATCACGATCGCCATCCCCGCATCCCAGAGCTGCGACTGCGCGAACCACATGTGCGCCGTGGGATTCTCGCCCAGCCGCAGGTACTTGCCGGTCGGCACGACGCCGACGACGGTGTAATCGCGCCGCGCCGTGCGCACCGTGCGACCGATGGCCTCCTGCCCAGGCCAGAACCGGTCCACGAAGCGCTGGTTCACCACCAGCGCGCGCACCGAGCCGCTGTCATCCTGCGGGGTGAACTCGCGCCCCTTCAACAGGGGAATGCCCATCGTCTTGAAATAGCCGGGGCTCACGCTGGCGTAGTAGATGGACATGCCCTCGCCCTTGGCCGGCGTGTATCCGGGGATCTCGACCCCGCGGTCGCTGCTGCCAATGCCCAGCGGCACCTGGTCGGTGAAGCCCACGGATCGCACGCCGGGATTGGCCGAAAGTCGTTCGGTCAGCCGCCGGTAGAAATCCTCGCTCGCCCCCCGTGTATAGCCCTGCAGTCCGGGATCCACCTCCGCCAGCAGCACATGATCGCTGACGAATCCCTTGTCGATCATCGTCGCGTTGCGGAGGTTCACGAGAAAGAGCCCCGCGCAGATGAGCAGCACCAGGGACAACGCCATTTGCGCCACCACGAGGCCGCGGCTCACGCGCGAGCGCGACCCCCCGGCCGGTGCCTCGCCCTTGAGTGCCGGGATGAGCGCCGGGCGCGTGGCTTGCAGCGCCGGCGCGAGGCCGAACAACACGCCCGCCACAACCGTCACCGCCAGCGAAAAGGCGAGCACGAGCGGACTCAGGCGCAAGTCAGGGCGGAAGTCGATGTCCGTGGGGAGCGTGATGCCGTTGGCGAGTCCGATGGTCCATGCGGCCACCAGCAGGCTTGCGATGCCGGACACCAGCGAGAACACGAGGCTCTCCACGAGCAGTTGGCGCATGAGCGCGCTGCGCCGCGCTCCGAGTGCCAGTCGAATGGCCATCTCGCGGGCCCGGTCGCGCGCGCGCGCCAGGAACAGGTTCGCCACATTGACGCAGGCGATCAGCAGCAGCAGGCCGACGACGATCATGACGACGGCCGATAGCGCCACCTGCGCACCGCGCATCATGGGGTGAATCCCCGCTTCGTTCTGCGGCACGAGGTTGACGTCGCGCTTCTCGTAGGCGTCGGGAAACTCGGCCCGCAGTTCAGTGCTGAGTGCGGCCATCCGGGCGCGCGCCTGTGCAACCGTGACACCGGGGCGAAGTCGCGCCACGATGTTCAGGTAGTTGTTGTTCCGGTTGTCGAAATCCGATTCCGATCCCGGACGCAACTGCGCGAGCTGCATGAGCGGCATCCACAGGGACGGCACGGCCAGCGGCAGCGCGCCGCGAAACTCGGGCGGGGCGACGCCGATGACCTCGACCTTCTGGCCATTCACCAGCAGCGAGCGTCCAATGACATCGGCCCGGCCGCCAAGGAGATCCTTCCACCCGGCGTTGCTGAGCACCGCCACCGGGTGCGCCCCCCGCCCCGCGTCTTCCGAGGGGAGGAAGGTGCGTCCGTGCGCGGCGGTGACGCCGAGCACCGAGAAGTAGTCGGCCGAGACCATTTGGCCCATGAGCCGCACCGGCCGGCCGTCAGCCGCGACGCTGAGGTTCACGAACGTCCAGGCCGCCGTCCCCGAGTAGACGTCGGTGGAGCGCCGTCGCACATCCCAGAAGTGCGGAATGGAGTTGGACCCATACTGCATGGCCGGCGCCGTGCGGTAGAGCTGCACCAGCGCGTCGGCATCACGCACCCCCGGCAGGGGGCGCAGCAGCATCGCCTCGACGGCCGAGAAGACCGCGGCATTGAGCCCGATGCCGAGCGCCAGCGTGAGCACGACCATACCCGTGAAGAGCGGACTCTTCACCAGCATCCGCCGGGCAAAGCGCAGGTCGTCGCGGAGTGCGGAGAGGGAGAACAACGATCCCGCCCGGGGCTCAATCATAGCGAAGTGCGTGCATGGGGTCCGTCATCGCCGCACGCCGCGCCGGAATCCACCCGGCGCCCAGCGCCACGACGGCCAGCAGGACCACCGCGATGGAGAACGACAGTGGGTCATGACCCTGCAGTTCGAACAGCAGCGACCGCGCTGCGCGCCCGGCGCCCAACGCGAAGCCGATGCCGATGGCGCCGCCGATGAGCACCATCCAGCCCACTTGGCGCAGCACCAACGCGCGCACGTTGGCGCCGTCGGCGCCCAGCGCCATGCGCACACCGATCTCACGCGTGCGCTGCGCCACTGAGTACGACAGCACGCCGTACAGGCCGACGCCGGCCAGCACCGTCGCCAGCAGGGCGAACGCGCTCGACAGCACCGAGATCATGCGGTCGAGGAAGACATTCTCCTTCACCTGCTGCCGCATGGTCTTCAGCTCTTCCACCGGCAGGTTGGGGTCCATGCGCGTGATGACCGTGCGCAGCGTGCCCAGCATCTGCTCTGGTGCCACCGCCGACCGCACGTAGAAATACATGGCACCGATGTTGGGATCCTGGCGCCACGGCCGGTAATAGACGGGCGGCACCGAGTCCTTCACGTCGCTGTACTTCACGTTCGGCACCAGACCGACGATCTGGATGTTGAGCGAGTCGCCCTGGCCACCATCGCCCATGAACTTGCCTACCACGTCGGTGCCTAGGTTGAACTTCTTCGCGAACGCCTCGTTGACGATGGCCACCTGTTGCGCACCCACCTGATCAGCCTCGGTGAACTCGCGTCCGGCACGCAACGCCACGCCGAACGTCTTGAAGTAGTCGGTGCCGATCTCGTTGAAGCGCGAGCCGCAATCCACGTCGGGGCCGCAGTCGTAGCCCTGCACCTTCACCGAGTTGGCCCAGTTGTCGCCGTTCATCAGCGGCACCATGCCGCCCGTCACATGCGACACGCCGGGCAGCGCCTTGAGTTCACGCTCCACCTGGGTGAGCAGCACCGCGGTGCGCGCGCTGTCATAGCCGGCGCGTCGCGGCACCACCAGAAACGTCGAGATGCCGTCCACCGTGACGCCAAGGTCCACTCGGCTCACGTTCATCAGCGACGTCAGGAAGAGCACGCTCATGATGAGGAGGCCCATGGAGAGCGAGATCTGCGCCGTCACCAGCGACGCACGGAACCGTGCGGCGGCCCGGCCGCCGGTAAGCTGGCCGGCGCCGGCGCGTATGGCGCTGATGAGGTCGGCGCGCGTGCTGTGCAGCGCCGGGAACAGGCCAAAGGCGATGCCGGTGGCGACGCTGAGCAGGCCCGAGAACACGATGACCATCGGGCTGATGGTGAACGTCATCGTCTCGGCCGCCTCGGGCGGCATGATGCTCATGATGAGACTGAGCGTCCACTGCGCCACGAACAATGAGGCGCCGCCGCCGGCAAGCGCGAGCAGCACGCTCTCGGTGAGCAGCTGCGTCACGAGGTGGCGCCGCGTGGCGCCGAGCGCCAGTCGCACGCCCATCTCGGTGGCGCGCCCGGCACCGCGGGCGAGCAGGAGGTTGGCGATGTTGGCGCAGGCGATGAGCAGCACGATGGCCGTCACCGAGAAGAGCAGCAGGATCGGGGTCTTTGCCTCGCGATGGAGGAAGCTCTGGCCGCGGGCGCCCGGCTCGACGAGCACTTTCTTGTTCTTGAAGCTCGCCATCGTCTTGTCGCTCATCCCTTTCTGCAGCGGGGCCTCGACATCGGTGATGATGGGCGAGTAGATGGCGTTGATGGCCGCGCGCGCGGCGTCCATGCTCACGCCCGGCTTGAGGCGCGCGAAGAGGTAGATCCAGTAGACCTGGCGGTCCTCAAAGCGCGAGAAGCGCTGCACCTCGCCGCGCATCGAGATGGGCACGTACACCTTGGGCTTGTTGCCCACCGTCGTGCCGTCGAAACCCTGCGGGGCGACGCCGACGATGGTGAACGACTTGCCGTTGATCACCATGGACTGCCCGACGATGTTCGGATCCTTGCCGAACGCGTCCTCCCAGAACGAATAGGCAAGCACGGTCACGAAGTTCGCGCCGATCACCTGGTCGTCATCCGGGCGGAGCAGCCGTCCCTTGGCCGGCTGGATGCCGAGCACCGGGAAGTACGACCCGCTTACCATCATGCCCTCGCCCGTCAGGGGCTCGCTGCGGACGCCCAGCGACACGCTGAAGCTGCGGTGTGCCGCGATCCCGGTGAAGGAGGTCTGGGCCTTCTCCAGGTCGCGGAACATCTGATAGCTGAAGATGATCTCGCAGTTCCCTGCCTGGTTGCACGACATGGAGCCCGGCATCGGACCGGGGGCGGAGAGGTTGACCAGCTGTCCCGGCTCCGGCACGGGAAGCTTGCGCATCAGCAGCTGGTCGAACATCGAATAGATGGCCGCGTTCGCCCCAATGCCGAGGGCCAGCGACAGGATGGCAATGGCCGAGACGAACGGCGTCTTCAGCAGCATCCGAACGGCGAGCGTAATGTTTCGCATCAGGACACGGGTCGAGGGCGCAGGCAAACCAATGGGCACCAGTCGGTTGGACAGTGCCCGGGGAGCGATGGTTTGTCCTGTCTTCTGCTACGGCCGTGCCGGAGGGCGGGTTTCAGCAGCGCCGAGAATTGTCCGAGCGCGACAACGCGAAGGGCGCCGCATCGCGGCGCCCTTCGCGTCACTCGGGGCGAGGCGGCACGTGTGCCGCCATCGCTGTCTGGTCAGACCGCCTTGGGCACGTCCGGAAGCGCGACGGGCGCCTGCGCGGGACCCTGGACCTGTGGCGGACGGCGTCCCCACTGACCGCCACGCGGGGTCGGCTGGGAGCGCTTGAAGACGCGGTTGTTGTAGTACTGGAGCACGCGCTCCTGTACCGAAGCGCGCGTGTCGGACGACGCGGCCTCGAACGGGGCGTACATCGACTGATCGCCGGTGACCGTGAACCACCACCAGAACTCGCCGCTCGCGCCTCTGCGCTCCTCGACACTGCACACGTAGGTGCGCCCTTCAGCTGCGAACTCGAATCCCTTGATCATCTGGTCCTTTTCTTTGGGGGCTCCCTGTAATCTAACCAATTACGCGGCCTACCGCTTACGGGCCGTGACCACACCAGTTCGCCGTCCCTCACGGTGTAGCGTACCGAGTCGGTGTACGTCTCTGAGATGCGCAGGCGCACCGACATGCCGGGCTGCACCGGCGGGAACCGGAAGACCACGGCCTCGGTCTGCGGCGTCACATTAGACACGTCGAGCCCGGCCCTGGTGATAGCCTCGCCCTTGAGCACCTCAAACGGCACTGGCTCACCGGTGTCGAGATTCATCGCACTCGGCGCGCTCACCGTGCTCCCGGCGCGCACGACGTTGATGTACGTGGAGACACCGGGGCGCGACTCGGTGTAGTCGTGATACAGGTCGAAGGCGTGCGTCTCAGGCTGGCGCAGGAAGTAGACGATCTCGCGGTTCTGGTGCGCGCGCGCTGAGCCGCGACGCCACGCTCCCCTCGCGCCAGGTGTGGTGACCGTGACTTCATACAGGATGCGGAACTTCGCCGACCCCGGCGCGAGCAATTCGTAACGCGTGTAGTCGTCGTCGGAGGTCTGACGCGAGGGTTGCTGCGCGGCGACGGGGAGTGCGGCGAGGGCGAGAATCAGGAGTGGGCGCATGCCAAATACTGCATCTTGCTGTGGCCTTGGAGAAAGGGCGACACACGATGACTTTTTCAGCAGTGAGCACACGCATGGACGCCACTTGGGCTTCTTCACGACGGAGCACACGGAGGAAAAGCGGAAGGCCACGGAGTGCGAATGCCACGCCAAGTCCTGCTCGGCGCGATGCCGTTAACCCAGGGTTTGCAGTACTCCGTGGCCCTCAGCAGTTCTCCGTGTGCTCCGTGGTGAAAAAGCCCCAATGGCACGCAAATGCCCGACCCGAGGTAGCAGTTTGCGATGTCAGCGCGTAACCCTATGAGGCTCCCAGAGCCACCCGCACCGGAGCATGTATGTCCCGCCGTTACGCCGCCGCACTCGTCCTTCTCGCCGTTGGCGCACTCGATGCCGCCGCGCAGGGGTCTGCCAAGACCGTTCCTGTCTTCACCAACGGTCAGGCGCAGGTTGTCCCCGGCTTCGCCGACCCCGCGCTCTGGATCAAGGAACGGCTCTGGGTGGAGACCGAGTTCGACAGCGACGGCGACGGCAGGAAGGATCGCATGCACGTGGACGTCACGCGCCCGCGGCAGACGGAGACCGAGGGACTCAAGGTCGCGGTGATCTACGAAAGCTCGCCCTACTTTGCCGGCACGTCGGGCGATCGCAAATACCTGTGGGACGTGAAGCAGGAAGTCGGCGCGGTGCCGCCACCGCGCACCAACCAGCCACCGCCGCCGTTCAAGCCCGATCGCACTGCCGTCGGCAACAGCGAGATCAACAACTGGGTGCCGCGCGGCTTCGCGGTGGTGCACAGCGAAGCGCCGGGCACCGGCCTCTCGCAGGGCTGTCCCACGGTGGGCGGCATGCCCGAGGAGTACGCGCCCAAGGCGGTCATTGACTGGCTCAACGGACGTGCCAGGGGGTACACCGCGCGCACCGGCGGCGACGAAGTGAAGGCGACGTGGAGCACCGGCAAGGTCGGCATGACGGGGACGAGCTACAACGGCACCATCCCGCTCGCCGCGGCCACCACCGGCGTGGACGGCCTCGAGGCCATCATCCCCATCGCGCCGAACACGAGCTACTACCACTACTACCGCAGCAACGGACTCGTGCGGCATCCGGGCGACTGGCTCGGCGAGGACATCGATTTCCTCTACGACTTCATCTTCAGCGGCGCCCCTGAACTGCACGAGGTGTGCAACAAGACCATCCGCGACGGACTGTACGTGGCGGGACGCGACCGGCAGCACGGCGACTACAATGACTTCTGGGCCGAGCGTGACCTGCTGAACAAGGTGAAGGGGGTGAAGGCCGCCACGCTGCTGGCGCATGGCGAGAACGACTGGAACGTCGTCCCCGAACACAGCGTCCGCATCTTTGAGGCGCTGCGCAAGCAGGGCACGCCCGCGCAGCTGTACCTGCACCAGGGCGGGCATGGCGGGCCGCCGCCGATGGAGATGCGGAACAAGTGGTTCTCGCGCTACCTGTACGGCGTGGACAACGGTGTCGAGCACGCCCCGCGCCTGGTGGTGATGCGCGAAGGGCAGCCTCGCAACGGCATGCCCACGGCGTATGATGACTTCCCCAATCCCGAGTCGCGCGCGGTGACGCTGCACCCCGCCGCGGGTGGCAACGGCGTGGGTCCATTGTCCGCCGAAAAGGGGAATGGCACCGAGACGCTCGTCGACAACGTGAGCTTCAGCGGCGCCGCGCTGTCGAGCGCCGACTCGTCGCCGCATCGCCTGCTGTATGCCACGCCCGTGCTCACCGACACGCTGCACTGGAGCGGGACGCCGCGCGTCACCATTCGCCTGTCGTCAAGCAAGCCCGCTGCGAACCTGAGCGTCTGGCTGGTGACGCTGCCGTTCGACAGCACCAAGATTGGGAGCGATGGCTTGGTAGGTGTGCAGTCGCGCGGCTGGGCCGACCCGCAGAACCATGAATCGCTCACCAAGGGCGGCAACTATAACAGCAAGCGCCCCGGCGAGCCGCTCGAACCCGGCAAGTTCTACGACCTCACGTTCGATCTGCAGCCCGGCGACCGGATGATTGCGCCGGGCAAGCAGTTCGGCCTGTTGATCATGAGTTCCGACCGCACGTTCACGCTGTGGCCGCAGCCCGGTACACAACTGACGGTGGATCTGTCGCGGACGGTGCTGTCGCTGCCAGTCGTTGGTGGGGATGCGGGGCTGAAAAGAGCGCTTGGCAAGTGATGGTAGATGGTGGAGGGTAGATGGCAGAAGGGCGCTCCGAAGCTGGGGCGCCCTTCTGTTACTTCATGGAAGCCGCTCGGCGGTGCGGCGCACGTCGCATTGGGCGATGCCGTGGGGCCAGTGTGAGTATCGGCGCCACCTCCAGCGCCTCGAAAGCCCGCGTGAGCGTGTCGAGCCGGAGATTGGCGTCGGGGCTCTCGAGTTGCTGATATGCCTGCCGCGTCACCTTCATGCGTGCGGCCATCTGGGCTTGCGAGAGTCCCATCTGGACACGGCGTGTCACGAGCAAAGCGCGAACGGCGATCTTGAGGGGGATTGTGATGGTGAGCCACCACCCGCCTTTCGGCAATCGGCGGCGAATGCGCTTCGGTGCCGGCAGCGCCGTGCCGGTCACGAGGTGTACCTCCACCCAGCCTTCCACCGCGTCCTGCGCCATGACCTCCGCGGACGCAGGGTCATCCGCGCACGTCTGGCATCCGGGCGCGTCAACGAACACGACGGAGTACTGACCACCGTCCGGCCACACCATCGCATGGAACTGCATTGCGTCTCCCCAGGTGGCGTTCATGGAGCGCTCCTGCGCAGGCGAAGCCCAGATTGCCGCTCGATGCTGCGCAGCGTTCCGGCCGATATGGACTTGAGCGGGTGTGGCACCGTGGTCTTGCCATGTTTGACCGGATGTACCAACTGCACATGCGAGCCTCGCTGGCGCTTGATGGGCCATCCATCCGCGTGGAGACGGGCAAGAACCTCTCGGGAGTGCATGTCGCAACCCCAGGCGGACGCAGGGAAGATAGGCAAGCTATAGCTTGCCTGTCAAGGTGACGGACGCCGATCAGCCCGAGAGTAGCGGTGACTCCTCCCAGCAGCGTCACCAATTCAGCGCATCCTGTACTGTTCACGCTCCTCGCCTTTTGGCGCCCTTGGGATCTCTGTTGCCATGAAATAGGAAGGGCGCCCCGGATTCGGAGCGCCCTCCTGTTGTCTCTCTGTTGTATTTCTGTTTTCTCTCTGTTGTTTATCTGATGACGTACTCTTTGGGTGGAATGGCCCCCATAAGATGGGTCACAAAGTAATCCCATCTCCGCCGCATCATGTAGTTTGATGCGCCGCCGTACCCATGCGCCGCATTCGGGATGAGCAGCAGATCAAAGTCCTTGCCCGCCTTGATCAGCGCGTCCACCACCAGCATGGTGTTGTCCACCGGCACGTTGTCGTCGGCGGTGCCGTGGGCGAGCAGCAGCTTGCCCTTGAGGTTGCCGGCCACGTCTGGTTGGCTTCCTGGTGGTATGAATCAACACCTCCGTCTGCACCTCGCACCACTAATCCCTGATAGCGCTCGCCCCAGTCGTCTTCGTAGTTGCGCTGGTCGTGGTTGCCGCTTTCGCTGATGCCGACCTTGAAGAAGTCGGGGTAGCGGAACATGGCGCCGGCCGTGATGAAGCCGCCGCCGCTGTGCCCCCACATGCCGGCCTTGTCGATGTCGATCCAGCTGTATCGCTTGGCCAGGTTCTGCATGCCGGCCACCTGGTCGGGGAGCGTGTTGTCGCGCCCCATCGCGCCGTAGTAGTGATCCTGGAAGCTCTTGCTCCGCCCGGGACCGCTGCCACGCCCGTCAATGCTCACCACAATGAACCCGAGCTCGGCGAGCGCCTGCCTGTCGCCTCGAGCCGCAGCGAAGCTGCGGCTTCCAACGGATCCGCCCTGCGGCCCGGGGTAGGCCTGATTGATGATCGGGTACTTCCTGGTGCTGTCGAAGTTGGTGGGACGGAAGAGCTGGCCGTAGATGTCGGTCTTGCCGTCGGCCGCCTTGACGTTGAACAGGATCGGCGGCTTCCACCCGTGGGCCACGAGCTTGCTGATGTCGGCGCGCTCGAGCTCCATCACCAGCTTGCCCTTGGCGTCGCGCAGCGCGCTGACGGGTGGGGTGTCGGCGGTGGAATAAGTATCAACAAGATACTTATTGTCGGGTGACAGGCGAATGGTGTGCGTCCCCACGTCGGGGGTGAGCAATACGGCCGGCCCTTTGCCGTCGAGCGTGGTGCGGAAGGCGTGGGCCAGGTACGGGTCCTGCCCCGGCACGCGTCCCTGCGCCAGGTAGGTGATGGTGCGCGCCTTCTCGTCGACGCTGACGATCTCATTCACCGGACCTTCGCCGGTCGTGATCTCGTTCTTCAGTTGGCCGGTCGTCAGATCATAGAGGTAAAGGTTGCTCCAGTCGGTGCGCTGGGAGTTCCAGATGATCTCGTTGGTGGCCCAGAGCACGCGGTAGCCGGTGATGGACTCGAAGTGGGTGGGGACTGTTTCGGTGAAGAGGTCGCGCACTTCGCCGGTGGTGGTGTTGGCGATGCGAAGGGTGGCGGCCTTGTGGTCGCGCGGCGTGCTCGCGAGGGCGAGCAGGGAGCCGTCGTCCTTCCACTGGTAGTCGTCCATATTGAGGTCATCGCCGAGCATGGCCCGGTGGAAGTCCGGGGCCATCTTGAGGCGGGTGACTGTCCTGGACTCCACGTCGATGACCACGCGATGGACCTTGCTCACCTCGGCGTCGCCGGCGAACGGGTACTTCCACGACTCCAGCTTCGGCGCGCCCACCTGGTAGCGCACCATATGGAAGGAGTTCAGCTTGCGGTCGTCCTGCTGCTGGGTGGCGATCTTCCTGGAATCGGGCGACCACTTGAGGATGGCGCGCGCCGAGTGGACCCAGCCCGCATTGTCAGTGGCATAGCCGAAGTTTTCGATGCCGTCGGTGGTGAGCTGGGTTTCGGCGTTGGTGGCGACGTCGCGGACGAAGAGGTTCCAGTTTCTAATGAAGGCGGCCTTCTTGCCGTCGGGGGACAAGACCTCGAGGGTGCGAGGGCCGCGGCGTCCCATCAGCCCCGGAATGCCGGTGCTGGTGGCGTCGCCTATGTGCTTGCACTCGGACGACTTGAGCGCGCAGGCGTAGCGCTTGCCGGCGGTGTTGAAGGCGACCGTATCGCGCTTGGGCGAGAGGTCAATGGCCACGAAGGGGAGGGCGTTGGCGGTGTAGCTCCCCCCTGACGCACTACTGACAGCCGCCGACAGCTTTGTGTGGTCGAAGAGCGGGGCGGATTTCTTCTTGGCCGGGTCAACGAGAATCCAGGTGACGCCATCGGTTCTGGTGGCGCGATAGTAGAACTTGCCGTCTGGTGTCCAAGTCGGGGTGACCTGACCGCCAACTACGAGAGAGTTGACGTTTTGGGCGAGGAGTTTGACGGCTCGGTCGTAGTCGGCGGATGTGAGCTGCTTGTGGCCCTGGGCCCCGAGGAGGGAGAGGGGCAGGGCGAGGGCGAAGAAATAGAGTCGAGTACGCATGAGCGGCAGTGGTTACGGGAGACACAAAAGTTGCGTAGCTGAAGCGCCATCCGGCAATGAGCGACGGAGTAACCCTGGCCAGGCGGGAGAACAGGAGCGTACTATTACGGCCCGCTCTGAAATCGCGATCCGATGACTGAGACCAACCAACAACTGCTTGCTCCTGCGTATTTCGAAGCACGGATCAACGACTTCTTAGCGATGTCGGATGACGAAGTGCTTGGCCAAATGACGCAGCGAACGCAGTATCCGTTGACGTTGGAGGCCATATCCGCCTGGGCGGCGCAACTGGCGATCGTTCGTTCGTCAATCGATGGAATCGCAGGGTGGATCTACCTGGAGTACGACGTACCCAGGTTAGGCAGTCGGATTGACTGCGTTATTGTTGCGGGTTCAGCGATCATTCCCATCGAATTCAAGGTCGGTGCGAGGCACCACGTCCGCGAAGATTACAACCAGACCTGGGACTACGTTCTCGATCTGAAGAACTTCCAACAGGCGAGTCACCAGGCACCGATCTTCCCGATTCTGCTCTGTACGGATGCGACAGTGAGTGAGAAGCTCACCCCCACCGCCCGCGAGATACTGGCAAACATCGACGCCATGGAACTCGCCATTCATCAAGCCTCGGCGGCCGCGGCATGCACCATCGCCGACATCGTCGCCATCCACGCCCGGTTGATGACCGCGGGCCCCACGGCACACGTTGCGGGCGCGCTGCGTGACGAGCAGAACTGGATCGGCGGCAACGACTACAATCCGTGCGGCGCCGACTTTGTGCCGCCACCGCCCAAGCACGTGAAGCCACTGCTCGATGACCTCTGCCGCGCCATCAGCGACGACACGCTGCCACCGGTCGCGCAGGCCGCACTGGTGCACGCGCAGTTTGAGGCCATCCATCCGTTTCTCGACGGCAACGGCCGCACCGGGCGCGCGCTGATTCATGTGGTGCTCAAGCGACGCGGCCTCACGACGGCTTACGTGCCGCCCATCAGCGTGGCGCTCTCTGTCCGGCGGAGCAGTTACATCGCCGGCCTCACCAAATTTCGTGGTGACTCGGTAGTGCCGTGGATACGACACTTCGCCGATGCGGCCAATACGTCAGCGGAACTCGCGCGCGCCTACCTCGGTGCCGTCGCGCGTCAGACCGCAGTTTGGCGCGAGATGCTTGCTCGCCACGCGGCACCCCGCGCGGATTCGGCGGCTTGGAAAATTATTGGCGTGCTCCCAGCGCATCCGATGATTACCGGCCCAGCGGCCATCGCGGCGACCGGTCGCGCGCGAGCAGCCGTCTATCAGGCGCTCGATCAACTGCAGCAAGCCGGAATCCTGAAGCCCGTCTCCGAGTCGAAGCGCAACCGCGTGTGGGAAGCGGTTCGCATGTTCGACTTGCTCGAGGGACTCGAGGCGGGGAAGGCGCCGAGCATAGCGTGACGAGCAGTCGGGACGCAGCCGTTCGCCCGCCTGCGCTACCGGCGCGCCTTCCTGGCTCGCTTTATCGGCTGCACCGCCAGCCGAAGCCCCATGAGCCTCGAGGACGCCCGCAGCGTGCTAAGTGCCGGGTTTCCGTCCGCCGAAAGCGTCCGATAGAGTTGCGTGGCGTTCAAGTCCGCCGCCTCGGCAACGGACCGCACTCCACCGAACGCGAGGGCCATCTGCCGAAGCGTGAGCAGCAATTCGTCTTGATCGCCGTCGGCGAGGACCTCGTTGAGCAAATGCGCCGCGAACTTTGGATCCTCGCGGTACAGCTCGGCCATCGCCTCGTCATGCGGTCTACTCGGCATCGTTCATCCTCCGCAATTCCTGACGCAAGAACTCGCAGGCCCGGGTAATATCCGCAGACTGCGAATGCTTGTCTCCGCCACCTAGCACCAGAACGACATCTCGGCCGATCTTCGAGTAGTACACCCGATACCCCGGTCCGTGGTCAATCCGAAGTTCCCACACTCCTCCACGGCAAGGCGCATGGTCGCCGAAGAGCCCATTGCGCAGACGATTGATGCGGCGAGCAATGGCGGTCTTGCCCAAGATATCGCGAACGCCACTGATCCAGTCACGGAATACGTCGCGACCGCCTTCCGTGACGTAGAACCGAACGTCGTAATTCACGAGGAGTGCTCCTAGAATGTCGTTTATAAACGACACCAAGTCAAGCCACCGCCGATGCAATGAAGGCGGAGGCGGAGAATCTGCGTGGCACGATGTCATCAGCTCGCCCAACGCAAGTCACCGATCTGCCGCAGAGCGCATCCAAATAGCGCCGCAGGGCCGCTAGCTTCCTTTCACACGATGTCTACCGACGCCCTCACCCTCCTCACCACCGTCTTCGGCTACCCATCCTTCCGCGGAAACCAGGCGGAGGTGATCGAGCACGTAGCCAGCGGCGGCGACGCCCTGGTGCTCATGCCCACGGGGAGCGGCAAGTCGCTCTGCTACCAGGTCCCGGCCCTCATGCGCCCGGGCGTCTGCGTCGTGGTCTCGCCCCTCATCGCCCTCATGCACGACCAGGTCGCCGCACTCGGCGAACTGGGCGTGCGCGCCGCCTACCTGAACTCGACGCTCAGCGCAGACGAAGCCGCCGCAGTCGAACGTCAGGTCCGCGCAGGAGAGCTGGATTTGGTGTATGTGGCGCCCGAACGCCTGCTCACCGAGCGCTGCCTGCAACTGCTCGAAGCGTCGACGTTGGCGCTCTTCGCCATCGACGAGGCCCACTGCGTCTCGCAGTGGGGGCACGACTTCAGGGCAGAATATCTTCAGCTCTCGGTACTCCACGAGAGGTTTCCAGAGATACCGCGAATCGCGCTGACGGCCACCGCGGACAGACAGACACGGGCAGAAATACAACAGAGACTGCAACTACAAGACGCCCGCGTCTTCTCAGCGAGCGTGGATCGCCCCAACATTCGCTACCGCGTCGTCGAAAAGCTCAACGCGCGCAAGCAGCTCCTCGACTTCATCCGCGCAGAACATTCGGGCGAGTCGGGCATCGTCTACTGCCTCTCGCGTCGCAAGACCGAAGAGACCGCCGCGTACCTCGAAGAACACGGCATCACCGCGTTTTCATATCATGCGGGCATGAGCACCGCCGCGCGCACGCGCGCGCAGCAGCGCTTCCAGCGCGAGGACGGCGTCGTGGTCGTCGCCACCATCGCCTTCGGCATGGGCATCGACAAACCCGACGTGCGCTTCGTGGCGCACCTCGACCTGCCCAAGAGCATCGAGGGGTACTATCAGGAGACCGGGCGCGCCGGGCGCGATGGACTCCCCGCCAACGCCTGGATGACCTATGGCCTGCAGGACGTGGTGCAACTGCGCCAGATGATTGACGGCTCCGAGGCCGACGAGGAATACAAGAAGGTGCAGGTGGCAAAGCTCGACGCCATGCTCGGCTTCTGCGAAACGTCCGAGTGCCGGCGCGTGCGACTGCTCGCCTACTTCGGCGAGAGCGGCTCGCCCTGCGGCAACTGCGACACCTGCCTCACCCCACCCGTCACCGTGGACGGCACCATCCCCATGCAGCAGCTGCTCAGCTGCATCTACAGGGTAGGGCAGCGCTTCGGCGCCATGCACGTGATGGACGTGCTCATGGGACACGACACCGACAAGGTGTCGCACTGGCATCATAATGAGATCAGCACCTTTGGCGTCGGCCGGGACCGCCACGCGCAGGAATGGCGCGCCATCATCCGCCAGGCCATCGCCATGGGGCTCATCGTGGTGGACCACGCGAACTACAGCGCGCTCAAGCTCACCGCCGCCGCGCGCCCCGTGCTCAAGGGCGAGCAGCGCGTGCCGCTGCGCGAGTATCGCAAGGTCGAGAAGGTGAAGAAGGCCAAGGTGTCATCGAGCTTCGTGGCCGATTTGCCCGCTGAGTCGCTGCCCGTCTTCGAGCGCCTACGCGCGTGGCGGTACGATACCGCGGCCGAGCATGGCGTGCCCGCCTACGTGATCTTCCACGACGCCACGCTCCACGAAATCGCTCGGCTCCGCCCGGCGACGCTCACCGAGCTTGGGCACATCAGCGGCGTGGGGGCCAAGAAGCTCGAGGCGTACGGGGCGGAGATTGTGGCGATGGTGGGGTAGGGGCTCGCTACGCCCGAATCACCGCTTGGTCTTGGTCCCGCGCTTGGCAGTCTTGCGGCGGGGCGTGTTCTCGCTGACCCGTGACAGGTAGGTGCGACGGAACTCCGCCTCGGTGAGGATCGGCGGCACAGGCAGCGGCTTGATGCGCGCCAGGTCGTCCTTGATGGCCTGCTCGGCGTCCCAGAGGTCAACACCCCGCTGCAGATCCAGCCAGAACTCTGCCGACTGGCTGAACAGCCGGCCGAGCCGAAGCGCCATATCGGCGCTCACGGCACGACGCTCGTTGATCAGTTCGTTGATGGACTG